>NZ_JBHTWG010000001.1:504774-739354 GCF_042792555.1 Streptomyces sp. NPDC056628
GGGGGCGGGGGGGGCGCGGGTGGGGCGGCCTCTTCCGGCCGGGTGGGGGATACCCCCCCCCGGGGGGGGGGCCCGCGGGCCCCCGCGCGGCCGCCACGTCGCGTACGGTTCGGGGGACATCGTCCAGGGATCCCGTGGGAACGCCCGGACACCATGGCCCGAAGCGCCCGCGCCAGGGCCGCGGTGAGCCTGTGCCGTTACTCACAGCAATTCCAGGGACCTTCGGAGGGCCTCTCGGCAAGGACCATGGGTACAAGGTGAATGACAGGTTGCGCGCACATATGCGGCCGAGGACGCTCACCTTGCACTGCGGTAACCCCAAGTGGGACCATTTCGAAGTTCCCAGTCGCCACAAGGTAGGTCACCTGTGTCCCAGCACATAGCCAAGCCCCGTACCACCGCAGTGATCCTGGCCGGTGGAACCGGTCAGCGCGTGGGTCTGTCGATCCCCAAGCAGCTGCTGAAGATCGCCGGCAAGGCCGTCATCGAGCACACCCTGACCACCTTCGAGAAGGCCGACTCGATCGACGACGTCATCGTGCTGATGGCACCCGGATACGTCCCGGACATCGAGAAGATCGTCGCCAAGGCCGGGTTCACGAAGGTCAAGAAGATCATCGAGGGCGGCGCCACCCGCAACGAGACGACCGAGCGCGCCATCGAGGCCCTCGGCGAGGGCCTGGCCGAGGGCGAGGACCGCAACGTCCTCTTCCACGACGCCGTGCGTCCCCTGCTCTCGCAGCGCGTCATCGACGACTGCGTCATCGCGCTGGGGCGCTTCCAGGCCGTCGACGTCGCCATCCCGTCCGCGGACACCATCATCGTCACGCGCACCCACGGTGAGGACGGCGAGTTCATCACCGAGATCCCGGACCGCTCCCGCCTGCGCCGCGGCCAGACCCCGCAGGCCTTCAAGCTGTCCACGATCAAGCGCGCCTACGAGGTGGCCGCCGGCGACCCCAACTTCCAGGCCACGGACGACTGTTCCGTCGTGCTCAAGTACCTGCCGGACGTGCCGATCCACGTCGTCGCGGGTGACGAGTACAACATGAAGGTCACTCAGCCCGTCGACGTCTTCATCGCCGACAAGCTGTTCCAGCTCGCCTCCACCGCCGCCCCCGAGCAGGTGAGCGAGGAGGCGTACCGCGAGCTGCTCACCGGCAAGACCATCGTCGTCTTCGGCGGTTCGTACGGCATCGGCAAGGACATCGCCGAGCTCGCAGGGTCCTACGGCGCCAACGTCTACGCGCTGGGCCGCTCCACCACCGGCACCCACGTGGAGAACCCGGAGGAGGTCGACGACGCGCTGTCCAAGGCGTACGGCGAGACCGGCCGGATCGACTACGTCGTCAACACCGCCGGTGTGCTGCGCATAGGCAAGCTCGCCGAGACCGACAACGCCACCATCGAGGAGGCGCTGAAGGTCAACTACCTGGCCCCCGTGCAGATCGCGCGCTCCTCGTACAAGTACCTGTCCGAGACCAAGGGCCAGCTGCTCCTCTACACCTCCAGCAGCTACACCCGCGGCCGCGCCGAGTACAGCCTCTACTCCTCGACCAAGGCCGCCATGGTCAACCTCACCCAGGCGCTGTCCGACGAGTGGGCCGGTGACGGCATCCGCGTGAACTGCATCAACCCCGAGCGGACCGCCACCCCGATGCGCACCAAGGCCTTCGGCCAGGAGCCCGCGGGCTCGCTGCTCTCCTCCGAGGCCGTCGCCCGCACCTCGCTCGACGTCCTGCTCTCCGAGCTGACCGGACACGTCATCGACGTCCGCCAGCAGGACCCGACCGCGGCGGCGGGCAAGGCGTCCGGCTTCGAGCAGGCACTGGCCAGTGTTCTGGACCGCCAGGACGGCGTGGCATAATCAGCCGTCAATAGCCTTATGGAATTCAGGCCTCTGCGATTCTTTGTTCACAAAGAATTCACAGGGGCCTGAGTCCTTCCCTCTTCAGACCGGCCCCTCTCCCTGAGCAGGTTCTCCGTGATATCCACCGCTATTCGCGTCGCCCGGGTGGGCAGCGCGGCCGAGCTGGCCGCGGCGGTCCTCATGATGCTGGGATTCCCGGCACTCATGCTGGCCGCGCTCGTCCCGAGCATTCCCGCCTTCGCGGCGGCGGCCGCCGTGACATACCTGGCGGACCACTATCTGCACCGCAAGGGCAGCTACCTGGTCAACCGCCTCAGCAAGGTCCGGGCCGGTCTGTCGATCCGCTTCCTGATCAGGGAGCTCCTGCTGCTCCTGCTGCTCGCCCGGCTGAGCCTGGCGGACAACCTGGTCTACTACGGCGCGATCGCCTGCTTCATCGCCTTCTACGGCCTCCAGGCCCCGCACGGCGCGCTGGTCACCCTGATCCGCAACCGGCGCCGGATGCCGGTCGCCACCCGCAACGTCGACCTCGCCTCGCGCATCCGCATCCCGGACGCCCCGCCGCGCCGGCTGCTGCACCGCTCCGCCGAGAAGATGCTGCACCTCGACCTCGCGGCCGTCGCCGGCATCCTCGTCTCCGCCTGGCTGGAGAAGTCCGCCGTCGGCTTCGTCGGCATCGGCATCACGGTGGGCCTCGGTCTGCTCTACGTCCTCGCGCTCATGCCGTACGTGCGCGGCCGGAAGGTCCCGCCGAGGGTCGAGCTCGTCCTCGCCGCCATGGACGACTGGCTGCGCGCGTACCGGCCCGAGACGGTGCTGTACTTCTCCGGCTCCAAGGACTCCGCGTACCAGGTCAACATGTGGCTGGAGACCATGGAGCAGCTGGACACCAAGCCGCTGATCATCCTGCGCGAGCGCGCCATCCTGGCGAACCTGGCGCCCACCACGGTCCCCGTCGTCTGCGTGCCCGGCGGTGTGCACCTGATGAACCTGGACCTGAGCACCGTGCGGGTCGCCCTGTACGCGGCGAACGTCGGCAAGAACATCCACCTGCTGCGCGTGCCCACCATGAAGCACGTCTTCATCGGCCACGGCGACAGCGACAAGCTGGCCAGCGTCAACCCGTTCAGCAAGGTGTACGACGAGGTGTGGACCGCCGGGCGCGCGGGCCGCGACCGCTACGCCATAGCCGACGTGGGCGTCCGCGACGACGACATAGTGGAGGTCGGCCGCCCGCAGCTCGCCCCCATCCAGACCTGGCAGGGCGTCCCCGAGGGCCGTGTCCCGACCGTGCTGTACGCCCCCACCTGGGAGGGCTGGGACGGCAACCCCGGCAACACCTCGATCGTGCTCGCCGGTGAGAACATCGTGCGCAAGCTCGTCGCCGCCGACCCGCCGGTCCGCGTCCTGTACAAGCCGCACCCCTTCACCGGCACCGTCAGCAAGGAGGCCGGCGCCGCGCACCAGCGGATCACCGCCCTCGTCGAGCGTGCCGCCGCCGAGCGTGCCGCCGACCCGCGCTTCACCGCCGACATGGCCGACACGGCCGCGCAGGCCGCCGCCAAGGCCGAGCTGACGCGGATCGAGGCACGGCTGGCCGAGCTGTCCGGCAAGGCCGGCACCAGCGGCGACGAGGCCGAGGCCACCCGCGACGGGCTGCTCGACCCGGCCCGGCACGAGGAGGTCGCCCGGCTGCGCGCCGAGTGGAACGCCGCGTACTGGCGTTCCTTCCCGGCCCACGAGCACCGCGTCATCTCGGGCGCCGAGCCGCGCTTGTACGACTGCTTCAACGTCTCCGACGCGATGGTCTCCGACATCTCCAGCGTCGTCTCCGACTTCATCGCCAGCGGCAAGCCGTACGCCGTCACGGACTCCGCCGAGCTGGGCGTGGAGGAGTTCAAGCGGCAGAACACGGCCGTGCGCGCCGCGACGATCCTGTCGAACCGGGCGGAGCCGCTGGGCGAGCTGCTGGACGCGGTCCGCGACCCGTCCGCCGACGCGCTGGCCGCCGACCGCACCGAGCTGAAGCGCTACCTGCTCGGCCCGGACGAGCCGACATCCATCGAGCAGTTCAACGCGGCGGTGGCGGACCTGGCCATCAAGGCCGAGACCCGCAACGTCGGGCAGGAGTCGCGAGTGCCGGCCGTACCCGCACAGCGGGTCGCGGCGGCCGGGGACGATGTGACGGCCTAGCCCGGAAAAGCCCTCTCGCGGCCCCCGAGGAAAACATTTCCTCGGGGGCCGCGCCTTTTCTTTCGAATCTCTTACTTTTCCCGCCCGGTCATTTCCCGTCCCGCCTCCGCATTGTGATCTGACTCACCAAAATGCGCCTTTGAGGCAACCGTCCGTCATGGTCGGCCGTCTAGTAGGTAGCGAATGAGGCGATACAGGGGGAATATCCCATTGACGAGGGGGAAAAGTGGCGCAGCCTGATGTGTCAGTGATCATCGGGGCGTACGAAGCGATGCCGTATCTGGTCGAGTGCCTCGCGTCGGTCGAGGCACAGACCATCGACCCGGGGCGCATCGAGGTCATCACCGTCGACGACGGTTCGACGGACGGCACGGGGGAGTATCTGGAGGAGTTCGCGGCCCGGTCGGCCATGCCGGTGACCGTGATCAGGCAGGCGAACTCGGGAGGCCCGAGCGGCCCGCGCAACGTCGGTCTGGGGAAGGCCACGGGACGCTATGTGTTCTTCCTGGACGCCGACGACCGGCTCGGTCCCGAGGCGCTGGAACGCATGGTCGCGATGGCCGACCGCAACGGCACCGATGTGGTGCTCGGCCGGATCGAGGGCGTCAACCGCGGTGCGCCCAAGTCGATGTGGGGCCGGACGCTGGACCGTACCGACGTCTTCTCCTCCAACATCCGGTTCACGCTCAGCGCCCAGAAGCTGTTCCGCCGCGAACTGCTGACCCGGCACGGCATGCGCTTCGACGAGTCGCTGTGGACCGGCGAGGACGCGCTGTTCACCATGGAGGCGTACCTGCGGGCGGACGGGGTCTCCGTGATCGCCGACTACACCTGCTACTACCTGGTGGGCCGCGACGACGGCAAGCACGTGACGAAGAGCGGCGGTTACGAACTGCGCTTCGACTCCGCGCGTGCCCTGATGCACCTGATAGCCGAGCACCTGCCGGCGGGCGAGCGCCGCGACCTGCTCATGACGCGCCCCTTGGTCGTCACGCTGCTCCCGCAGTTCGGGCCCCGGTTCGCCAAGGACAGCGCAGAGGTCCGCCGGCACAAGCTCGAACTGGCCAAGCCCCTCATGGAGGCCTACTGGACCCCCGGCATCGCCGGCCGGCTCAAGGTCGAGGAGCGGCTGCGGCTGCACCTCGTGGCCGAGCAGCGGCCCGAACTCCTGCTGTCCGTGGCGAGGTTCCTCAAGGACAAGAAGCAGCCGGCGGCCCTCCTGGAGCGTGGCGGCCGCCGCCTCTACCTCGCCTACCCGCACTTCCGCGACGCCGCGGCCGGCGTCCCCGACTCGGTGTACCTCGCGGAAGCGCGCGAGGCCCGCGCCTACCCCGGATACCGGGAGGGCGGCGCGGGCTCGCTGCTGAGGAGGGCGGCGCGCAAGGCGCGGCGGTTGCTGAGATCCGCCGCCGCTACGGGTGGGCGCGCTGCGGCGGTGTAGCGGACCGCCGCTGGTCGGGGATCTCGGTGGGGACCTCCGCCGCCATCCGCTCCGCCATCCGCGCACGGTGCACCTGGGCCGCGGAGCACAGCGCCCGCACCGCCCGGTTGAAGCGCTCCTGCGCCGCCGGCTCGTCCGGGCCCAGCAGGTGCCGCTTCAACTCGGCCCGTTCCCCGGCCAGTTCGTCCTTCCCGGGCTGCCGCACCATGTCGAGCAGACCGGGCACCCCGGCCGCGTCCACGGTCAGCACGGTCGCCGCCCGCACGGTCGGGAAGGTCTTGCGGAACACGTCCTCCGCCAGACCGCTGGTGTTCGCCACCGCGTACGGCTTCCCGCTCGCCAGGAAGTCGCTGATCACACTCGACACATCGCTGATCAGCAGGTCCGCCTGGTTGAAGCAGGAGTACAGGGTGGGCCGGGCGTCGACGACGATCTGGTGCTCGCCCTCGGGCAGCGACGCCCAGTACGCCTCCTCCCAGGCGGCCGTGACCCGCGCCACCGCCTCGGCCCGCCCCGGCTCTGGTGCCGACTGGACCAGCATCCGCTCGACCTGGTCGGCGCCGGGCCGCCCGGCGAGCGTCGTCAGCCGGTCCAGCTCCCGGGTCAGCGTGGCGAGTTCCCCGGTGTCGCGGGGGCGGGGCACGGCCCGCTCCCGGTTCGCCGCCCGGATCAGCTCACGGATGCGCTCGTCGGCCGCCCCGGCCCGCGGATCCACCGAACCGGTCAGCGGATGCGGCTTGTACAGCACCCGCACCCCGGGGTCGGCGAGCAGCGCCCGCACCACGTTCTCGCCGGCCTCGATCACCGACGTGTTGCCCGGGTTGCCGTCCCAGCCCTCCCAGGTCGGCGCGTACAGCACCGTCGTCCAGGGCCCGGTGGGCGGCCCCTGGTACGGCAGTACGCCGTCCAGCTGCGGGCGGCCGATCTCCACGACGTCCTTGTCCTCGACGCCGACCTCGGCGTACGCGTACCGCTCACGGGCCGCGGGCCCGGCCACCCACACCTCGTCGTACGCCTTCGCGTACGGGTTGCAGGACGACAGCTTGTCGCTCTCCCCGTGGTTGACGAAGGTGTGCTTCAGCGTGGGGATGCGCAGGACCTGCGAGGTCTTCCCCGAGTTCGAGGGGTGGATGAGGATCTGGAGGGACGACTCCTCCAGGCGCAGCAGCGTGGACACCTTCGGCAGGCACAGGATCGGCACGTCGGTCGGCGCGATCTTCTGCACCATGAACCGCTCGCGCAGCACGATCAGCGGCCGGCCCTCCAGCTTCGCGAGCGGCTCCAGCCACATGTTCGCCTGGTACGCCGACGACGCGCCGCCGGAGAAGTACAGCCCGGCCGTCGGCCGGTACTCCGCCAGCCAGGCGTCCAGCCACTCCAGCGCCTGCCGCTCACCGACCGGGCGGCGGCTCGGCAGCAGCCGCAGCAGCAGGTCGGACAGGCCCAGGACGGCCAGCCCCAGGGACAGGGCGACACCGAGGGCCGCGCACCGGGGATCGCCGTTGGCCGCCGTGACGAGCAGGCCCAGCGTGGCCGGCAGCCCGAACAGCAGCAGACGGGGGCCGGGGCGGCGCAGCAGCAGCGGCGGCGCGGGGGACAGGCGCAGCGCCGAGGCGTCGATGTTGCGGGTGACGACCGGGAGCGTGCGGGTGCGGCGGACCAGCACCGACACGGCCTGGATCGCGCAGTGCAGGGCGTAGAAGGCGAGCAGGCCCCCGACGAGCGGGGTGTACAGCGGCTCCTGCTGCTCGCCGAGCCGCAGCAGGGCCACGACGAGCAGCAGGTCCCGCAGCACGTGGCGCACGGTGATGTCCGCGTGCGACTTGGCGAACGCCGTCAGCACGACGCGCTGCCAGCGCAGCAGCACCCCCTCGACGGCCAGGGACACCGCCGTCGCGGCGAGCAGCAGCGGGACGTGCGGGCGCAGCGCCGCGCCGGCCTGGACGCAGAAGGCGGCGGCCAGCAGGGCCGTGACGAGTGCTCCCGCCGGGACGCGGGACAGGGGTGCGGGCAACGCGGGTCACTCCAAGGTCGGCGCGGGACGTCGTGCGTCCGGTTCAACGCGCGGTGACCCGGAGACGACACGCTCGTACCGCCGAGCGCCCCTGGAGTGATCGTGATGCCGTGGGGCGCCTACGGGGTCAGCAGCACCAGGTCGTCGCGGTGGACGACCTCCCGCTCGTACTCCGCGCCCAGCTCCCGGGCCAGTTCGCGGGTCGAGCGGCCGAGCAGCTGGGGGATCTCCTTGGCGTCGAAGTTGACGAGGCCGCGGGCGACCGCGTGCCCGGTGCGGTCGCGCAGCTCCACAGGGTCGCCCGCGCTGAACTCGCCCTCCACGGCGGCGATCCCGGCCGGCAGCAGCGACTTGCGGCGTTCGACGACCGCGCGGACCGCGCCGTCGTCCAGGGTCAGCGAGCCCTGCGGGGTGGAGGCGTGCTGGAGCCAGAGCAGGCGGTCGGCGGAGCGCTTGCCGGTGGCGTGGAAGTACGTGCCGGTGTCACCGCCGGACAGCGCCTCGGCGGCGTGGACCGCGCTGGTGAGGACCACGGGGATACCGGCGGCGGCGGCGATGCGGGCCGCCTCGACCTTGGTGACCATGCCGCCGGTGCCGACGCCGGCCTTGCCGGCGCTGCCGATCTCGACGTCGGCGAGGTCCTGCGGACCGTGCACCTCCGCTATCCGCGAGGTCCCCGGCCTGCTGGGGTCGCCGTCGTACACGCCGTCCACGTCGGACAGGAGCACCAGCAGGTCGGCGTGGACGAGATGGGCGACGAGGGCGGCGAGCCGGTCGTTGTCGCCGAAGCGGATCTCGTCCGTGGCGACGGTGTCGTTCTCGTTGACGATCGGGAAGGCCCCCATCGCCAGCAGCTTGTCGAGGGTGCGCGAGGCGTTGCGGTGGTGGGCGCGGCGGCTCATGTCGTCGCTGGTGAGCAGCACCTGTCCGACGCGGACGCCGTAGCGCGCGAACGAGGCGGTGTAGCGGGCGACGAGCAGGCCCTGGCCGACGCTCGCGGCGGCCTGCTGGCGGGCGAGGTCCCGGGGGCGGCGGCGCAGTCCCAGCGGGGCGAGGCCGGCGGCGATGGCGCCGGAGGAGACGAGGACGATCTCCCGCTCCCCGCCGCTGCGGCTCTTGGCGAGGACGTCGACCAGCGCGTCCACCCGGTCGGCGTCCAGGCCGCCGGACGCGGTGGTCAGCGACGACGAGCCCACCTTGACGACGATCCTGCGGGCCTCGTGCACGGCCTGCCTTGCCCCTGCCACCGCTGCTCTTTTCCCTCGTGCGCCGGTTTCCCCTTCCGGCAATCTACGCGAAGGGGATCGTGGGGCGCTCGGGCATTCCAGCTCCCGGACAGGGCGGGCGGTAACCGCTTGCTCACAACCCGCGTACGGCCAAAAGGTTGCGCCGGTTGCCTATGGAAATCAAAGATGCGGTAAATCTAGGGTGACGTCGTGTCACACGCTCCCCAGGATCACCGCAGCACACGGCGTCTTCTCATCCGTTCGGGCAAGACTCCCTACGACGTCGTCCCCGTCGAGGAGGCGCTCGAACAGGACGTCATCGCCACCAACTCCGGCAACCTGATCTTCAGTGACGCCACCCACAAGATCCTCGAGACCCCGCGCACGGAAGTCGTCTCCAACGGCATCCGCACCGACGTCTCGGCGGCGGGCCGGATCAACGAGGAGTTCGACGCCTTCGTCATCCCGTTGGCGAACGCGTTCCGGCCGTCGTTCGAGGCGCAGCTGACGCGGCTCACCCGGCTGATCGAGAGGCTGCGCATCCCCGTGGTCGTGGTCGGCGTCGGCGCGCAGGCCGGGCTCGGCTACAACGCGGCACGGCTGAAGGGCATCGAGCCCGCCGTGCGCGCGTTCGTCTCCGCGGTGCTGGACCGCAGCGCCTCGATCGGCGTGCGCGGCGAGTTCACCGAGAAGTACCTCAACGACCTCGGCTTCCGGGACGTCGAGGTCATCGGCTGCCCGTCGCTGTTCCTGTACGGCAAGGAACTCACGATCACCAAGAAGGAGCCGGCCCTCGGCCCCGGCTCCCGGATCGCCGTCAACGGCTCGCACAGCGCCGTGAAGTCGCAGGGTCTGGACCGGGTCCTGAAGCGGGCCCACGCGCGCTATCCGCACCTGCGCTTCATCGGGCAGAACCTCAGCGACGCCCGGCAGCTGTACTGGCGTGACCTGTCCGACCCGAACGGCCTGGTCACCGCGATGCCGACGCATCCCGAACACCCGATGTACCAGGAGGACAAGGTCCGCGTCTACATCGACCCGGTCACCTGGATCGACGACCTGCGCGGCTTCGACTTCTCCTTCGGCTCCCGCATCCACGGCAACATCGCCGCGCTGCTCGCCGGCACCCCGGCGACCGTGCTGTGCGGGGACTCGCGGACGCTGGAGCTGTGCCGGTACTTCGGCATCCCGCACCGCCGGATCGACAAACTGCCCGAGGACCTGGACCCGGCGTCGCTGTACGAGGAGGCCGACTTCGGCTCCCTGATGAGCGGCCACCAGGACCGCTTCGAGCGGTTCACGGCGTTTCTGGACCGCAACGGCCTGGAGAACACCTTCACGCACGGCGACGGCGGCGCCGCCTTCGACGAGCGGATGCGGTCGCTGACTTTCCCGGCGGGCATCCGCCCCTGGAACGAGGCCGACCTCGCCTCGCTGGCCGGCCGGTTCGCCTTCCTGCAGCGCCGGGTCGGTGAACTCGCCAAGGACAACGAGCGGTTGCGGCGCGACCTGGCCAGGACCACGACCGGCGGCGGGGCGCTCCCGACGTCGGTCTACCGGCGGGCGCGGCGGGTGGTGGGCGCCCCGATCCGTAGGGCGCTGCAGTCCGGCCGTTAGGCCGTGTCCGTGGAGTCCCGCCTGCCGTCCGGCGGGCGGCACGCCCCGCCGCCGTGCCGGACGGCCGAAAACAGGGGGAACACCCCGTTGTGAACGTCGTCATGAGGTGGACGTTCCGCAAAACCGCCCCGCGAGCCCTTGCGGCCTGCTCAACTTTGTCTCACGGACACATTCCGCCGACCGTCCGGTCGGTCACTGCGTGAAGGAGGCCGTCGTGAGACGAGTGCGCCCTGGGACGGCGCCCCGCAGTGCCGGTGGGGGCTCGTCCCGCGCGGCCGGTGAGGAGCGCGCCTTGACGAGCGTCGCGGCCGGCGACCGGTTCGATCAGCCCGAGGACCTGCCCCGCCTGTGGCACGTCACCCTCAGCGTCTCCGGCAAGGAGGCGCCGCTGAAGGACGTCCGCCGCTCGCTCGAACAGCTGGCCCACGACCACCCCTTTCTGCTGACCAGCCGGTACGCGAACGACCACGCGGAGATCCGCTACTGGGAGGAGGCCCGCGACCTGCACGACGCGGCCGCCGTCGCGCTGCGCCTGTGGGGCGAGCACCGCCAGAGCGCGGGCCTGCCGCCGTGGGAGATCGTCGGCCTCGAGGTCATCGACCGGGAGACCTACCACCAGCGCCTCGCCGAGGGGTACGGACCGCTTCCGGCCACACCGGTGGGCGTCCATCCCTTCTGACCGCCACCCGGGCCGGGGAGGCGCCCCGCGGGTCCCGTCTCGCGGTGCGGAACACGCACGGTTACCGCGCTGCGGGCGCACTACCCTTCCTTCCATGACCTCGCTCTCCCCGTACGACGCCATGACCCCGGTCACCCAGGCCGCCTACCGCGCCAAGGCCGCCGCGGCCGACCTGGCCCCCCTGCCGCGGGCCGAGAAGGACGACGCGCTGCTGGCCATCGCGGACGCCCTGGAGGTCCGCACCAGCGAGATCGTCGAGGCGAACGCCAAGGACATCGCCAAGGCCCGCGAGGCCGGCACCAGTGAGGCGATCGTCGACCGGCTCACCCTCACCCCCGAGCGGGTCCGGGCCATCGCTTCCGACGTGCGGGACGTCGTGGCGCTGCCCGACCCGGTCGGCGAGGTCGTCCGCGGCTCGACCCTGCCCAACGGCATCGACCTGCGCCAGGTCCGCGTCCCGCTGGGCGTCGTCGGGATCATCTACGAGGCCCGCCCGAACGTCACCGTGGACGCCGCCGCCCTCTGCCTGAAGTCCGGCAACGCCGTGCTGCTGCGCGGCTCGGCCTCCGCGTACGAGTCGAACTCCGCGCTGGTCCGGGTGATCCGTGACGCCGTCGGCGGCGCCGGGCTGCCCGCCGACGCCGTGCAGCTGGTGCCGGGCGAGAGCCGGGAGAGCGTGCGCGAGCTGATGCGGGCCCGCGGCCTGGTCGACGTGCTGATCCCGCGCGGCGGCGCCTCGCTGATCCAGACGGTCGTCGCCGAGTCCACCGTCCCGGTGATCGAGACCGGCACCGGCAACTGCCACGTCTACGTCGACGCCCACGCCGACCTCGACATGGCCATCGACATCCTGATCAACTCCAAGGCCCAGCGCGTCAGCGTCTGCAACGCCGCCGAGACCCTCCTCGTCCACCAGGACATCGCGCCGGAGTTCCTGCCGCGCGCCCTGGACGCCCTCGCGGAGGCCGGCGTGACCGTGCACGCCGACGACAGGGTCATGGCGTACGCCAAGGACTCCAAGGCCACCGTCGTCGAGGCGACCGCCGAGGACTGGGAGACCGAGTACCTCTCGTACGACATCGCCGCCGCGGTCGTGGACTCGCTGGAGCGGGCGGTCGAGCACATCCGCCTGTGGACCTCCGGCCACACCGAGGCCATCGTCACCACCTCGCAGCAGGCCGCCCGCCGCTTCACCCAACTGGTCGACTCCACCACGGTCGCGGTGAACGCCTCCACCCGGTTCACGGACGGCGGTCAGTTCGGCTTCGGCGCGGAGATCGGCATCTCCACCCAGAAGCTGCACGCGCGCGGTCCGATGGGACTGCCCGAGCTGACCAGCACGAAGTACATCGTCACAGGCGACGGGCACATCCGGCGCTGATCCGAGGCCCTCTCCGGCCCGGCCGTCAGGCGCCCGCGAGGTCCTCGGGGGCGCCCGGCGCACGGCCGGGGCATATGCGTCCGACACGCGCCCCGTGCACGCGTCCGTGCCACGGGAAAGGCGTCTCAGCAGGCGGATGAATTTCCATACCGTCTGCCCAAAATGACCCCCCAGGTCTACTCTGGATCCGTGCCGGAGGACGTGGGGGGCACGCCGTTCCCGGACGGCTGGGAGCCCGACGACGACCACGACCGCGGGGTGTCGGACGAAGAGTTCGCCTCCGTGGTCTTCGACGAGGCCTTCGTACGTGCGGCCGTGGTGCACGAGCCGACCGCCGTCGAGCGCCTCCTGGCCGCCGCTCAGGCGAGAGCCGAGGCCTCCGAGGCGGAGGCCCGCCGGGCCGTCGGCCGCGGCGACCGGTTCGACGAGGCCTACGGCGAGCTCACCGGCTTCGGCCACGACCCGGACTTCGACGACCTGTACGACCGCGACCTCCCCGAGGACGGTTACGGCGGCTCCGGGGCGTTCGGCAAGCAGGTCCGCTGGCATCGCCCGGTCGCCTGGGTCCTCGCCGTCGTGATGGGCGTCGGCATGGTCGCGCTGGCCTTCGCCGCCGTCTACCGGGGCGCCTCCTCCAGCAGTGGCGACCAGGCGCCGGTCCCCGCCACCACCGGACTGGAGCAGGACGGCGGACCGGTGCCCTCGGCCTCCGCCGACTACTCCCGGCCGGCCGTCTCGGCGATCCCGCGCACCCCCTAGGCCGACCGGCCGAATCTGGTGAGAACCTGTCAGAAGTTGGCCTGTGGACGGGCGTTTACCCAGGCTCCGCGAGACCTACCCTGAAGATATGGGAGGGTCAGGAGACCCACCGGAGGGGACACCCGAAGGCGGCCCCGGAGGTGGCGAGGACGAATACCGGTCCGTCGTCTTCGACGAATCGTTCGTGCAGGCTGCCCGCCTCCAGGAGTTCTCCGCCCGGGAGCGCATCACCGACCACGCCCCCGCCGTCCGCCGCCTCCCGCCGCTGCGCAAGAGACTGTCCCGGCAGGCCCTGGTCCTCGTCCTGCTGATGGCCGTCGCCTTCGGCACCGCGATCTACATGGGCGTACGGCACCCCTACCAGACCCCCGACGGCTCCGGGCCGCCCGCCGAGCCGCTGCGGATGACCGTCATCCCGCTCGCCCCCCGCGGCGAGGTGCCCGGAGCGGGCGACACCGACCTGCTGTACGCGCGCAGCCCCGCCGCGCAGTTCCGCATCGGCGCCGAGGGCATCCCGCTGCCCGCCGCCCGGCGCACCGCGCACTTCTCGGACAGCCAGGTCACGGGTGCGCTGTCGATCGCCAAGGACTACATCGTGCGGTCCGCCCTCTACCCCGAGGTGCTGACCGGCGACCAGACCCGCCCGGTGCGGGTGCTCCTCGACTCCGACCAACTGGACCAGTTCGACCGGAGCTTCACCCATCCGGCCCCGGACGGACGGCACGCGCCGACCGGATGGCTGGTGCGCTTCGACGCCTCCCAGGCGGAACTCGCGGACCGCAGGATCCGGGTGCAGGGCACCCTCCAGGCGGCCGAGACCGACGCCACCACGCTGGAGGTCACCGCCGACCACACCTTCGTCTACGCCCTGCGCCCCGTGCGCGAGGCCACCGGCGGACGGAAGGCCGACGCCTCGCTGTTCACCCTGCGGCGGGAGCTGCAGTTCCGGTTCGACCGCGAGGACCTGCGGCTGCACCAGGCTCAGCTCGTCGTCTCCTACGTCCAGGCCGGACCGCTGTCCTGCGCCGAGGACTCCGTGAACCGGCTCCACCCGCTGCTGGCCGGCCAGACCGCCAAGGAGGGCGGACCGGCCGGGACCGACCCCTACGCCACCGGCGGGGCGACGGCCCTGTGCGGCTCGCTGGCGCCGGGGTCCCAGCCGAAGGTGTGAGCCGCCCGCCTCAGGCCGTGCCACCCGCGGCGCCGTCCCCGTCCTCGCGCGCGGGCCCGTCCTTCGGGGCCGAGCCCGTGAAGCCGCCGAAGCCCCTGCGCACCCGGCCGCCCAGGTCGCCCGCGCCGCCGGCGATGTCCGAGACCAGCTTCATCAGCGGGTCCTTGGACGACTTCACATGGTCGGCGTAGTGGGACGCCGACTCACGGAAGGAGTCGGTCACCGAGGTGTCCTTGTCCTCGGAGCGGCGCGGGTAGTGGCCGTCCATGATCCGCTGGAAGTCGCGGGACTCGGCCCACCGCTTCAGCTCGGCCGCGCGGACCGTGGTGAAGGGGTGCGAGCGGGGCAGCACGTTCAGGATCTTCAGGACCGAGTCGCGCAGGTCGCCGCCAGCCTCGTACTCCTCGGCCTGCTTCAGGAAGGCGTCCACGTTCATCTCGTGCAGATGGTGGCCGCCCGCGAGCTTCATCAGACCGCGCATCGACGCCTGGAGGTCCTGGCCGACGAGCAGGCCCGCCCGGTCCGCGGACAGCTCCGACTTACGGAACCACTCCCGCAGGCTCGTCACGATCGCCATGATCGCCAGGTTGCCCAGCGGGATCCAGGCGACCCGGACCGCGAGGCTGGTCAGGAACAGCAGGATCGTGCGGTACACCGAGTGACCGGAGAGCGCGTGGCCCGCCTCGTGGCCCACGACGGCCCGCATCTCCTCCTCGTCGAGCAGCTCCAGCAGCCCTGTCGTCACGACGATGACCGGCTCGTCCAGGCCGATGCACATCGCGTTGGGGACCGGGTCCTGGTTGACGTACATCGGGGGGACCTTCTCCAGGTCCAGGATGTAGCAGGCGTCCCGCAGCATGTCGTTCAGGTGCGCGAACTGCTCGTCGGAGACCCGGACCGAGTCCGACAGGAACAGCAGTCGCAGACTGCGCTCGGGCAGCAGGCCGCTGAGCGCCTTGAACACCGTGTCGAAGCCGGTGAGCTTGCGCAGGGCCACCAGGGCGGAGCGGTCCGCCGGGTGCTCGTACGCCCGCGAGGAGATCCCCGGGAAACGGGTGCGCCGCCTGCTCGGCACCTGCTCGTGCCCGCTGTGCTCGTGGCCGTCGGACATGTCTTTCCCCCATGTGCGTGTGTGGCCCTTTGCGGACCCTTGTGCGGCCCTTTGCGTCCCCGAGGATGGGCCCAGCCTAGGCGGAGTTACCGTGGACGGGCACTACAGCGAAGGAGTTCGGCGTCATGGAGCACACCACCGCGGCCGTATGGCTCACCGAGGCCGCACGCGCGGCCGAGCAGCCGGGGTCGGGCAATCTGCTGCGGATCGTGCTGATCGTGATGGTCGTGGGCTGTGTGCTGACCGCGTGGTTCCTGCTGCGGGGCTACAGGCAGAAGGACGACTGAGCCGCGGCGAAGGTTCCCCCGGGGCGGGCCGGAGCGTCACCAACGGTGGAGTCGGCGTGATCGCCGTCATGGCAGCCGCATACGATGAGCCGACGTCTTTATCCCGCCCACACCGATAGGTCACGCCGAAGATGAGCTTCCACAGCGCAGCTGCCCAGTTGGTCACTCTCGCCGCCGAGGGCGAGGAGCACGGCGGCAACCACAACAGCATCAGCCCGCTGCTCACCGGCGGCGGCGCCTTCGTCATCCTCCTCGTGCTGCTGTGGGTCACCACCCGCTTCAACCGCGACCGCTGATCCCGGCCGGCCTCCAGGCTCCGCCCGCGCGACCGCCGGCCGGAGCTCTCAGGCGGGGCCGGTAGGGTCTGCACGCATGGGAGAGCAGGACATGCCTACCGGCCCCGGCAACGGACCGAAGAACCCCGGCAAGCGCCGTCTCGGCGTCATGGGCGGGACGTTCGACCCGATCCACCACGGCCACCTCGTCGCGGCCAGCGAGGTCGCCGCGCGGTTCCACCTGGACGAGGTCGTGTTCGTGCCGACCGGCCAGCCGTGGCAGAAGAGCCACCGGCACGTCTCCCCGGCCGAGGACCGCTATCTGATGACGGTCATCGCCACGGCGGAGAACCCGCAGTTCTCCGTCAGCCGCATCGACATCGACCGGGGCGGCCCGACCTACACCGTGGACACGCTGCGCGACCTGCGTGCGCTGAACCCCGACACGGACCTCTTCTTCATCACCGGGGCCGACGCCCTCGGCCAGATCCTGACCTGGCGCGACTCCGAGGAGCTGTTCTCCCTCGCGCACTTCGTCGGGGTCACCCGCCCCGGCCACCAGCTCGACGACGCCGGCCTGCCGGAGGGCGGCGTCTCCCTGGTCGAGGTCCCCGCGCTGGCCATCTCGTCCACCGATTGCCGTGCGAGAGTCGCGAAGAAGGACCCCATCTGGTATCTGGTGCCGGACGGTGTCGTGCGCTACATCGACAAGCGCGAGCTGTACCGCGGCGAGTGAGGCGAGTGAGCCGAGAGGGGCTACGGTGAACGACCGATACGACGCGGGCTACGGGGACGTCCCGTACGAACTGGTCGGCTACGACGAGTACGGCCAGCCGGTGTACCGGCAGGTCCCGGCGCAGCAGCAGCCCCAGCAGCACTACGACCCCTACGCTCAGCAAGGCTACGGACACGACCCGTACGCGACCGGCGCCCAGCGGCAGCCCCCGCCGTACGACCCCTACGGCGACACCGGTCCGCAGGCGCCCGCCCCCTCCTCCTACGACCCGTACGGCACCGGCACGCAGGCGCCGTACGACCCCTACGGGCAGCAGATCGCCGCCGGCGGCCGGCAGCCCCGGGTCGCCGAGCAGACCGCCTACATCCCGCAGCAGGCGGGCCCGGCCGAGGAGCGGGACACCGGCACCGGGGAGCGGGCCGACCGGGACTACCGCACCGAGCAGTTCGCGTTCGTCGAGGAGCCCGACCAGGACTCCGAGGACGTCATCGACTGGCTGAAGTTCACCGAGAACCGCACCGAGCGGCGCGAGGAGGCCCGGCGACGGGCACGCGCGCGCGTGATCGCCCTCGTCGTCGTCCTCGCCCTCGTCGCGGCCGGCGGCGTCGGCTACCTCTGGTACGCCGGGAAGCTCCCCGGGCTCGGCTCGTCGGACGGCAAAACCGACACCGCGACGCCGGTCGGCGCGCAGAAGCGCGACGTGATCGTCGTCCATCTGCACAACACGGCCAAGGGCGGCACCTCCACGGCCCTGCTCGTCGACAACGCCACCACCCAGCAGGGCACCACCGTCCTGCTGCCGAACTCCCTCGCCCTCAGCTCCGACGACGGCGGCACGACCACCCTGGCCAAGTCCGTCGACGACGACGGCTCCTCCGGCACCCGCGACGCCATCGACACCGTCCTCGGCACCGAGATCCAGGGCACCTGGCGGCTGGACACCCCCTATCTGCAGAACCTCGTCGACCTGATCGGCAACATCGAGGTCGACACCGATGTGAACGTGCCCGACCCCTCCGCCAAGTCCAAGGGCGCCGCGCCCCTCGTCCGCAAGGGCAAGGCGCAGACCCTCAGCGGCAAGACGGCCGTCGCCTACGCCACCTACCAGGGCGCCGGCGAGGCCCAGAACGCCCAGCTGCAGCGGTTCGGGCAGGTCGTCCAGGCCGTGCTGCGCAAGCTGACCTCGGACACCGGCGGCGCCACCACCACCGTGCGGACCCTCGGCATGATCATCGAGCCGCCGCTGACCGAGAAGGACCTCGGCGCGTTCCTCGCCCGGCTCGCCGACCTGGCCAAGGGCGGCGACTACAAGACGGCCCTGCTGCCCGTGCAGGACGACGGCACGCTCAGCGAGGAGGCCAGCGCCAGCGTCGTGAAGGACGTCCTGGGCGGCACCGCGAAGAGCCCCGACAAGGACGCCGCCGTCCGCGTGTCCGTCCGCAACGCCAGCGGCGTCAAGGACAACTCCGCCAAGGCGCGCGTGGTGCTGCTCAACGGCGGCTTCACTTTCCTGGAGGGGGGCACCGCGTCCGCCGCGGCGACCAGCCAGGTCCGCTACGCCGACGCCGCCGACAAGGCCGACGCCACCGAGGTCGCCAAGACCCTGGGCCTGCCCGCGGGCGCGGTCAGCAAGGGCGAGGTGTCCGCGAACGCGGACGTGACGGTGGTCCTCGGCCAGGACTACGACCCGTCCTCGTGAGCACCCGGCACCCCACGTGCGCGGTCATCACGTGGGGTGCTGTCACCGGTCCGTGAGACCCTTGAAGACAAGTGCCCATCGACCGAAAGCCTTGTAGTGACCGCTACCGACCGTTCGACCGAGCTCGTCCGCACCGCCGCGCAGGCCGCCGCCGACAAGCTCGCGCACGACATCATCGCCTACGACGTGAGCGACGTACTGTCGATCACCGACGCCTTCCTGCTCGCCTCCGCGCCCAACGACCGCCAGGTCAAGTCGATCGTCGACGAGATCGAGGAGCGGCTGAACAAGGAGCTCGGCGCCAAACCGGTGCGCCGCGAGGGCGACCGCGAGGCCCGCTGGGTGCTGCTGGACTACGTCGACATCGTCGTCCACGTCCAGCACAGCGAGGAGCGCGTCTTCTACGCTCTGGAGCGGCTGTGGAAGGACTGCCCCGAGCTCGACCTGCCCGAGGACGCCAAGGCCACCCGCGGCAAGGCCGCCGAGCACGCCAAGCTCCAGGCCGCGGAGGAGGCCGCCGAGCTGGACGGTGAGTGGCGGTGAGCGCCACCGGTGAGGTGACCGCCGGCCGCCCCGGCGGCGGCCCCGGCCGGGGCCGCCGGCTCATCCTGTGGCGGCACGGCCAGACCTCGTGGAACGTGGAGCGCCGCTTCCAGGGCACCACGGACGTCGATTTGACCGAGGTGGGCATCTCCCAGGCCCGCCGCGCCGCCCGGCTGCTCGCCGGTCTCAAGCCCGACGCGATCATCGCCTCCGACCTGCGGCGCGCCGCCCGCACCGCCGCCGAGCTGGCGGCGCTCACCGGCCTGGAGGTGACCCACGACGAGGCCCTGCGGGAGACCTACGCGGGTGTCTGGCAGGGCATGACGCACGAGGAGATCATCGCCCGGTACGGCGAGGAGTACGCCGCGTGGAAGCGCGGTGAGCCCGTCCGCCGCGGAGGCGGCGAGCTGGAGACCGAGGTCGCGGACCGTGCCGCCCCGGTGGTGCTGCGGCACGCCGAGAAGCTCCCCCCGGACGGCACGCTCGTCGTGGTCAGCCACGGCGGCACCCTGCGGACGACCATCGGCCGCCTCCTGGGTCTGGAGCCCCGGCACTGGGAGAGCCTGGGCGGCCTGTCCAACTGCTGCTGGTCCGTCCTCGGCGAGGGCGCCCGCGGCTGGCGCCTGCTGGAGCACAACGCCGGCACCCTGCCGGAGCCGGTGCTCGGCGACGACGACTGACGCCGACGGTCCCGGCCCGGGACCCGGATTTCACTTTCCGGCAGGTCGCAGGCTAAAGTTCTTCTTGTTCGCCCCGCCGAGCGGGAAGAACAGCGACAAGGGGCTATAGCTCAGTTGGTAGAGCGCCTGCATGGCATGCAGGAGGTCAGGAGTTCAATTCTCCTTAGCTCCACAGCGAGACAAGAAGATCCCGTCGATCGATCCGATCGGCGGGATCTTCTGGTATCCGGCACGGGTGCCCTGACCAACGTCCTCCGGCACGGGGGCGGTTCGCACGGGACACGACCCACGCGAACTGTTCCCCTCCTGCTTGAGTGACTTGGGCCCCGCAGGCGTATACCTCTCAGGAGGCGTCCAGGCGCGGTGGACGCGCGGTCCCGTACGCCGACGGGCCCGCCGTGTCCGGACTGGTACTGAGGCGTCGCTGACCGTATTGGCCCGGCCGTGGCAGAATCAAACGGCCGGAAGGGGGCGCGTCCCGACGGGAGGGAGCAGTGATGCCTGCGAGCATCCTCGAAGAGGTCGGTCACCTCTTCGAGACGGCATTGGCACGGGACACGATCACTCGCCTCAGCTGCCCTTCCTGCGGTTCCGTCCATGTCGCCCAGCTTCTCGGTGACAACGGCGGAATCTCCTACGTGTGCACGGCCTGCGGCCACAGCTGGAGCTGATCGATGGGTGCACACAGGCGAAAGTGCGACTGGTGCGGCAGCGGAACGCCGATCGTCCGTGACATGGAACCGGTGAACCCCGACTACCAGTACTGGTGCGAGGAATGCGCGCGGGCGCTGATCATAAAAGGCGACCCCATCGAGACCTACCGGGAACTCGAGGGCGAGCCGATCTACGGGCGGCTGCTCGAGGAGCACTGCACGCTCAAGCGCTTCTATTCCTTCGTCACGGCGTGACGATCCTAGGGTCCCTCAACTGTCATAAAATCCGACATTGATGGACATAGCGGGCACGGGCGGTAATGGATTTGGTGCCGCGCCCCCTCGACCGGTAATGTTGGCGTCGCCGCCGGGGAAACCGGGCGGACCAAGCAAGGGGCTATAGCTCAGTTGGTAGAGCGCCTGCATGGCATGCAGGAGGTCAGGAGTTCAATTCTCCTTAGCTCCACAGCGAGATCCCTCGGGTCGATGAGACCCGGGGGATCTTTTTCATGTGCGCGCCGCGCGGGTGCCGTTGCGCCGAGGACGCACGAAGGGGCCGCCCGGATCGACGGCCCCTCCCCGCGCGGGTACGGCGCCTCAGCGGCCCAGCGCCCGCCGGCCCCTGCCCTCGCGGCCCTGGGACAGCACCGGCAGGTTGGAGCGGGTCGCATCCTGTGCCCGCGTGTCCTCCTCGATGCGCAGGGCGAGCGCCGGGCAACGCCGCACCGCCCGCAGGGCCTTGGCCTCCGCGTAGCGCGGCACCATGGCCTGGGCGACGGTCGGGAAGCCGTCGGCGCCGAGCTGGAAGACCTCCGGGAGGATGTCCGCGCACAGGCCGTGGCCCCGGCACAGCGTCCAGTCGACGAAGATCTTCTGCCGGCTGGGGCCGTTCTCCTCGGCCTCGCCGCCGCCCCGGACGCCCGTCGGGGCCATGCCGCCCTCGAACAGCGGCAGAACGCCCTCCACGGGCCGTCCGCAGCCGTTGCCGAGGACATGGGCGGCGAGGTCGTCCGTGAACGCCTTGATGGTCGACTCGAGGAACATCGCCGAGCCGTCCGGGTGCGAACAGGCACCGCGCCGCTTCACGTTCGTGGCGACCTGCTTGAGCGCCTCCAGGGCGGCCGGGCCGCCGCCGTTGATGATGTCCTCCATGCCGCGCGCCGCGGCCGGCAGACCGAGGTAGCAGGGCCCGCACTGACCGGCGCTCTCCTCGGCCAGCCACCGCGCCACCCGCAACGACTCGCCCAGCGGGCAGGTCTCCTGACTGATCGGCAGGATCGCGCCGGCGCCCAGCGAGCCGCCCACCGCGTCCAGCGAGTTGCGGGAGACGATCGCCTCGTTCACCGTCGCCGAGTCGATCCACTTGCCGTGGTAGCCACCGGTCAGCACGCCCTGCGGGACCGGCGGGGCCCCGGCGAGCTGGAGCACGTAGCGCAGCGGCACGCCCGTGGGGACCTCGATGACCATGGGGCGCGCCACCGCGCCGGAGACCGTGAGCATCACGGTGCCCGGTTCGTCGTACAGGCCGGTGTTGCCGTAGCGCTCGGGGCCGATGCGGGCGGCGATGGCCAGCTGGGCGAACGTCTCGGCGTTCGACAGCAGGGTCGGTGCGCCGCCCACGCCGTTCTGCGAGGCGCTGACCTTGCGGCCGGGCGGGATCGCCGGGCCGCCGTCGATGGAGCGGATCAGGGACGCGGCGGCGCCGGTCACCATGCGCACGGGGTTGCGCTGCACGAACGCGCGCAGCACCGAGCGGCGGCTGTTGCTCAGGCCCCGCTCGGCGAGCGCGGCCTCCATGGACCGCTGCGTGGACTCCCGGGTGACCCCCACCACGAGCGTGCGGGCTCCCAGGGCCTCGGCGACCAGCAGCGCGCCGTCCAGGATGAGGTGCGGGGCACGGTTGATCATCACCGTGTCCTTGCGGCAGGCCGGTTCGTCCTCACTGCCGTTGACGACGACGACCGGCCGCACCCCACGCTTGATCGCGGACTCGGCGACCGAGCGCAGCTTCTTGTGGAAGGGGAAGCCCGCGCCGCCGCGGCCCTTGAGGTTGATGTTCTCGGCGAGCTTCGCGAGCTGCTCGCCGCCCATCGGTTCCAGCGGCCCGTGCACCTTGAGGTGCATGGGTAGGTCGAGCCGTTCCACAAGGTCGAAGCCCGACGTGAGCTGGGGAAGACCGACCACGCGGACTTCGGGAACGTCGGGCAGGGCCTCGTTCACTTAAAGCCTCCGGAAGGCGTGTTCCAAGGTTCGCCCGGACCCGGTGCGTCGAAGTCGTAGGGGGCACCGGGCATCGTTTGGGTGGCGGGACCGCTGTCGTTGTACGTGTCGTTCTGGTTGTACGTACCGAAGACGGCGTTTGTCTCGGAGGTGTCGTACACATCACTCGACCCGTAGCCCGAGGCGGCCCCTCCGTAGGCCGGGGCGCCCGCGGTGCCGTAGGCGGGGATGTTGTTGAAGCCGGTGTCGTTGAGCGGGTCGTAGGCCGAGGGGGGTGCCTCGCCGACCGGCGGCGGGGAGGGGATCGGCCAGCTGCCCGTGCCGCCGTCGGCGCGCGGGACGGCCTGCGTGGGCTGGGTGTCGAACGGCAGGTCCATCCGGGCCGTCCGGTCGGCCGCGTACGGCTCCTGCCGGCCGCCGGAACGCGGGGAGACGGCACGGTAGGCGGCGGCGAAGCCTCCCGTCGTCTCGGCGGCCGACGGGGCCTGCGCCGGCATGCCGGGCAGGCGTCCGCCGCGGTCGTCGCGCGAGGAGCGCCTCGCGGCGCGCGGACTGTCGAAGCCCGGTGCCGCCGATCCGGACGCCGCCCGCGCGCGGCTCTCCTCCAAGCCTTCGCGGACGCCCGGCTCGTTTCCGATGATCTGGGCGATCCGGTCGGCGACACGGCGCTTGACCGGGCGCGGCGCGGCCCGCAGGGCGAGGGCGGCGGCGACGCCGATCACGCACAGCTCGTAGCTGACCATGAAGAAGGGCTTGGCCGGGCGCCCGGCGAACAGGCCGTGGATCAGGGCCGCGCACCAGGCCGGGTAGGCCAGCATGTGCATCGCGCGCCAGCGTGCGGCGATCGGCGCGGGGGAGGCGAACTGGTTGCGCAGGGCGCCGGTGACGCCGACGAAGATCATGAGCAGCGCGGCCATCGAGCCCAGGCCGATCAGGAAGGCGCTGCCCGGGATCTCGTCGCCGCCGAAGAACAGCAGGCTGAACGGGATGACCGCGGCCATGAGGCTGGCATGGTCCAGTGCCAGTTTGACGCCGATGTGCACCAGCAGGAACGCGATCGAGGCCACGGCGGTGACCCGGTGGACGCCCTGGGCGATGATCCGCTGACGGGTGTCGAGGATCATCCGGTCCTGGGCGACCAGGCCCCAGATCACCGAGCAGGTGAGACACACGAGCGACAGGACGCCGGCACCGAAGTTGAGGAAGTCCTGGAGCGGGGCGCCGCCGAGCAGGACGAGCAGGGGTATGAGCAGCAGAACGGCGGCCGTCGCCACCCCGTAGGCCGACCGGCCCGGCTGGGGGAGCGAACTGTTACTACGACGAGGGTTCATGGGGGCAACTCCGAGCGGTTCGGGAAGGCGGTCCCGGTGCCGCACTCTAAGTGGCTCCATACCGGGGGGTACGGCGTTTGAGTTATTGCGTTGTTATCTACGGGCCGCGAGAGGCGTCCGATGTCCCTTAGCGTCTGTTACGCCAGGTAACGATTGAACTTTGTTCAGCTTTTCCATGTCTTCACAACTGTCAGGTACGGAACCGGGGGCTCGGATGTTCACGCGCGCGCCCGCCGGAAGCCCGTCGCTCCCCGCTCTGGCGCTGCGGTACCCTGGCGCCATGCGTGCCGTACGCCTTCTGCTTAGCGAGCCGCGCTGATCACTCCCGACCACCGGGCGATTCGGATGGTCGGCATCGGCGCGGCGTCCCCTCCTGTGCGAGGGGATTTTTCGTTTTTCGACAATCGCAGCCGCGGGCAGAGACGATCGATGGAGCTTTGAGGATCATGAGCGAGACGAACCCCGCTGCCGCCGCCGAGGTGGCCGCGCCGCACCGCTACACGGCTGCCCTGGCGGCCGAGATCGAGGCACGCTGGCAGGACTTCTGGGACGCCGAGGGCACGTACGCGGCTCCCAACCCCACGGGCGATCTGGCGGGCGACCCCGAGCTGGCCGCCAAGCCCAAGAAGTACATCATGGACATGTTCCCCTACCCGTCCGGCGCCGGCCTGCACGTCGGCCACCCGCTGGGGTACATCGCCACCGACGTCTTCGCCCGCTTCCAGCGCATGACCGGGCACAACGTCCTGCACACCCTGGGCTTCGACGCCTTCGGCCTGCCCGCCGAGCAGTACGCGGTGCAGACGGGCACGCACCCGCGTGTCTCCACCGAGGCCAATATCAAGAACATGCAGAGCCAGCTGCGCCGGCTGGGCCTGGGCCACGACAAGCGCCGGTCCTTCGCGACGATCGACCCGGACTACTACAAGTGGACCCAGTGGATCTTCCTGCAGATCTTCAACTCCTGGTACGACGACGAGGCGGGGAAGGCCCGGCCGATCTCCGAGCTGGTCGCCCAGTTCGAGTCGGGTGAGCGGGCCGTGCCCGGCCACACACGCGCGTGGAGCGAGCTGAGCGCCGCCGAGCGCGCCGACGTCCTGGGCGAGTACCGACTGGCCTACGCCTCCGCGGCGCCGGTCAACTGGTCCCCCGGGCTGGGCACCGTGCTGGCCAACGAGGAGGTCACCGCCGAGGGCCGCTCCGAGCGCGGCAACTTCCCCGTCTTCAAGGCCAAGCTGCGGCAGTGGAACATGCGCATCACCGCCTACGCCGACCGGCTGCTGGACGACCTGGAGGAGCTGGACTGGCCCGAGGCCATCAAGCTGCAGCAGCGCAACTGGATCGGCCGCTCCGAGGGCGCCCGCGTCGACTTCCCGATCGACGGCGAGAACATCACCGTCTTCACCACACGCCCAGACACCCTGTTCGGCGCCACCTACATGGTGCTGGCGCCCGAGCACCCGCTGGTCGAGAAGTTCACCCCGGGCGCCTGGCCCGAGGGCACCCACGAGGTGTGGACCGGCGGCCACGCCACGCCCGCCGAGGCCGTCGCCGCCTACTGCGCGCAGGCCGCCTCCAAGTCCGACGTCGAGCGCCAGGCCGAGGCCAAGGACAAGACGGGCGTCTTCACCGGCTCGTACGCAACCAACCCGGTCAACGGCGAGAAGGTCCCCGTCTTCATCGCCGACTACGTCCTGATGGGCTACGGAACCGGCGCGATCATGGCCGTCCCGGCCCACGACTCGCGCGACTTCGCCTTCGCCCGCGCCTTCGAACTGCCCATCGTCTGCGTGGTCGAGCCCACCGACGGCCGCGGCACCGACCCGTCGACGTGGGACGACGCCTTCGTCTCCTACGACGCGAAGATCGTCAACTCCTCCGGCGACCACGTCTCCCTGGACGGCCTGGGCGTCGTCGAGGCCAAGGCGCGCGTCACCGAGTGGCTGGAGACGGAGGGCCGCGGCGAGGGCACCGTCAACTTCCGGCTGCGCGACTGGCTGTTCAGCCGGCAGCGCTACTGGGGCGAGCCCTTCCCGATCGTCTACGACGAGGAGGGCATCGCCCACGCGCTGCCCGAGTCGATGCTGCCGCTGGAGCTGCCCGAGGTCGAGGACTACAGCCCGCGCACCTTCGACCCGGACGACGCCGACACCCAGCCCGAGACGCCGCTGTCCCGCAACGAGGACTGGGTCAACGTCACCCTGGACCTGGGCGACGGCCCCAAGCGCTACCGGCGCGAGACCAACACCATGCCCAACTGGGCCGGCTCCTGCTGGTACGAGCTGCGCTACCTGGACCCGCACAACGACGAGCGGCTGGTCGACCCCGAGATCGAGCGGTACTGGATGGGCCCGCGCCCGGGCATGCC
The DNA here is from genome assembly GCF_042792555.1 of Streptomyces sp. NPDC056628. NCBI lineage: Bacteria > Bacillati > Actinomycetota > Actinomycetes > Kitasatosporales > Streptomycetaceae > Streptomyces > Streptomyces sp. NPDC056628. Next base: position 531,029 of record NZ_JBHTWG010000001.1, read on the forward strand.
GCACGGCGGTGTCGACCTGTACGTCGGCGGCGCCGAGCACGCCGTGCTGCACCTGCTGTACGCCCGCTTCTGGTCCAAGGTCCTGCACGACCTGGGGCACGTCTCCTCCGCGGAGCCGTTCCACAAGCTGTACAACCAGGGCATGATCCAGGCCTACGTCTACCGGGACGCGCGCGGGATCGCCGTACCGGCGGCCGAGGTCGAGGAGCGCGACGGCGCCTACTGGTACCAGGGCGAGAAGGTCTCCCGGCTGCTGGGCAAGATGGGCAAGTCCCTGAAGAACGCCGTCACTCCGGACGAGATCTGCGCCGAGTACGGCGCCGACACCCTGCGCCTGTACGAGATGGCCATGGGCCCGCTGGACGTGTCCCGGCCGTGGGACACACGCGCGGTGGTCGGCCAGTTCCGGCTGCTGCAGCGTCTGTGGCGCAACGTCGTCGACGAGACCACCGGCGAGGTGACCGTCGTCGACACCGAGCCCGGCGAGGAGACGCTGCGCGCCCTGCACAAGGCGATCGACGGCGTGCGCGGCGACCTGGAGAACATGCGGTTCAACACCGCCATCGCCAAGGTCACCGAGCTGAACAACCACCTGACCAAGGCGGGGGGCGCCGTCTCCCGCTCCGTCGCCGAGGCCCTGGTGCTGATGGTCGCGCCGCTGGCCCCGCACATCGCCGAGGAGCTGTGGCGCAAGCTGGGCCACGAGGACTCGGTCGTCCACCACGACTTCCCGGTCGCCGACCCGGCCTACCTGGTGGACGACACCGTCACCTGCGTCGTCCAGATCAAGGGCAAGGTCAAGGCCCGCCTGGAGGTCGCGCCGTCGATCTCCGACGAGGACCTGGAGAAGGCCGCGCTGGCCGACGAGAAGGTCGTCGCCGCGCTGGGCGGGGCCGGCATCCGCAAGGTCATCGTGCGGGCGCCGAAGCTGGTGAACATCGTCCCGGCGTAGGCGCCGCCGCGACCGGTCGGGGTGATCCCCTACGGGCAGGTTCGGGGTTCCGGTGGAACTCCGGACCTGCCCGTAGCGTTTACCGTGGAGAAGCGGCGTGGCGCACGCCGCGGCAGGTAGGAGGAGCCCGTGGAAGCAGTGTTCGCAGTCGTCGCCCTGCTCTTCGTGCTCTTCGTCGCGCTCGGCGTGTTCGCCACCGTCAAGGTCGTGGGCGCCGCCAAGCGCAGCGCCGACCGGCACATCACCCAGGCCCGCCGCACCGTCGAGGACCACACCCTCAAGGCCAAGGCGCTCGGGCGCCCCGGCCCCGCCGGTGAGGTCGCCCGGCTCCGCCTCTCCCTGCGCACCTCCATGCGGGCCACACAGGAGGCGCTGGAGGCCCTCGCCGCCGAGGACGGGTCCGTCAAGGAGTCCCTCGCCCTCTTCCAGCGGCTCAGCGCCCACGGCCACGAACTGGACGGCGAGCTGCGCCGCCTGGAGTCCGAACCGGACCGCGCCACGCTCGCCGCCCGGCTGCCCGGCCTGCGTGAACGCACCGAGCGCATCACGCACTCCGCCGACTCACTGCGCTGGGCGGCCCGCGACCGCGCCCACCGCTTCGCCGACGACGATCTGGACTCCCTCAGCGCCCAGATCGACATGGAGGCCGGCGCCCTGCGGCACTGGCAGACCGAGGCGTCCGAGCCCTCGTCGACGGACTCCTCGGAGCGCCCCGCGCCGCCCCCGTGGCCGGACGCCCCCGCCACGGACTCCGGAGCGGCACCCGAGCAGACCTGGACGGACACCCCCCGGACCCGGCAGGCCGAGGAGCCGACGAGGCCCGCCATCACGCCGCCCGCGCCCCGCCCGACGTATCCGTGGCAGAAGAAGCCCCGCCCGGAGAGCACGACTTGAGCCCGCGGCACGATCCGTTCCGGTCACGACGGCACCGGCTGAGCGGGGTCGGGCTGCCGCCCGGGCACTACGCCAGGTAACCTCCAGCTCATGTCCCGCCATGTCGCGATCGTCACCGATTCAACGGCCTACCTGCCGCCCCGGACGATGCAGCGCCACGGCATCACCGCGGTCCCCCTGACCGTGGTCCTCGGCGACCAGGCGCTCCTCGAGGGCACCGAGATCTCGACCCGTTCGCTCGCCCAGGCGTTGCAGAAGCGACGCCCCGTCACCACCTCGCGCCCCAGCCCCCAGGTCTTCGCCGAGCACTACCGCAAGGTCGCCGAGTCCGGCGCCACGGGCATCGTGTCCCTGCACCTGTCCGCCGAACTCTCCGGCACCTACGACGCCGCGGTGCTCGCGGCGCGCGAGGCGCCGGTGCCCGTACGGGTGGTGGACACCGGGATGGTCGCCATGGCCCTCGGGTTCAGCGCGCTCGCCGCCGCCGAGACGGCGGAGGCCGGCGGCACCGTCGACGAGGCCGTCGCCGCCGCCGAGAAACGCGCCGGGGGCACGGCCGCCTACTTCTACGTCGACACCCTCGAATACCTGCGCCGCGGCGGCCGGATCGGCGCGGCACAGGCGCTGCTGGGCTCCGCGCTCGCGGTGAAGCCCCTGCTCCAGCTGGACGGGGGCCGCATCGACCTCCTGGAGAAGGTGCGGACGGCGTCCAAGGCGATCGCGCGGCTGGAGGAGATCGCCGCCGAGCGGGCGGGTGGCGCCCGGGTCGACATCGCGGTGCACCATCTCGCGGCCCACGAACGGGCCTCTGCGCTCGCGGAGCGGCTGCGCACCCGGGTACCGGGGCTGGCCGACCTGCACGTCAGCGAGGTCGGCGCGGTGATCGGGGCGCACACCGGTCCGGGTCTGCTGGGGGTCGTGGTCTCGCCCCGGTGACCGGCTCGCGGATCACCCGTACGGATGGCGTGGTTGTCCACAACCGACGTCCCGTCCACGGAAATTGAGCAAGATCATCGCGAATGCGACGGGTGCCGGATGCTCGTGGCATGGCACTTCGATCACGTACTTCGACGGGTACTTCTCCGGGTGCCCGCGCCACGGGGGTCACCAGCGGCCCCGGACGCGGGCCCGCCTCCGACGGCCGCGTCCGTCATCGGCGCGGCGGACATGACGGCGGCCGGAGCAGGGCTGGGCAGCGCCGGGCTTCGGCGCAGGAGCTGCGGCGCAGGGCTGAGCTGATCTTCGCCGAACGGGGCGGGGAGCGGCGGGTGTCGGGGACGGGGCCGCCGGGGGCGGCGGGCGCGGTGGCGTCCGACGCCGGCGGCGGGTCGCGTGGTGGTCCCGAGCCCGATCTCGACCTGGGGCCTGATCGCGCTCCCGAGCCCGATCTCGACCTCGGGCCTGATCGCGCTCCCGGTTCCCGGGACCCGGTCGCTCGAGGGCTGCGGGGGAGGCTGGGGCCGGCGCTGTGGGAGCGGATGCCGGTGTGGGTGCAGACGCGGTGCGGTCTGGAGCGGCGCAGTGTGATCGCGCTCGTCGCCGTGCTCGCCCTCGCCGGCGCCCTGGCCGTGCAGCACTTCTGGGCCGGCCGGGTGCAGCCCGTGCGGGCTCCCGAGGTGGTGAGCGCGGCGGCCTCCCACGGTGACGAAGCGTCGGGCGGGGCAGCCGAGTCCGACGCGATGGCGTCCGCGGGGCCGGGCGCCGCGGTCTCGCCCGGCGCCGAGATCGTGGTCGACGTGAGCGGAAAGGTCCGTGAACCGGGCGTGCACCGGCTGCCCGCCGGCTCGCGCGTCGCCGACGCCCTGCGGGCGGCCGGTGGGGTGCGGCCCGGCACGGACACGGACGGGCTGAACCAGGCCCGCTTCCTGGTGGACGGTGAGCAGGTGATCGTCGGCGCTCCGCCGGGTGCCCCCGGACCCGCCCCGGCCGCGGGGACGGGCGGCGTCGCCGGTGCCGGGGGCGCGCCCACCGCACCGGTGTCGCTCAACACGGCCACGCTGGAGCAGCTCGACACGCTTCCGGGTGTGGGGCCGGTGCTGGCCCAGCACATCATCGACCACCGCACCCGGCACGGTGGCTTCCGCTCGGTGGACGAACTGCGCGACGTGAACGGCATCGGCGACCGCCGCTTCGCCGACCTGCGGAACCTCGTACGGCCATGAAGGGGGAGGGGTACGGCGGCGGGCGGGCCGCGGACGAGTGGCGTGATCAGCAGGACTCCCAGGACAGCGAGGCCCGGCGCGGCACCCGTGCCGCCGTGCACGCGGCGTCCGGCAGCCGGCTCGGGGCGTCCCATCCGCGGCAGGAAGGGCCGGCGGATCTGCGGCTGGTGCCGCCCGCCCTGGCCGCCTGGGCCACGTCGGCGGTGATGCTGGACGCCGCACCGGCGTGGGTGACCGGCACGGCGGTCGGGTGCCTGGTCGCGGCGGGCGTCCTGCTGACCCTGCGGATGGGCGGGGCGCACGGCCGGGTGACGGGCCGGTCCGGCTGGCCACGCGCCACGGCCGCCGCCGTCCTGCTCTGCGTCGCCGCGGCCGCCGTCTCCGCCGGGCTGCACGGAGCCGACCTGCGGCGCGGTCCGCTGCCGGGCCTTGCCGACCGGTACGCCACGGTGATCGCCGAGGCGGAGATCACCTCCGACCCCCGGCTCTACCGGCCTCCGGTGCGAGGACCGGCACCGGCGCCGACCGCCGTGCTGTTCGACGCGGACGTCCGGCGCGTGGAGACGCGGGACGGCACGACCGTGGTGACCCGGACACCGGTGCTGATGGTGGTCGACGTCGAGCGGCGGACCGCTTCCTCCGCCGACCCGCCGCCAGGCACCGTGGAGGACCGACCGTCCCCCTGGCTGGCTCTGCTGCCCTCCACACGGGTACGGGTGACGGCACGTGTCGTGCCGCCGTCCGACAGCGGTGACGTCGCGGCCGTGCTGCGGGTGCGGGACCCCACGGTGCCGCAGGTGGTGGGGGAGCCGTCGGCGGCCCAGCGGCTGGCGGGGCGGTTGAGGGCGGGGCTGCGGGAGGCGACCGACGGGCTGCCCGCCGACGCCCGGGCGCTGCTGCCCGGGCTCGTCGTGGGGGACACCGCGCGGATCACCCCGGAGTTGGACGAGGCGTTCAAGGAGACCGACCTGGCGCACACGCTGGCGGTGTCGGGGAGCAACCTCACGATCATCCTCGTCCTGCTCGTCGGCCCACCCGGACTCGCCCAACGCGTCGAGCGCCGTGGGCTCGCACCCCGCCTCGGCATCCCGCTGCGGATGACCGCGCTGCTCGGCGGGGCGCTCACCCTCGGGTTCGTCGTCGTGTGCCGGCCCGACCCGAGTGTGCTGCGGGCCGCGGCCTGCGGGGCGGTGACCCTGCTCGCCCTGGCCACCGGGCGCCGCCGGTCGCTGATCCCGGCGCTCGCGACCGCCGTGCTGCTGCTGGTGCTGTACGACCCGTGGCTGTCCCGAAGTTACGGCTTCCTGCTCTCCGTCCTGGCCACCGGCGCCCTGCTCACCCTCGCGCCCCGCTGGGGCGCGACGCTCCGCAGGCGCCGGGTCCCGCCGCGGCTCGCCGAGGCGCTGGCCGCCGCTGCCGCCGCACAGGCGCTGTGCGCGCCGGTCGTGGTGGTGCTCTCGGCCCGGGTGAGCCTGGTGGCGGTTCCCTGCAACCTGCTCGCGGAGTTCGCCATCGCGCCGGCCACGGTGCTGGGGTTCGCGGCGCTGGCCATGGCGCCGTGGGCGATGCCGGTGGCGAAGGCGCTCGCCTGGTGCGCGGGGTGGCCCGCCGGGTGGATCGCGGACGTCGCCCGGACCGGCGCCGCGCTGCCCGGTGCGGGCGTGGACTGGCCGGGCAGCTGGACCGGGGCGGCGCTGCTCGCCCTGGCCACGGTGGCCGTGCTGCTCGCGGGGCGCCGGCTGGTGCGGCATCCGTGGTGGTGCGGGGTGTTCGGGGCGCTGCTCGTGCTGGCCGTGGTGCAGCCGCCGCCGCTGACCCGGGTGGTCACGGGGTGGCCGCCGCCCGGGTGGCGGTTCGCGATGTGCGACGTCGGGCAGGGCGACGCGACGGTGCTCGCGGCGGGCGCGGAGACGGGCGTGGTCGTGGACGCGGGACCCGACCCGGTGCTGGCCGACCGGTGCCTGCGCACCCTCGGCATCACACGGATCCCCCTGGTCGTCCTGACGCACTTCCACGCGGACCACGTGGCGGGCCTGCCCGGCGTCCTGAAGGGTCGGCAGGTCGGGGCCATCGAGACGACGGGACACCAGGAACCGGCGGACCAGGCGGAGTTCGTACGACGGGAGGCGGCGGCGCGGGGCATCCCGGTGACGCGGGCCACCGCCGGGGAGGCGCGCCGCACCGGCGGCCTGAGCTGGCGCGTGGTGTGGCCGCCACCGGGTCCGGCGATGGTCCCGGAAGGCCCGAACGACGCGAGCGTCACCCTGCTCGTCCGGTCGGCGGGCCTGCGGCTGCTGCTGCTCGGAGACCTCGAACCCCCGGCGCAGCGCGCCTTGTTGAGATCGCCGGCCGGGGCCCTGCTGGGCGGGGTGGACGTGCTCAAGGTGGCGCACCACGGCTCCGCGTACCAGGATCCGGGGCTGCTGCGCCGGGTGGCGCCGCGGCTGGCGCTGATCTCGGCGGGCGTGGACAACCCAAAGGGTCGTGACTTCCAGTTCTAGCACGTTCGCCCAGGTCAGCGCACCCATACAGCCCAAGTCAGGGTGTCAGCACGGGGCCACTCGGCGGCGCCCAGCAGCCCCCCAACCTCCGTAGGCTTATGACGTCGAAAAGCGGCGCCTTGAAACGGAGTTGGCATGAATGAGCCCAGCGGCGAGCAGCGGATCATGGACCGTACCGAAGCACTGGTCATCAACGCAGCGCGGAACGATGCCGCCTACGCGCTGGCCATGGCTCGGCCGGAAGTCTCGCGCGCTGATCTGTGCTCGCTGATTCGGAAACTTGCGACCGCCGTGCAGGACGTCGCCCAGGTCGCCGAGGCACGCGGAGCACGGCTTAACTCACCGGCCGCAATAGCACTGGAAACAGCACTCCGCGAGGCTCTGAGCGCGCGCTGAAAACAGCATTGCCCCCGCCCGAGCAATAGCCACAGGCGGGGGCACATTCAATTCCAGCGGACCGGCTCAGCGTCGCCACCTACGCAGACCGGGCAGGGGCGCCGCTCGGTCCATCCGCAGCGCTGACAGCCGCCGAATCCGCAGCAGCCATCGCACCAGATTTCGCCGAGCCCAGCGCAGCAGCCGCAGAGGTCGCCCCATTTCCAAAGGGACCATGGCGCCTCACCGCCCGTTCGTCCTGCACGCGGTTTAGGGCGCTCAGGGGCGCTTGTCATGCGGATGCGCCCGGATAACTCGCGCGGCCTCGAATCGGTCCCACGCTTTACCGGCTCGCTTGGCTGCCTCCAGCGCTGTAGCGGCACCCGCGCACGTTTGGCAGCCGGATACCGGCCGAGCCTCATACAGCCAATCATCGAGCGGCAGAACAACGGGCGGCGCCGGATAGCGCAACGGCTCACTCACTGCGCCACGCCCCAGACACGCATTTCGCCAGCGCGGCGCCAATCGGTCATCCGTCTGTGCGGGTGGTTACTGATCTCTCTATCCCAGAGAGCGGCGGCGCGCGTATTGCCCACTTCCCGCGCAATCTGCCGCGACCTATCCAGCGCCGAGCAGGTCCCGCAGCCTGCCACCGCAACCGGCCCCGTTTCGCTGGCCATGTGGCCCCCTCACGTCGACTACCGGGCAACCCAGAATCGTTCGGGGATTAATCAGCAACTAGGGGCCACAAGTGGGCCTAGTGTGGGCCAGAATTGAGGCATGAGCAGCGGAATCGGGGCCAACATCAAACGCCTGCGCGAACAGCGCGGGTGGTCGCAGGGACGTCTAGCGCGTGAGATCTGCCGAGTGGCCCAGGTGCAGGGCGAGCCGGTGGGGCGACATGAGGTCAGCCGGTGGGAGCGCGGCACCCGAACCCCGCGTGAATGGCTGCCGGTTATCGCTGCCGCCCTGGGAGTCTCCCTAGACGTGCTCCGCGAGCCCCTGGCGCCCGCTCAGCCGCCTATGCCGACCCTCGCCGACTTCCTGCCCGAAGGTGATCCGCTGGCCCCTCTGAGCGGCACTGGCGGGCGCCGTATCGGAATGGGCACGGTCGCCGACTTGCAACAGCGGGTGCACGGTCTGCGGCTGGCCGATGACGTGCTCGCTGGCGGAGATCTCATCCGGCCCGCGCTGCGCGACCTGAAACGGGCCGTGAGGCTCTATCAGGAGTCGACGCACAGCGGTGAGGTGGGGCGCGAATTGCTGCGCCAGATTGGGGAGTTGGCTCAGATCGCCGGATGGATCGCCTCGGACGCTGGCCAGCACGCGGAAGCCGAGCGCATTTACCGGCTGGGAATCATCGCAGCGAGGCAGGCCGAGGATGCGACGCTAACCGGCAATCTCGCCGGATCACTCGCCTACCAACTCAGCAACACAGGGCGGGAATCCGAGGGGCTGACCCTGGCGCAAGTCGCCCTGCATGACGCTGGCGCCGATGCTCCACCTAAAGCCCGCGCGCTGTATCTCGATCGAGTGGCGTGGGCGCACACGAAAGCGGGGGGCGTAGCGAATGGGCAGGCTGCAATTCGCGCCCTAGGGGAAGCCGAGCAAGCACTCAGCGAGGACAGCGAGGGAATAGAGTCACCGGACTATCTCTATTGGGTCGACGCTGGCGAACTAAAGGTGATGGAGGCGCGCGTTTTCACAGAGATTCGCCGCCCCTTGCGCGCTGTCCCATTGCTGCGAAACGTTCTCGCCGAATACAACGCAGCACACACGCGGGAAATGGCTCTGTATCTGTCGTGGCTGGCCGTTGCGCTGGCCGATGGGGGCGAGCCGGAAGAGTCGGCGGCAGTTGCGGAACGGGTAATCGACCTTGCAACTGACATACCGTCAGAGCGAACAGCGGAACGGGTACGGGTGATCCTGCGCCGCTTGCAGGAGTACGCAGACGTGCCGGAAGTCTCCGCGTTGCTGGCCGAGCATCCCGCTGCCTAGACGCAGAAAAGCCCCCGCCCCAGGGATTCCCAGGGCGGGGGCTCTTGCTACTCGACGTCGAGATACGGGTTCGTCAGCTCAGTCACGCGGGACAGCGACAGCGGCTCGATCCATTCCGCAGAGTCGTCCGTCATGCGCCGTCGCTGCTCGCGGTAAGCGCGGTGAGTCCGGACGGCCACGGCCGCATTTCGCTGATCGGCAGTCGGCATGGTCCACAGCGGGGCGGCGGCTGCCTCGGGGTTGGCCAAGAAATGCGCGCGCCACTCGGCATAGGTGCGCTGACTCATGCTGCACCCCCGGCGAGTTGCACACGGATGCGCTGAGCGCGAGCCTGCCCGATCCGGAAGTGCGCCTGTAGTTCACGCAGCGAGGGAACCTTGCCCGCATTCCGCTGTGTCTGCTCGATGAACGCTCGCACCTGCGGCAACAATGGATCAGCGGATGCACTCGCCGGAATGGCTGTGTGGCTTTCTGCGGGGCGCGAAGCGGGCTCAGGCTCGGCGGCTACTGGCGCAGGCTCAGGGGCGCTCACAGGGGCACTCAGGGACTTAACGCGCCACAGCACGAGGGGCGCTATCGCACTGACTGCCACAACCAGCGGAACGGATACGGGAATCAGCCCTGCACTCACCAGGTGCGCGAGCGCATTCGTCAGGATCAGCGCGGCCACTACGGCGGATACGTCGCGCCGGACAGCGAATGCGCGGAGGGCGTACACATCTAGGGCGGCAGGTACGCACCCCGCTGTGAAAGTCCCGAACCCAACTGCTCGGGCTAGGGCGTATTCAGCGCTGGCAGTTGCAACTAGGGCGGCAATCAGCGCGAATGCGCCGAGCCAATCCAGTGATCTGAGGCGAGACAAGGGAAACTCCGAGGCAAAGGGAAAGTGCCCCGGCTCAGCGAGCTAGGGCACCACCTACGAATTTGGTATGTGAGGTCACGTTTTAGTGGCGAGCCGACAGCGCAGGCAGGTTGTACCGGGGGCTACGCCGTAGTTATGCGCAGTGCAAATGGTCCAGCCGGTTGCGTCGCGCTCATTCCAGGGGCCATAAGGGCGCTGCTCGGCGGGCTCAGTGCCGGTATTCCGCGCCGCGATTGCTCTGCGGCGGGCGCTCATTCAGGCCAGCCGGGGAGCGCATAGCCCGCAGCAGCGAGTGAGCCGGGGGTGAGTAGCAGCGTCTCAGAAATGCGGCGCACCTCAGTGAGTTGGGCGGCGTTCACATTCGTGCCGAGCGCTTCCAACTCCACCAGCAGTGCGACCATTCCGCGCGCGCTGTCGTCCCACAGGTTCGCGCTGGGACCACTCCACAATTCAACCCAGCGGGCAACCTGATCATCGGTCCAGGAATCAGCGCGGGCGGGCGGTAGCGGGGTTGGTAGGTCGGATTCAGCGGGCAAGGTGGTGCGGGCAATACCGGGGCGTGAACGGCCACGGCGCAGATTTTCGTTATTCACCGTGAGTTACCTCTGATTGGTTACGGAACGGGGTCTTTGAACACGGAGCGTATTTCCCCCCGAGCGCGCATGTCGGAGACCTCCCCCGCGTTCAATGTCCCAAGGGGGGCAAGGGGTCCATCCCCACCCCCATTACCCTAAACGGACATGGCGGACCATTACTCATCGTGAGTATTGGCCTTGAATTCACAGCGAAAGGGCCAGAGCACATACCGAGTTTGGTAGGTGGTCTGGCCCATCGCCGCTCGGTCAGCGCTGGAGAATGAGGCGAGTAAAGCTGTTGGCGGCAACGCGAGCCTTACGCAGCTCAGTGAGGGCGAGATTCGTACGGGCAGCAGCAGCGCGAGCAGGATCACCACTCAGCGAGGCAGCCTTAACAACCTCATGGCTTACGGCCGTGAGGATCGCCTCACGCATATCAGGGTCGATTCCCTGCGCCGTTAGGAAGTCGCCCAGGTACCCCTGATCGGCCACCAGAGCGCCTACCGCGTCACTGCGCTGAGCAAGGCCCCTAAGGGCGTCAACGAGGGTGCCAAGGCTGTTTCCGTGCCGCTTAGTGATCATCGCCAGGTCAGCGCGGGCTGGCATGGCCTCATTCGGCGAAATGCGGGGGCGGGCAGCCTCATAAGTGACGGCGGAAGCCACCTGCAATTGATCGTCAGCCTTAGCGAACGACTCGGCCACAGCGTCCACAGCCGTCTTAGTCGCCTCATTGGCCAGCATTTCTCGCCCCTGCGGGTACAGGCTGAGGTCATTTCGGAAGTTATCGGCCTTGACACGCGCCGAATAGGCGGTCTGAAGGGTCGACGTGATCGCGTCAGAGGCACCGGAGACAATCTGGCGCACGTCAGCGGGCAGGTTGCTGCTCAGGTCAGCATTGCGACTGAAGGCGGCAGCGTAGTCCTTGGCAGTCTTGGCAAGCCCGCCAATAGCAACGTCCACCGCATCGGGGGCAGGTAGGCGGACAGTGAAGGTCAGCGGGTCGGTTTCGCTACCGGCGCCGGTGAATTCAGTGTGATTCTCGGTCATTTTCAGTGCTCCATTAGGTTGTTTGCTGCGCGCTGTACGCCCTTCCAAACGGCGTCAGCGACTAGTTCGTAATACTCAGCGGCGGGCATGTCAGCCGGTCCGCGAAGCTGCGGGAAAACGTCATTGAAGGCGGCTGCTAGATCGCCGTGGGAAACCAGCGAGCGGCGCCCCTGGGATGCCTCGCGGAGTGTCCGCGCATAGGCGAGCCGTTCGGCTGCTCGACGTAGGCGACCATTCCCGTGCTCAGCCACTGAATGTCCTCCGTATGAGGTCACCCAGGTTGTCCCGCTCGGGCGGTGGGGGAGGCAATATGGGGCTCGGATGGTGCACACGAACATTCACGACGCGCTGAATGTCGCTGGTATCAAACGAGAAACGAATTCCAGCGGCCCGCGCTATCCGCTTAACGTCACCCATTGAGGCTGACGCGCCCTCACGGTCCAGCACGGCGCGTACGGCGGAATAGAGAAACGAGAAAGTCGGCGAGGTGCCGGGGGCAGGCTCGACTACCTCAGCCATCGCACGGGCAATCTGAGCGTCGCTGGCGGTCATCGCTGCGCCCCCTGCATCTGCACGTGACGCTGGTTTAGCGCCGCTGTGCAAGCGGCCTGAGCCTGCGTGAGCCTCGCTACAGCCTCGGTAAGCCGAGTGAGCGTCGCTACGTCGTCAATGTCGATTGCTTCACTGTCCTGCTCGATGGACTCGGCCAGAGCGGTTATGACTGCCTCCAGCGCGACGCGTGTACGCGCACTGCCTCGCTTACGCTGATTTTGTGCGGCAATATCGGTTGGTGAGGGCGCGTTAGCGCTCATGTTTGCTCCCAAAATCTAGGGATTTCGCCGGCTGGGGCATTCGCCCAGGTCAGCGGGTACGTGATGGTTTGCTCATTCGTTAGCGCCTGCCACGCCCCACTGCGTGATGACGCCCTGAGATTCGAACCACTCGGCGACGTCAACGGCGGTTTGCATAGCTGCTCGGCCAGCCTCGGCGTCTGCATTGCGGAGGGCGGCGGGAAGGTCGACGGCTAGAGCCCTGTACTGCTGCTCTGCCTTAGCGTCAGCTATGCGCACCCAGGGGTTATCAACCATGGTTGTTCCTCTCAGAAAATGCCCTTCCGCTCATCCATAGTTCCGTTCGTTCCCCTGCTCTTCTTAAGCAGGGAACGGGAACGAACGAAGGGTGAGCTAGGGGCGGGCTAGTTGTGGGCGAAGATGCCTTGCCCATCGGAGTAATCAGCGGTAAGTGGGTCGGCGACGAAATGCCGGAACGTGTCTTTACGCTTGCCAGTCTCAGCGCGTACACGGCCGACCATGACAAGTTGGCCGAGTGCTTCCGCGACCTTGCTGGAGGACCCCGTTACGCCGTCACGAATCTGAGTGATTCCGGCGCCCGGATAGGCGTCCAGATACTCAATAATCCGGAGTTTCAGGTTTTCCCACTCGTCAGCCTTGGACACGTCGTCGTCAGCGTCGGGCGGCTGTACCTCAAACACTGTGCTGCCGCCTGTTGAGTCAATGACGACTTGCGCAGCTATCTGCGTCCGGTCCGACTTGCGGTAGACGCCCGCCACAGCGCGTACCTTGCCCGGCCGGTCCTTTGTCACCCGCATGACCACAACGCCCCGCACACCAGCGCCCAGGGCCTCTGTCGGCTCGATCAGATAGGCGGCGCCGGTTACTGCGCTGAGTTTGTTCTGTGAGCCCTGCGCGAACCGTCCGCCCGAGCCCTTAGGTACGTGGTCAATCAGGATCGTTGCGGCGCCGGAACCCTCAGCGAGTGGCCGAGGCAACTTGCGCATAAACAGCGACACGTCAGCGGCGTCATTCTGATTGAGGCCGAACAGCGCGTAGGCGTCTGAACTGCCGTCAATCACAGCGAGGTCGTACGGGGTCCTGAGCAGCCGTTGAAAGCCCGGCGAACTACTCGGCGGGGCATCGGGGCGTACGTACGTGAAACGCTCGCGTAGGGCCTCTGAGGGGACTCCTAGCGACATGAGGCGGCCAACGACCGTCGTCGCGTCCGATTCAAGGTCGACGTAAAGCGCGGTCCCGCCCTCAGCGAGCAGCACGGCCACCGCATGAAGGGCAACCCAGGTTTTCCCCGATTCGCTTTCGCCGTAGAACATGTGGACACGGCCCGGATAGAGCAGCGCGGCGCCATCGGTCCTGCGTAGCAACTCGGCATCAGGGGCGGTCAGTTGCCCGGATAGGACAGCCTCAATGTCGACCGGCGCCCAAGGGTCAGGTTCATCGGTCGGCGCGCTCAACTCAGCGAGGGCGGCGAGAATGTCGGCGCCGGATTCCGTGAGTGAGCGCAGGATGGTTAGCACGGCGTCATGCTCGATGACGTCAGGCATGGTCATATTCCTGGTCAATGAGCAGCGCCGTAGCGCCGCATAGATCGGTAGGTGACATGGGATGCGGTCCTGTTCAGAAATGACGAAAACCCCCAGCGACGCAGGGAGCGAGTAACCGGGAGGACCGCCAGGAGTCCCGGTAACTGCTCGACCTACGCCACTGGGGGCCAGTCGGTCTGCCTATACCTGTGCACTGGCACTGCCCGGCAGATGGGCTGTCTTTGATGTGCTGCTCATTCGGACTGGCGGTCCAGCAGCGGGAAGGGGGCGGGAAGCTGCGCGGGCTACGGGAATAGTCATCCGGTCCGCACGCCGCAACGCGCCCCATGTCTATGTTCTAGCGAGTCGAAACCCCGGTACACGGAGGCGAATCCCTGTCGGCATGCTTCTACCTTCAGCTATTAGCTAGCGAGTGGGTCGCCTAGTATCGTCACGGTGACGATTAGGGCAGCAATGTAGAAGTGTAGATGTGCAGTCGTTTTGGGTTTCCCTTAGAGACCTCATAGGGGAATTGAAAATAGGTGCACAACTACACTTCTACATTGCTGGTGAGAAAACCCAGGTCAGAGTTAGCTTATCTGACGGGCAGTCAGGTTTTTGGTGTAGTTGGTCCCTCGCTGCCCGGCGCCGACCGACTCGCCGAAATCCCCTGTGTGGCCGTCTGAGGGCGTAAAAAGGCCCCTCCGGACCACGGGGACCAAGAGGGGCTGTAAGGCGCTCAATGGGGCGTACAGGCGTCTAGCTGCCCAGCGCCCCCGGTGAGCCCATGGGCGCCTGTTGTAGGACACAGGCCCGGTCTGTCCGCCAAGATCCGGCCGGGCCTGTGCCATTCCTACAGGCAGCCGTTAGCGTCCGCTTCTAGGAAGTCGGCCATAGCCGTAAGTTCCGCTGCCGCATCGGCGAAGAACGGGTTACGGACGCTGAATTCAACGCGTTCCTCATCCAACCTGAACTGCCGCCCCCGCTTCCCGCGCCTCACGTCCAAACGTGCTCCGGCCTCTTGCATGAGCTGTCGCCTGCCTGCCATGTCTGCTTTCGCCCAGAGGTCTGCGTAGTTCTTGCCCGTGCGCGTTTCCTCGATACGGGGCTCTACCTTTTCGCGGGTCTCAAGCTCAGCGAGTCGGGCGTCAAGGGCATCTGCGCGTTTCTGCCACGCTGCCTTAGCGGAGGCTGACTTATGCCGCCCCTGCTGAGTCATGTGATCCTCAAGCTCAGCGAGAGTGGCGTCAATCTCGGGCTGAGGGTCATAGCCGGGAATGGTGCGCGTTTGCGTGACTTCCAGTGCGCCGAGCATCCGCAGGAATTCACGCTCTGCGTATTCCTCTGCCCATTCTCGCTTAATGATGGCTCGCGCATCGCAGTTTTGGCCCCGCGCATTTGCGTTGCACTTATAGGTGTGGGTCTTGCTGGTGCTCTTGCTGTTAGGGGACGGCTGGTGGAGATACATGCGTCCCCCGCAGCCAGCGCAGTGAATTACTCGGAGCAGCAAGGCCACGGTGTCCACTCGATCAGGTTTCTTGTTGTCTACACTGCGGGCGGTGAGTATTGCCCCGATGGCGTCGAATTCCTCGCGGGTGAGAATGGGTTCGGCGGTGGCCATGACGGGCCGACCCTCGCTGTCCCGAACCACTCCCTTTTCGGTCACCTTCCATCCCAACAGGCGTTCGCTGAGCATCAGTTCTCTGATGGCGCTGTGCTTCCAAGTGAACTGTTCGCGTACGACAGTCTCACCGGCGTTGCCTCCAGTCTTACCGCC
Organism: Streptomyces sp. NPDC056628; assembly: GCF_042792555.1. Lineage (NCBI taxonomy): Bacteria > Bacillati > Actinomycetota > Actinomycetes > Kitasatosporales > Streptomycetaceae > Streptomyces > Streptomyces sp. NPDC056628. The sequence goes on from NZ_JBHTWG010000001.1 coordinate 546,507, forward strand.
AGTTTTCCGCCCCTGCTTGAGGCTCCAATGGTCGCGAGACGAGGGAATACCGTCGGCATTAAGGTCTCGGGCGATCGCAGCGAGACTCTTGGGGGCAACGCCGTTGAACGGGTCACCCTTTAGTTCTTTGATGATGCGTTCAAGAACAGCCACGGCGTCAGGGTCCTGCACCAGGGTGACTCCGCCGTTTTCAAGTGGCGCGGGCATGTAGCCATACGGTGGACGCGAGCCACGCCAGCGGAGGGGCATGAGGCGCATAGCTGCCTGTGCGCTGGTGACTCGCTCGCGGATGGACTGAGCTTCCATCTGCGCGGCGAACGCGAACAGAGTCACCATGAGCTGAGCCATCGGGTTTAGCGGGTTGCGGAAATCCAACTCCAGTCGGCCGCCCGGCCCCTCTGCAAACACAATCAACTTCCGGTGCTCGCGCGCCCACTTAGCCAACTCGTGCATGTCGTCCATGGACCGAACGGCGCGATCGAAACGCCAGAAAACCAGCGCGTCGAATTCGTCGGGGCGCCTCAGCCACGCTCCCAATTCCGGGCGCTCGAAAGGCGTTGTTTTGCTCGCGCTGACTCCCAGGTCAACGGCCTCACGGTCGCCCAGGTCGATACCCAGCGCGTGAGCGGCGCCCTGATTGGCTGCCCGCTGCCGCTCGGGCGAGGTGGTTTCGTCAGTCAGGACGGACAGTCGGAGGGCGGATACGCCCCTGAGTTGAGTCGTCATACCGGGGGCACTAGCGAGTCGGACCCCTGCACCCTTGCGAGCCCTGTTGACCTGCGGTTTTGCCACCATGGGGGTGTCTCCTTGAACTGCTAGTCGGAGACCCCTTGGAAACCCGTACGGGCATCCCGCCCCCGGCACGGTCGCGGCGTTGCGGGCCCAGGGAGCGGTGGTGCTGAGCACGGACCGGGACGGGGCGCTCGCGGTCACCGGTGAGGGTGCGGATCTGGCGGTGGCGGGAGACTGAGGGCATGGATTCCGTGGAGATCGATGCCTACCTGAGCCGTCTGGGGGCCGAGCGTCCGGCCCGGCCCACCGCCGAGGCCCTGCGCGAGCTGCATCTGCGCCATCTGCGCACCGTGCCCTTCGAGAACCTGTCGATCCACCTCGGCGAGGAGATCGTCCTGGAGGAGAAGCGCCTGCTGGACAAGGTGGTGAGCGCCGGCCGCGGCGGTTTCTGCTACGAACTCAACGGCGCGTTCGGGGCGTTGCTCGGCGCGCTCGGCTTCGAGGTCACGCTGCTCGCGGCGCGTGTGCACGGCAAGGAGGGAGAGCTCGGCATCCCCTACGACCACATGGCGCTGAAGGTCGGGACGGCGGACGGGGGGACCTGGCTGGCGGACGTGGGCTTCGGGGCGCACAGCCACCATCCGCTCGCGCTCGACGTCCGCGGCGAGCAGGGGGACCCGGCGGGGGTGTTCCGGATCACCGAGGCCGGGCCGGACGCGGCGGGGGTGCGCGGCGGGGACCCCACGGCAGGGGGAGAGGAGTCGGCCGACCTGGAGGTCGTCATGGACGGCAGGCCGGAGTACCGGCTGGAGCGGCGGCCGCGGGTGCTCGCGGACTTCGTGTCCGGCGCGTGGTGGCACAGCACCTCGCCCCATTCGCACTTCACGCAGTCGCTGGTGTGCTCGCGGGTCACGGAGGAGGGAGCGCGGATCACGCTCAGCGGCCGCGTGTTCAAGGAGACGGCGGCCGACGGGAGCCGTGCGGAGCGGGAGCTGGGCACGGACGAGGAGGTGCTGGAGGTCTACCGGGAACGGTTCGGCATCGCACTGGACCGGGTGCCGGCGGTCCGGGGGCCCGGCGGGAACGGGTGAGGCACCCCCCGGCCGCAAAAGCGGGGGCCCCGGCCTCCGGCCCTCCCCGGGTGCCGGAGAATCGGCCCGTGAGTGATGCGAGACATGTGCTGGTGCTGCCCGACCGCGACGCGGCCGAGGAGGCTGCCGAGGCGCTGCGCGAGCGGTTCGGTATCGAGGAGGAGCCGCACCTGGTGCGGGACGCCCTGGCCGGGGAGGACGACGCCGAGGACGCGCAGTGGCTGCTGGTGCTCCGCGACGAGCGGGAGCGCCTCGACCCCGAGGAGCTCGACGCGTTCGCCGGGGAGTGGGAGGGCTGGCGGGAGGAGCCGTGACCGCCACCGGCGCGGCGCCCGCCCCGGTCGTCGTGCGGGGAGGAGCCGGTCGCCGTGCGGGGAGGAGCCGGTCGCCGTGCGGGGAGGAGCCGGCCGTCGTTGTCGTACCCCCGTGCCATGCTGTACGCGATGGCCAGGAAGACTGCTGACGACGATCCCCTCGCCCCCGTGACCCTCGCCGTGGGTCAGGAGGAGCTGCTGCTCGACCGTGCCGTGCGGGAGGTGGTGGTCGCCGCGCGGGCCGCCGACGCCGACACGGACGTACGGGACCTCACCGCGGACCAGGTGCAGCCCGGCACGCTCGCGGAGCTGACCAGCCCGTCGCTGTTCGCGGAGCGCAAGGTCGTCGTCGTACGGGACGCGCAGGACCTGTCGGCGGACACCATCAAGGACGTGGCGTCCTATCTGGCGTCTCCCGCCGAGGAGATCACGCTGGTGCTGCTGCACGCCGGTGGGGTCAAGGGCAAGAAGCTGCTCGACGCCGCCCGCAAGGCGGGGGCGCGCGAGGTGGCCTGCCCGAAGATGACCAAGCCGGCGGACCGGCTGGCGTTCGTCCGGCAGGAGTTCCGCGCCACCGGCAGGTCCGCCACGCCCGAGGCGTGCCAGGCCCTGGTCGACGCCATCGGCAGCGACCTGAGGGAGCTGGCGTCGGCGGTGAACCAGCTGGTCGCGGACGTCGAGGGCACCATCGACGAGGCCGTGGTCGGGCGCTACTACACGGGGCGCGCCGAGGCGTCGAGCTTCACCGTCGCCGACCGGGCCGTGGAGGGCCGGGTGGCGGAGGCGCTGGAGGCGCTGCGCTGGTCGCTGTCGACCGGTGTCGCGCCCGTCATGATCACCAGTGCGCTCGCGCAGGGCGTGCGGGCCATCGGCAAGCTGTCGTCCGCCCGCGGTGGCCGGTCCGCCGACCTGGCCCGGGAGCTGGGCATGCCGCCCTGGAAGATCGACCGGGTGCGTCAGCAGATGCGGGGGTGGACGCCCGACGGTGTCGCGGTCGCGCTGCGGGCGGTCGCCGAGGCCGACGCCGGGGTGAAGGGCGGCGGGGACGATCCGGAGTACGCCCTGGAGAAGGCGGTCGTGACGATCGCCCGCGCCGCCCGCTCCCGAGGCCGCGGCTGACGCCCCACCCGATCCCCCTCCGCCCTGATCCGGGCGACAGGCGTCACAGTGGCGAGGAGAATCCGGCGTATCGGCTGGATGCCGACGGCATGCCGAAGGCCCCGCCGCCCGCCCTGGGGAAGGGGGGCGCCGGGGCCTTCGGACCGAGCTGCTGGATCCACACCCGCGTGGCGAACGCAGGCCGCGTGCGGATCCGGGGGTGCCGGACGGGAGCGGATGAGAGAGGGCCCGCTCGATTCCCTCCGGCGGTCAGATCAGAGAGATGTCAGCCCTTGAGGGACGCGACCTTCGAAGCAAGCGCCGACTTCTTGTTGGCGGCCTGGTTCTTGTGGATGACGCCCTTGGAGACGGCCTTGTCGAGCTGACGCGCGGCAGCGCGCTGGTACTCGGTGGCCTTCTCGACGTCACCCGCGGCAGTGGCCTCGCGGGCCTTGCGGATCGCGGTCTTCAGGGAGGACTTGACGGCCTTGTTGCGCAGCCGGGCCTTCTCGTTGGTCTTGATCCGCTTGATCTGGGACTTGATGTTCGCCACGAATGAGCCTTTGCAGGTTCAGGCACGGGCCAGGAGCCTCCCGAAGTGGAGACCGGTCCCGTACCAGGTGATTTCTTGAAGGTGTGCCTCGCGCTGAGAGGGCATGAGACACAGCCACCCAGACTAGCAGTGGGCCGAAGAATGGCCCAAACCCGCTCCAGGTCGCCACCCATGGGACCATGGAAGCTACGTATTGATCCGACCCGAGGCATAAGGCGCCTCAAGAGACAGGACCCTGCGTGCCCGCGACCCCTAACCATGTGCCCGAGCCGAGCCGTACCGACCCGGCTCTGATCCGCAATTTCTGCATCATCGCGCACATCGACCACGGCAAGTCCACGCTCGCCGACCGGATGCTCCAGCTGACCGGTGTGGTCGAGCAGCGGCAGATGCGTGCTCAGTACCTCGACCGGATGGACATCGAGCGCGAGCGCGGCATCACGATCAAGTCCCAGGCGGTGCGTCTGCCGTGGGCTCCCACCCACGAACCCGGCAACACGCACATCCTCAACATGATCGACACCCCGGGGCACGTCGACTTCACCTACGAGGTCTCGCGGTCGCTGGCCGCCTGCGAGGGGACCATCCTCCTCGTCGACGCAGCCCAGGGCATCGAGGCGCAGACCCTCGCCAACCTCTACCTGGCGATGGAGAACGACCTCACGATCATCCCCGTGCTGAACAAGATCGACCTGCCGGCCGCGCAGCCCGAGAAGTTCGCCGAGGAGCTCGCCAACCTGGTCGGCTGCGACCCCGACGACGTGCTCCGGGTCTCCGCCAAGACCGGCGTCGGCGTCGACGCGCTGCTCGACAAGGTGGTCAGGGAGATCCCCGCGCCGGTCGGCGTCGCGGACGCCCCCGCTCGCGCGATGATCTTCGACTCGGTCTACGACTCCTACCGCGGTGTCGTGACGTACGTCCGTGTCATCGACGGCCAGCTCAACAAGCGTGAGCGCATCAAGATGATGTCGACGGGCGCCACCCACGAGCTGCTGGAGATCGGGACGAACTCGCCCGAGATGCTGTCGGCCGACGGCCTCGGTGTCGGTGAGGTGGGTTACCTCATCACCGGTGTGAAGGACGTCCGCCAGTCCAAGGTCGGTGACACCGTCACCAGCCAGCACAAGGGGGCCACGAAGGCGCTCGGGGGCTACAAGGACCCCAAGCCCATGGTCTTCTCCGGGCTGTACCCGCTGGACGGCTCGGACTACCCGGAGCTGCGCGAGGCCCTGGACAAGCTGCAGCTCAACGACGCCGCCCTCGTCTACGAGCCGGAGACCTCGGCCGCCCTCGGCTTCGGTTTCCGCGTCGGCTTCCTCGGGCTGCTGCACCTGGACGTGATCCGGGAGCGGCTGGAGCGCGAGTTCGGCCTCGACCTGATCGCCACCGCCCCGAACGTGGTCTACCGGGTGGTGATGGAGGACGGCAGCGAGCACACCGTCACCAACCCCAGCGAGTTCCCCGAGGGCAAGATCAGTGAGGTGTACGAGCCGGTCGTGCGCGCCACGATCCTCGCGCCGACCGAGTTCATCGGCTCGATCATGGAGCTCTGCCAGACCCGGCGCGGCACCCTGCTCGGCATGGACTACCTCTCCGAGGACCGGGTGGAGATCCGCTACACCCTGCCGCTCGCGGAGATCGTCTTCGACTTCTTCGACCAGCTGAAGTCCAAGACGCGCGGCTACGCCTCGCTGGACTACGAGCCCACCGGCGAGCAGACCTCCAGCCTGGTCAAGGTCGACATCCTGCTGCACGGCGACAAGGTGGACGCCTTCTCGGCGATCACGCACAGGGACCAGGCGTACGCCTACGGGGTCCGGCTGGTCGCCAAGCTCAAGGAGCTCATCCCGCGGCAGGCCTTCGAGGTGCCGGTCCAGGCCGCCATCGGCTCCCGGGTGATCGCCCGCGAGACCATTCGCGCCATCCGCAAGGACGTCCTCGCCAAGTGCTACGGCGGTGACATCTCCCGTAAGCGCAAGCTGCTGGAGAAGCAGAAGGAAGGCAAGAAGCGGATGAAGATGGTGGGTTCCGTGGAGGTTCCCCAGGAAGCCTTCATCGCCGTGCTGAGCAGCGATGACAGCGCGGGGTCGGGCAAGGGCAAGAAGTAACCGCGGGTAACCCAGTGTGACCCGGCATATCGCCGCATCGGGGGTCCGTCGTGCGAAAGTGCGACGGACCCTTTTGTGCGCGCGTCGTGACCGTTCGGAGGAAGTGGCAGGGCGCAGGCTCTTACGCAGGGGGCTGCCGACCTTTACCCTGATCCCTGCTCGATAGTTACTCGCGAGTTAAACAACGCGAGTGGAACCAGCCGCACCGTCGCGGGCCCCGGAGGATGTCGTGAGTCACCCACAGACACTGATCGAGAACCGCCCGCCCAGCGTGGCGACCCTCTTCCTGGAGCGCGTGGCCGCCACGCCGGACGCCGAGGCGTACCGCTATCCCACTCCGGCGGCGTCCGGGGAGGGCCCCGACGACTGGAAGTCGTTGAGCTGGGCGCAGGCCGCCGAGCGCGTGCACTCCATCGCCGCCGGGCTCATCGAGCTGGGTGTGCAGCCCGAGGAGCGGGTGGCGCTCGCCTCCTCCACCCGGATCGAGTGGATCCTCGCCGACCTGGGCATCATGTGCGCCGGCGCGGCCACCACCACCGTGTACCCGCAGACCAACGCCGAGGAGTCGGCGTTCATCCTCGCCGACTCCGAGAGCCGGGTGCTGATCGCCGAGGACGCGGCGCAGGTCGCCAAGGCGCGCGAGAAGCGGGCCGAGCTGCCGAAGCTCGTCCAGGTGGTCGTGATCGACGCGGCCGGTGTGGAGACCGACGACTGGGTGATCGGCCTCGCCGAGCTGGAGGCCCGCGGCGCGGCCCGGCTGGAGAAGGAGCCCGGGCTGATCAAGCAGCGGGTCGGCGCGATCACCAAGGACCAGCTCGCCACCCTGATCTACACCTCCGGCACGACCGGCCGCCCCAAGGGTGTGCGCCTGCCGCACGACAACTGGGCGTACATGGCGAAGGCGATCGCCGCGACCGGACTGGTCGGCGAGGACGACGTGCAGTACCTGTGGCTGCCGCTGGCGCACGTCTTCGGCAAGGTGCTCACCTCGGGCCAGATCGAGGTCGGTCACGTCACCGCCGTCGACGGCCGTGTCGACAAGATCATCGAGAACCTGCCAGTCGTGAAGCCGACGTACATGGCGGCCGTGCCGCGCATCTTCGAGAAGGTCTACAACGGGGTCGCCGCCAAGGCCCGCGCGGGCGGCGGCGCCAAGTACAAGATCTTCCAGTGGGCGGCCGGGGTCGCCCGCGAGTACGCCAAGGTCACCCAGGACAACTTCCGGCGCACCGGCACCCACTCCGCGCCGTTCGGCCTGGCCGCCAAGCACAAGGTCGCCGACACGCTCGTGTACACCAAGATCCGCGAGGCCTTCGGCGGCAACCTGCGCGCCTGTGTCTCGGGCAGCGCCGCGCTCGCCCCGGAGATCGGCTACTTCTTCGCGGGCGCCGGCATCCACGTCCTGGAGGGCTACGGCCTCACCGAGTCCTCCGCCGCGTCCTTCGTGAACCCCGGCGAGGCGTACCGCACCGGCACGGTCGGCAAGCCGCTGCCCGGCACCGAGGTCCGTATCGCCGACGACGGCGAGATCCTGCTGCGCGGTCCCGGCATCATGGAGGGCTACCACGGGCTGCCCGAGAAGACCGCCGAGGTCCTGGAGGCCGACGGCTGGTTCCACACCGGCGACATCGGCGAGCTGTCCGCGGACGGCTACCTGCGCATCACCGACCGCAAGAAGGACCTCATCAAGACGTCCGGCGGCAAGTACATCGCGCCCGCCGAGGTCGAGGGCCAGTTCAAGGCGGTCTGCCCCTACGTCTCGAACATCCTCGTGCACGGCGCCGACCGGAACTTCTGCACGGCGCTGATCGCGCTGGACGAGGTCGCCCTGCAGCCGTGGGCCGAGGAGAACGGGCTGGCCGGCAAGTCGTACGCCGAGATCGTGGCGGCGCCGGAGACCGTCGCCATGGTCGACGCCTATGTGCAGCAGCTCAACGCCGGGCTGCAGAAGTGGCAGACGATCAAGAAGTTCCGGCTGCTGCCGCGCGACCTCGACGTGGAGCACGGCGAGATCACGCCGAGCCTGAAGCTGAAGCGCCCCGTCGTGGAGCGCGAGTACAAGAACCTCATCGAGGAGATGTACGCGGGGACGCGGGAGGCCTGACCCTTCCGGTGGGGGGCCGCACGGCACGCCGTGCGGCCCCCCACGTCCGCGCGGGTCAGGAATCGTGCGGTCCGCCGGCCAGCTCCCGCAGCTCGCGGACCCGGTCGCGCAGCGTCGCGGTGTCCGGGGGGTCCTCCCGGTCCAGGTCCCGTGCCAGGGCGTCCAGGCGCAGGAGGAACTCGGTGGGGCGCGGCGCCCTGCGCGCCAGCAGCCGGGCCAGCTGCTGGTTCTTGCGGTGCAGCTCCAGGAACACGCTGACCTTGGCACGCAGCACCCACGGGTCGAACGGCTTCGTCAGATAGTCGGCGGCTCCCGTGGCATAGCCGCGGAACGCGAAGCCCGGCTCGTCGTCCGCACCGGTCAGGAAGATGATCGGGACGTCCTTGGTCTGGTCGAGCCGCTTGATGTTCGCGGCGGTCTCGAACCCGTCCATGCCCGGCATCCGGACATCGAGCAGCACCAGGGCGAACCGCTGCCGCGGCAGCGCCTTCATCGCCTCCTCACCCGACCGCGCCCGGACCAGAGGCTCGTTGAGGGACCCGAGCACGGCCTCCAGGGCGATCAGGTTGTCCTCCATGTCGTCGACAAGAAGGATGCCGGCACGCTCGTCGGCCGTTGCCTCAGCGATCATGGGAAAAAGCCTCATTCGGTAAGGGTGGGCGGGACCTCTTCCCCTCCGGAAGTGCCCGGTCCCGGTCCTGCGGTGGACGCCGGTGACATGCAGGACTCCTCCGGGTCCGCGGCCCCGGGGTCCAGGAGGTCGCAGACGACGGTGAGCAGCTGGTCCACGTCCACCGGTTTCGGTACGTAGTCGTTGGCGCCCCGCGCGATGGACTTCTCCCGGTCGCCGGGCATCGCCTTCGCGGTCAGGGCGACGATGGGCAGGTCCGCCCAGCGCGGGGTGCCGCGGATGGCGGAGATCGTCTCGTAGCCGTCCATCTCCGGCATCATGATGTCCATCAGGACCAGCCCGACGTCCGGGTCGCGCTCCAGCGTCTCGATGCCCTCACGGCCGTTCTCCGCGTACAGGACCGGCATGCCGACGCGGCCGAGGACATGGGTGAGCGCGAAGACGTTGCGGATGTCGTCGTCGACGATCAGCACCCGGCGCCCGGGCAGCACCCGTCCCGGGCGGCCGGTCCGCCAGGACTCCAGCTTGGCCGGGGCGGGCCAGGTGTCGTCCGCCTCGTGGACCGCCGGGAACGACTCGGCCGACAGCTGCTGCGGCACCTGCGGCTGCCGCTGCTCGCCCGGCGCGCCGGTCACCGAGTGCCCGGGCCCGACGACGGGCACGTACAGGGTGAACGTGGAGCCCCGGCCCGGTTCGCTCTCGGCGACGATACGGCCGCCCAGCAGGCCCGCGATCTCCCGGCTGATGGACAGCCCGAGCCCGGTGCCCCCGTACTTGCGGAGAGCAGCCGGGCGAGGATGAGCAGCGAGTTGAGCGGGGTGCGCAGCTCGTGCGACATGTTCGCCAGGAACTCCGACTTGTACTGCGAGCTGGTCGCGAGCAGGGCCGCCTTCTCCTCCAGTTGCGCGTTGGAGCGCTGGAGCTCCGCCTGCTGCATCTGCAGTTCGTCCGAGCGTTCCTGGAGCTGGCGGGCCAGCCGCTGGGACTCGCCGAGCAGGGACTAGGTGCGGGAGTTGGCGATGATCGTGTTGATGGCGACCGCGATGGTGTTCACGAACTGGTCGAAGAACGCCAGGTGCACGTCGGAGAAGCGGGAGAAGGACGCCAGTTCGATCACGCCGAGGAGCTTGTCCTCGAACAGGATCGGGATGATGACGACGCTGGTGGGGGCGGCCTCGCCGAGCCCACCAGCGATCTTGATGTAGTCCGGCGGTGCCTCCTCGACCAGGATGCGCTTCTTCTCCCTGGCCGCCTGCCGGACCAGCCCGTGCACCGGGAGGCCGCCGGTCTCGATGGTGGTGCCCTGGGCGGAGCCGTACCCGGCGATGAACGCGAGCCCCTTGGCGGGCACGGCCGTGTGCAGCGCCGCGCCCTCCTCGTCCGGGTCGGCCAGTAAGAACGCCCCGTACTGGGCGTTGACCAGCGGGGTCAGCTCGCGCAGCAGCAGGTCGGCGACCTCCATCAGATCCCGGTGCCCCTGCATCAGCGCGGCGAGCCGGGCGAGGTTGGACTCCAGCCAGTCCTTGGCGCGGGTCGTCTCGCGCAGATTGGCCACCATCAGGTTGATGTTGTCCTTGAGTTCGGCGACCTCGCCGCGCGTCTCCACCGTGATCGAGCGCGACATGTCGCCCTGCGCCACCGCGGAGGCCACCTCGGCGATCGCGCGGACCTGGGTGGTGAGGTTCGAGGCGAGCTCGTTGACGTTCGTCGTCAGGCGCTTCCAGGTGCCGTACACGCCCTCCACCCGGGCCTGCCCGCCGAGCTGACCGGCCGAGCCGACCTCGCGGGCCACCCGGGTGACCTCGGAGGAGAAGGAGGAGAGCGTGTCCACCATCGTGTTGATGGCGGTCTTGAGCTCCAGGATCTCGCCGCGCGCGTCGACGTCGATCTTCTTCGACAGGTCGCCGTTGGCGACGGCCGTGGTGACCTGGGCGATGTTGCGGACCTGCGAGGTCAGGTTGTCCGCCATCGAGTTGACGTTGTCGGTGAGGTCCCGCCACACCCCGGAGACGCCCAGCACCTGCGCCCGGCCGCCCAGCCGGCCGTCGGTGCCGACCTCGCGGGCGACGCGGGTCACCTCGTCGGCGAAGGCGCGCAGCTGCTGCACCATCGTGTTGACGGTGTCCTTGAGTTCGAGGATCTCGCCGCGCGCGTCCACGGTGATCTTCTTCGACAGGTCGCCGTTGGCCACCGCGGTCGTCACCTGGGCGATGTTGCGGACCTGCGACGTCAGGTTCAGCGCCATGAAGTTGACGTTGTCGGTGAGGTCCTTCCAGACCCCGGAGACCCCGCGGACCTGGGCCTGACCGCCGAGGTTGCCCTCGGTGCCGACCTCGCGGGCGACGCGGGTGACCTCGTCGGCGAACGCGGAGAGCTGCTCGACCATCGTGTTGACCGTCAGCTTCAGCTCCAGCAGTTCGCCCGTCGCCTCCACGGTGACCGTACGGGTCAGGTCGCCCCGCGCCACCGCCGTCGTCACCAGGGCGATGTCCCGCACCTGGGCCGTGAGCCGGGACGCCATCGTGTTGACCGCCTCGGTCACGTCGCGCCAACTGCCCGACAGGCGCTGCACCTTGGCCCGCCCGCCCAGCCGGCCCTCGGTCCCGACCTCCCGGGCCACCCGGTTCACCTCGCCGGTGAACAGGGAGAGCTCGTCGACCATCTTGTTCACCGCCCGGCCCAGACGGCGCAGGTCGCCGCGTAACTGGCGGCTGCCGTCGTGCAGGTCGACGCGCTGGGTGAGGTCGCCGCCCGCCACCGCGTCGAGCACCCGTGTGGCGTTGGCCGCCGGCGCCACCAGGGCGTCGAGCACGACGTTGACGTCGTCGACCCGGGTCGTCCAGTCGCCCTGGCCGGGGCTCGCCGACAGCCGCTCGTCGAGCCGGCCGTGCCGCACCAGCTCCCGTTTGACCCGCCGCATCTCCCCGTTGAAGTGGGTGCTGCGGTCCATGATCTGGTTGAAGACGGCGGTCAGTTCGGCCACGATGCCGTCCCCGGTCTCCGGGAGCCGGCGGAAGTCGCCGTCGCGCGCCGCGGTCATCGCGGCGAGCAGCGGGCGCAGCTCCGCCGCTCGAATTCGACCGTCATTCGGTCCGTTTTCGAGCACAGGCGTAGCAGGGTTCTCACTCATGGCGGCCCACTTCGGTAACTCGGTGCTTATGGGCGCGGCCAGTCTGTCACTCTGTCCGCGTCAGCTGAGGCGTATTCATTCGAAGTGCTCGGGGAGCTGTCCATGGGGGCCATTCCGGTGCAACGGGAGACCGTCACCTGTGCCTCTGATGCGCCCGCGCACCTGGAGGACGCGCCCCCACGCGCCCAGGACGCGCCCGCGCACCCTCCGAGTGCTCCGAGTGCGCCCGCGCACGGAAGCCCGCTCAGCGGTGCGCCCGCGCACGACACGGACGCGCCCGCGCACGGACCGGACGCCCCCGCACATCCGAGGGACGCCCCCGCGCCCGCCCTGCCGCCCGGGGAGACCCGTGCCACCCTCCCCGGCAGCCCCCTCTCCCCGGGCACCGCCCGCACCCTCGTGCGCACCACCCTGACCGAGTGGGCGTGCTCCGGCCTCCCCGGCGCCGACCGCATCCAGGAGCGGCAGATCCAGGACGCCGTCCTGGCCGTCAGCGAACTCGTCACCAACGCCGTCGTGCACGCCGGCACGGACGTCCGGCTGACCTGCCGACTGGAGCCGGACACCGGTGCCCTGGTCCTCGAGGTCCTGGACCACCACCCCTCGCGCGCCCCGCGGGGCACCGAGGCCGAGGGCCCGTACGACGCCCCCGAGCACGGGCGCGGACTGCGCCTGGTGGCCCGGCTCGCCGAGTCGTGGGGCGTCACCTACCGCGCCGGGACCAAGACCGTGTGGGCCCGGCTGCCGCCCGAGGACCAGGTGGGGGACACGGACGGGGCGCGCGCCCACGGCCGGGAGCACGCGCCGGACGGCGGGTTGCGCCTCGCCGAGATCCTCGCGCCGGAGCCACGCCCGTCCGCGCCCCCCGATACGGCCGGGGAGCACCCCCACCGCGGGGAGCGGGAGCGGGACTGGCTCGACCGGGGCGCCCTCTCCTTCCTCGCCGAGGCGTCCGACCTGCTCGCCGGGCAGCTCGACGAGAACCTGGTCGCCGCGCTCGCCGGCCAGCTGATCGTGCCGCGCCTCGCCGACTGGTGCGCGGTGTGGCTGGAGGACGAGGTCGCCGGGCGCTGGGGACACGCCGGCCCCGGCGAGAGCGGCCCGCCGGACGGCACCGGCCCCCGCCTGGCCCGCGTCTGGCACGCCTCGGAGAACCACATCGAGGACCTGCGCCACGTCCTGGGGAAGGAGCCCCCGCGCCCGGCGGACGACCACCGCACCGGGCCCGTCACCCACCCCTGGCCGGGCGCGGCGCTCGGCGCACGCGGCGCGCGGGGCACCGCGCTCGCGTACCGCCTGATCGCGGGGGGCCGCCCGCTGGGCACGCTGGTCATCGGGCGGGCCGGCGTGACGAGCTTCCCCGACGAGATCACCGGGCTCGTGGAGGACCTCGGCCGGCGGGTGGCCCTCGCCATCGGCGCGGCCCGCCAGTACGCCCGGCAGGCCACCATCAGCCGGGTGCTCCAGCGCGGGCTGCTGCCGGGCGCCGTCGCGAAGATCCCCGGCGTGGCCAGCGCGCTGGTGTACGAGCCGTGCGACAAGGGCGGCCCGAGCGGCGACTTCTACGACCTCTTCCCGGCCCGCGACGGCCGCTGGTGCTTCGCCATCGGCGACGTCCAGGGCAAGGGGCCCGAGGCGGCCGTGGTCATCGGCATCGCACGCCCCTGGCTGCGGCTCCTCGCCCGGGAGGGCTACCGCGTCGCCGACGTCCTCGACCGCCTCAACCAGCTCCTCCTCGACGACGCCACCGAGGCCGCCGACGCCGCCGCCCGCGCCCTCGTCGGACCCGTCGCCCCCGGCGACGGCCCGCAGACCCGCTTCCTGTCCCTCCTGTACGGCGAGCTGACCCCGTTCGACGGCGGCGTCCGCTGCACGCTCGCCTCCGCCGGGCACCCGCTGCCCCTGCTGCTCGGCGCGGACGGCGAGGTCCACACCGCCGCCCAGCCGCAGACCCTGCTCGGGGTCTTCGAGGACGCCACCTACACCAGCGAGACCTTCGAGCTGCGCTCCGGCGAGACCCTGCTCTGTGTGACGGACGGGGTGACGGAGCGGCGCAGCGGCTCCCGCCAGTTCGACGACGGCGACGGCCTCGCGAGCGCCCTGGCCGGCTGCGCGGGCCTGAACGCCGACCTCATCGCGGAACGCATCCGCAGGCTCGTGCACGAGTTCGGCGGGCGCCCGCCGGAGGACGATCTCGCGCTGCTGGTGCTCCAGGCCGAGTAATCCGCGCGGTGCGGGACAATGGAGCCCATGCCCTCCGCACTCCCCGACGGCGAGCCCGTCCCCGCCGACGGCGCGCTGCCCCCGCACGCGCTCACCGGCGCGGCCGACCGCCCCCTCGGCTTCTACCTGCACGTCCCGTACTGCGCGACCCGCTGCGGCTACTGCGACTTCAACACCTACACGGCGACCGAGCTGCGCGGCAGCGGCGGCGTCCTGGCGTCCCGCGACAACTACGCCGAGACCCTCGTCGACGAGGTCCGCCTGGCCCGCAAGGTGCTCGGCGACGACCCGCGCGAGGTCCGCACGGTGTTCGTCGGCGGCGGTACGCCCACCCTGCTGGCCGCCGGCGACCTCGTACGGATGCTGGGGGCGATCCGCGACGAGTTCGGGCTGGCACCGGACGCCGAGATCACCACGGAGGCCAACCCGGAGTCGGTCGACCCGGCCTACCTGGCCACGCTCCGCGAGGGCGGCTTCAACCGGATCTCGTTCGGCATGCAGAGCGCGCGGCAGCACGTCCTGAAGGTCCTGGACCGCACCCACACCCCCGGCCGTCCCGAGGCCTGCGTCGCCGAGGCCCGCGCGGCCGGCTTCGACCATGTGAACCTGGACCTGATCTACGGCACCCCGGGGGAGTCCGACGACGACTGGCGGGCGTCCCTGGAGGCGGCGATCGGCGCCGGGCCCGACCATGTGTCGGCGTACGCGCTGATCGTCGAGGAGGGCACCCAGCTGGCCCGGCGCATCCGCCGGGGCGAGGTCCCGATGACCGACGACGACGTCCACGCCGACCGGTACCTGATCGCCGACTCGGTCCTCGCGGAGGCGGGCTTCTCCTGGTACGAGGTGTCCAACTGGGCGACCACGCCGGAGGGCCGCTGCCTGCACAACGAGCTGTACTGGCGCGGCGCCGACTGGTGGGGCGCGGGGCCGGGCGCCCACTCCCACGTCGGCGGGGTGCGCTGGTGGAACGTCAAGCACCCCGGCGCGTACGCGGCGGCGCTCGCGGAGGGACGCTCGCCGGGCGCCGGACGGGAACTCCTCACCGACGAGGACCGGCGCGTCGAGCGCATCCTGCTGGAGCTCAGGCTCCGCGAGGGCGTACCGCTGGACCTGCTGCGGGAGGAGGGGCTGCGGGCGTCCCGCCGCGCCCTGTCGGACGAGCTCCTGGAGCGCGGGCCCTACGACGAGGGGCGCGCGGTGCTGACCCTGCGCGGGCGGCTGCTCGCGGACGCGGTGGTCAGGGACCTGGTGGACTGATCACCGGGACAGGGAACCGGTGCGGAACGCCGGTCCCCGGTGATGTCCTGTCGATCAGGCCGGGCTCCCGGCGCCGGGCACCGCCCGCTGATCCGGCCCGACCGACAGGACACCCCGAGCCGCCGCCCCCCGCCCGGCGCTACCCGGTGACGAAGTCGATCAGCTCCTCCACCCGCCCCAGCAGCTCCGGCTCCAGGTCCTTGTAGGACCCCACCCGCTTCAGGATCGCCTGCCAGACCGCGCCGGTGTTGTCCGCGGGCCAGCCCAGCGCCCGGCAGACACCCTTCTTCCAGTCCTGGCCGTGCGGCACCCGGGGCCACGCCTCGATGCCCAGCGCCGCCGGCTTCACGGCCTCCCAGACGTCGATGTACGGGTGGCCCACCACCAGGGCGTGCTCGCTGGTGACCGCCTGCGCGATCCGCCACTCCTTCGAGCCCGGCACCAGGTGGTCCACCAGGACGCCCAGCCGCGCGTCGGGGCCCGGCGCGAACTCCGCGACGACCGCCGGCAGGTCGTCGACGCCCTCCAGGTACTCCACGACCACGCCCTCGACGCGCAGGTCGTCGCCCCACACCTTCTCGACCAGCTCGGCGTCGTGCCGGCCCTCCACGTAGATGCGCCCGGCGCGGGCCACCCGTGCCCGTGCGCCCGGGACGGCCACGGAGCCGGACGCCGTGCGCGTCGGGCGCACCGGACCCGTGGCGGGCTTCACCAGGGTCACCACGCGGCCCTCCAGCAGGAAGCCCCGGGGCTCCAGCGGGAACACCCGGTGCTGGCCGAAGCGGTCCTCCAGGGTGACCGTGCCCGCCTCGCAGCGGATCACCGCGCCGCAGAAGCCCGTACCGGGCTCCTCGACCACCAGCCCCGGCTCCGCCGGGACCTCGGGGACGGACGCGGGCTTCTTCCAGGGCGGGGTCAGATCCGGGGAGTACTGGCGCATTCGGACGACGATAGGAGAAGCGGCCCCGCGGTCACCGCGACACGCCGAATCCGGCGGCCAGCGCGTCGCGCTGCCGCCGGACGAACTCCGCGTCCACCACCGCTCCGTGACCAGGCACGTACAGCGCGTCCTCGCCGCCCAGGTCGAGCAGGCGGTCCAGCGCGGCCGGCCAGTGCGACGGCACGGCGTCCGGGCCGGCCTGCGGTTCGCCGGACTCCTCCACCAGGTCGCCGCAGAACACCACCTCCGGGTCGCCGGGGAGCAGGCCCGGCACCAGGACGACCAGGTCGTGGGCCGTGTGGGCCGGACCCACGTTCGCCAGCAGGACCTGGCGCCCGCCGCCGAGGTCCAGCGTCCACTCGCCGCTCACCGGATGGCGGGGCACGACCAGCGCGTCCGCCGCCTCCTCGGCCGCGGCCGCGTCCAGGCCGTGGCGCACCGCGTCCTCGCGCAGCTCCTCGCGCCCCCGCCGCCCCTCCAGGACGGTCTCCACGCCCACCGGCCCGTAGACCTCCGCGCCCGCGAACGCCGCGGCGCCGAAGACATGATCGAAGTGGGGGTGGGTCAGCGCGAGATGGGTCACACGGTGACCCGTCAGCCGCTGTGCCTGCGTCCGCAGCCGTGCCCCCTCCGCGAGGCTCGAACCGGTGTCGACTACCAAGGCGGTGCCGTCACCCGCGACCAGCCCCACGGTGCAGTCCCAGCCCGGCAGACGGCACCGGCCCACCCCGTCCGCCAACCGCTCCCACCCCAGCTCTTCCCAAGTCACCGTCATACCGCGACGCTAGCCAAGACACCTCCGCGGAGCACGGAGGCGAAACCGACCGGCCTTGCCCGGGGTGTACCCCACCGCCGTACACTGGCCGGGGACGGCTGGCACTCGGATGGACAGAGTGCCAGGAACGGTGTCAAGGGGACCGACCACTGGAGGTGTGCGCGAGATGCTGAGTGAACGCAGGCTTCAGGTGCTGCGCGCGATCGTCCAGGACTACGTCGGGACGGAGGAGCCGGTCGGCTCCAAGGCGCTCACCGAGCGGCACAACCTCGGCGTCTCCCCGGCGACCGTGCGCAACGACATGGCGGCCCTGGAGGACGAGGGCTACATCGCGCAGCCGCACACCAGCGCCGGGCGCATCCCCACCGACAAGGGCTACCGGCTCTTCGTCGACAAGCTCGCCGGTGTGAAGCCGATGACCCCGCCCGAGCGGCGCGCCATCCAGAACTTCCTCGACGGCGCCGTCGACCTCGACGACGTCGTCGCGCGGACCGTGCGGCTGCTCGCGCAGCTCACCCGGCAGGTCGCCGTCGTGCAGTACCCGTCGCTGACCCGGTCCACCGTCCGGCACGTCGAGCTGCTCTCGCTCGCCCCCGCCCGCGTGATGCTCGTGCTGATCACGGACACCGGCCGGGTCGAGCAGCGGATGATCGACTGCCCGGCACCCGTCGGCGAGGCCTCGCTCGCGGATCTGCGCGCCCGGCTGAACAGCCGGGTCGCCGGCCGGCGCTTCACCGACGTGCCCCGGCTCGTCGAGGATCTGCCCGAGGCGTTCGACGTCGAGGACCGCGGCACCGTCTCGACCGTGCTCTCCACCCTCCTGGAGACGCTCGTCGAGGAGAACGAGGAGCGGCTGATGATCGGCGGCACCGCCAATCTGACGCGCTTCACACATGACTTCCCCCTCACCATCCAGCCGGTGCTCGAAGCCCTGGAGGAGCAGGTCGTGCTCCTCAAGTTGCTGGGGGAGGCGGGGGATTCGGGCATGACCGTGCGGATCGGGCACGAGAACGCCTACGAGGGACTCAACTCCACGTCCGTCGTGTCGGTGGGCTACGGTTCGGGCGGCGAGGCAGTCGCCAAGCTCGGCGTGGTCGGACCGACCCGCATGGATTACCCGGGAACGATGGGAGCGGTACGCGCAGTGGCACGTTACGTCGGACAGATCCTGGCGGAGTCGTAGGTGGCCACGGACTACTACGCCGTCCTCGGCGTGCGTCGCGACGCGTCGCAGGAAGAGATCAAGAAGGCCTTCCGGCGGCTCGCCCGTGAGCTGCACCCGGACGTCAACCCGGACCCGAAGACCCAGGAGCGGTTCAAGGAGATCAACGCCGCCTACGAGGTGCTGTCGGACCCGCAGAAGAAGCAGGTCTACGACCTCGGCGGCGACCCGCTGTCCCAGGCGGGCGGCGGAGGCGCGGGCGGCTTCGGCGCGGGCGGCTTCGGCAACTTCTCCGACATCATGGACGCCTTCTTCGGCACGGCGTCCCAGCGGGGCCCGCGCTCGCGGACCCGGCGCGGCCAGGACGCGATGATCCGGCTGGAGGTCGAGCTCGACGAGGCGGCCTTCGGCACCACGAAGGACATCCAGGTCGACACGGCCGTCGTCTGCAACACCTGCAGCGGCGAGGGCGCCGCGCCCGGCACCTCCGCGCAGACCTGCGACATGTGCCGCGGCCGCGGCGAGGTGTCGCAGGTGACCCGGTCCTTCCTGGGCCAGGTCATGACGTCGCGCCCCTGCCCGCAGTGCCAGGGCTTCGGCACCGTCGTCCCCACGCCGTGCCCGGAGTGCGCGGGCGACGGACGCGTGCGGTCCCGCCGCACCCTCACCGTCAAGATCCCGGCGGGCGTCGACAACGGCACGCGGATCCAGCTGGCCGGCGAGGGCGAGGTCGGCCCCGGCGGCGGTCCCGCCGGCGACCTGTACGTCGAGATCCACGAGCTGCCGCACAGCACCTTCCAGCGGCGCGGCGACGACCTGCACTGCACCGTCACCATCCCGATGACGGCGGCGGCGCTCGGCACCAAGGTCCCGCTGGAGACGCTGGACGGCATGGAGGAGGTCGACATCCGGCCCGGCACCCAGTCCGGCCAGTCGATCCCGCTGCACGGCCGCGGCGTGACCCATCTGCGCGGCGGCGGCCGCGGCGACCTCATCGTGCACGTCGAGGTGCAGACGCCCACCAAGCTCGACCCCGAGCAGGAGCACCTGCTGCGCGAGCTGTCCAAGCTGCGCGGCGAGGAGCGGCCCCAGGGCCAGTTCCAGCCCGGTCAGCAGGGGCTGTTCTCGCGGCTGAAGGACGCCTTCAACGGACGGTGACCGGAGCGGCCCGATCCCTTCCGCCGCAAGGGGAAGGGCCGATTCGGACTTGTTCCGAGGACGTGGCAACATGCGGGCATGTCCTCCGCACTGACCGATCTCCTGCCTCACCCGATCGTGCAGGCACCCATGGCGGGCGGCGTCTCCGTGCCGCAGCTCGCCGCTGCCGTGTCCGAGGCCGGGGGGCTGGGCTTCCTCGCCGCCGGGTACAAGACCGCCGACGGGATGTACCAGGAGATCAAGCAGCTGCGGAGCCTGACCCAGCGCCCCTTCGGCGTCAACCTCTTCATGCCGCAGCCGGAGCACCCCGGTGCGAGCACCGGCTCCACCGCGGTGGCCGGCGCCGCGCCCTCCCATGCCGCGGCCGTGGACGTGTACGCGCACCAGCTCGCCGGTGAGGCCGCCTGGTACGAGATCGAGCTGGGGGACCCCGACAGCGGCCGGGACGACGGCTACGACGCCAAGCTCGCCGTGCTCCTCGACAACCCGGTGCCGGTCGTCTCGTTCCACTTCGGGGTGCCGGGCGCCGACGTACTGGAGTCCCTCCGGCGCGCCGGGACCTTCACCCTCGTCACCGCCACCACCCCGGACGAGGCCCTGGCCGTCGAGCGGGCCGGCGCGGACGCCGTGATCGCCCAGGGCGTCGAGGCGGGCGGCCACCAGGGCACCCACCGCGACAACCCGGAGGCCGAGGGCGCCGGACTCGGCGTGCTCACCCTGGTCTCC
This sequence comes from Streptomyces sp. NPDC056628, assembly GCF_042792555.1. NCBI lineage: Bacteria > Bacillati > Actinomycetota > Actinomycetes > Kitasatosporales > Streptomycetaceae > Streptomyces > Streptomyces sp. NPDC056628. The sequence continues at coordinate 566,512 of NZ_JBHTWG010000001.1, forward strand.
CAGGTCCGCGAGACGGTGGGCATCCCCGTCGTCGCCGCCGGGGGCATCATGCGGGGCGGCCAGATCGCCGCCGTCCTCGCCGCCGGGGCCGACGCCGCCCAGCTCGGCACCGCCTTCCTGGCCACCCACGAGTCCGGCGCGAACGCCGTGCACAAGCAGGCGCTCACCAATCCCCTGTTCGCCCGGACCGAGCTGACCCGCGCCTTCTCCGGCCGCCCGGCCCGCGGCCTCGTCAACCGCTTCCTGCGCGAGCACGGCCCGTACGCGCCCGCCGCCTACCCCGAGGTCCACCACCTGACGGCGCCGCTGCGCAAGAAGGCCGCCGCGTCCGGCGACGCGCAGGGGATGGCGCTGTGGGCGGGACAGGGCCACCGCCAGGCCCGGGACCTGCCCGCGGGCCGGCTCGTGGAGGTCCTGGCCGCCGAACTGCACGCCGCCTCGACAGCGTTGTCCGCCCACCCGAAGGGACCCACCCGATGACCGCGCCCGTGTTCGTCGTCGACTCCCTGGAGCATGCGGGCGGGCCGTACGTCCTGGACGGGCCCGAGGGCCGGCACGCCGTGTCCGTGAAGCGGCTGCGCACCGGCGAGGAGGTCGTCCTCACCGACGGGCGGGGGCACTGGGCCGAGGGCGTCGTCGCCGCCGCCGAGGGCAAGGACCGGCTGGTGGTGGACCTGGGCGCCGTGGCCGAGGAGCCCGCCCCCCGGCCGCGGATCACCGTCGTGCAGGCCCTGCCGAAGGGCGACCGGGGCGAACTGGCCGTCGAGACCATGACCGAGACCGGCGTCGACCGGATCGTGCCGTGGGCGGCCGGCCGCTGCATCACCCAGTGGAAGGGCGAGCGCGGCGCGAAGGCCCTCGGCAAGTGGCGGGCCACCGCCCGCGAGGCCGGCAAGCAGTCGCGCCGGGTGCGCTTCCCCGAGGTCACGGACGCGGCGACGACCAGGCAGGTCGCCGAGCTCCTCGCGGGGGCCGCGTTCGCCGCCGTCCTGCACGAGGAGAGGGACTACGGCAGCGAGCCGCTGGCGACCGCCGAACTGCCCGCCGACGGCGACCTGGTGCTCGTCGTCGGCCCCGAAGGCGGCGTCTCCCCGGAGGAGTTGGCCGTGTTCGAGGAGGCGGGCGCGCGGGCGTACCGGCTCGGCCGTTCCGTGCTGCGCACCTCCACCGCCGGGACCGCCGCGACGGCCCTGCTGCTGGGGCGCACCGGCCGCTGGTCCTGACACACCATGGCCGTATGCGCCCTACCGCGTCACGCGGGACAGTGGCAGGCTGCCCTTCCATGGGGGTATCGCACAGGATCCGGGTCCGTGCGGCGCGAGGGGTCGCCGTGACGGCGCTCGCCGTGCTGGGAGCCGGCGGCATGGCCGCCTGCGACCCGGGCGGTCTGAGCGCCGCGTCCGTCGCGTTCACGACCGACCAGACCGTCACCAAGGAGCTGGAGCGGCAGAAGGCCGACGTCCAGTGGCTCAACTGCACCGGCTCCTACGACGGCGGGGGCGGCGGGAGTTCGCCGAAGGCCGGTGAGCAGACGGTCGTCAAGGTCGACTGCGAGGGCGAGACCTCCGACGGCAGGGACATCACCGTCACCGGACGGATCACCCGGGCCGTCAGCGGCTCCTGCGTGCGCGGCGACCTCGTCGCGAAGGTCGGCGGCAAGGAGTGGTTCCACGTCAACGGGCTGGGCAGGTGCGACGCCACCCCGTCCCCCGTGCGGCCCGGCGACGGCGGGCAGCCCGGACCGACCGTCACCGTGACCGTCACGAAGACCGTCTACTGCCAGGAGCGCCCGAACTGCTGGCCGGAGGGCAAGTGAGAGGTCGGCCACCGGACCGTGGGGAACTGCCCGGAAGCCCTGTTCGGCACCGCCGCCCTTGCCTAGGGTGATCGCGTGACACAGCCCGCGACCTCCGCCCCGGCCCCGCCCTCCTATCTGCGGTACCCGCATCTGCACGGCGACCTCGTCGCGTTCACCGCGGAGGACGACGTCTGGCTCGCCCCCCTCGACGGCGGCCGCGCCTGGCGGGTCAGCGCCGACAACGTCCCCGTCAGCTCGCCGCGCATCTCGCCCGACGGCACGACGGTCGCCTGGACGTCCACCCGCGACGGCGCGCCCGAGGTGCACATCGCGCCGGTCGACGGCGGGCCGTCCACCCGCCTCACCCACTGGGGCAGCCAGCGGACCCGGGTGCGCGGCTGGACCCCGGACGGCCGGGTCCTCGCCATCAGCACCTGGGGCCAGGCGGGCAGCCGCCGCACCTGGGCGCACGCCGTCCCGCTCGACGGCGGACCCGCCACCACCCTGCCGTACGGGCCCGTCGGCGACGTCGTGCACGGGCCTCACCTGCTGCTCGCCTCCGCGCCGATGGGGCTGGAGGCCGCCCGCTGGAAGCGCTACCGGGGCGGCACGGCGGGCAAGTTGTGGATCGACCGCGACGGCGACGGCGACTTCGTCCGGCTGCACGAGGAACTCGACGGGAACCTGGAGTGCCCCCTGTGGGCGGGCGACCGGGTCGCGTTCCTCTCCGACCACGAGGGCGTCGGCGCCGTGTACTCCTCCCTCGCCGACGGCTCCGGCCTGCGCCGCCACACGCCCGTCGGGGGCACCTCCCCCTCGAGCGCGGCCGAGAGCGGGGGAGGCTTCTACGCCCGGCACGCCTCCGGCGACGGCACCCGGGTGGTGTACGCGAGCGCCGGCGAGCTGTGGCTGCTGGACGACCTGGACACGGCCGAGCCGCGGCGCCTCGGCGTCCGGCTCGGCGGCCAGCGCACCGACCGCCGGCCGTACGTCCTGAACGCCGCCCGCTGGTTCGGCTCCGCGTCCCCCGACCGCACCGCGCGCGGCAGCGCGGTCGCCGTCCGCGGCAGCGTCCACTGGGTCACCCATCGCTCCGGCCCCGCCCGCGCGCTCGCCGCCGAGCCCGGCGTCCGGGCCCGGCTGCCGCGCACCTTCCGCACGGACGGCGAGGAGTGGGTGGTGTGGGTGACGGACGCGGAGGGCGAGGACGCCCTCGAGTTCGCCCCCGGGACCGGTCTCACGCCCGGCGCCACCCCGCGCCGGCTCGCCGCCGGACGGCTCGGACGGGTGCTGGAGCTGGCCGTGTCCCCCGACGGCAGCCGGGCCGCGATCGCCGCGCACGACGGACGGCTCCTGTTCGTCGAGCGGGAGACCGGCGAGGTCCGCGAGGTGGACCGCTGCACCGACGGCCCTGTCTCGGGGCTGGTGTTCTCGCCGGACTCGGCCTGGCTGGCGTGGGCGCACCCCGGACCCGACCCGCTGTCCCAGCTGAAGCTCGCCAACACCACCGACCTGTCGGTGTCCGAGGCGACCCCGCTGCGGTTCCGGGACTACGCGCCCGCGTTCACGCACGACGGCAAGCACCTGGCGTTCCTGTCCACCAGGGCCTTCGACCCCGTCTACGACGAGCACGTCTTCGACCTCGCGTTCGTGGTGGGCTCCCGGCCGCACCTGATCACCCTCGCCGCGACCACGCCGTCCCCGTTCGGCCCGCAGCGGCACGGGCGGGCCTTCGACGCCCCGGACAAGGACGAGACCCCCGACAGCGAGGGGACCCCGGCCACCCGGATCGACCTCGAGGGGCTCGCCGACCGGATCGTGCCGTTCCCGGTCGAGGCCGCCCGCTACTCGCACCTGCGGGCCGCCAAGGACGGGGTGCTGTGGCTGCGGCACCCGGTGCGCGGCGCGCTCGGGGCGGCCCGCGCCGGCCTCGACGACCCCGAGCCGAAGACCGAGCTGGAGCGCTACGACCTCGTGCAGCGGCGCGTGGAGCATCTCGCCGACGACGCCGACCACTTCGAGGTCAGCGGCGACGGCCGGCGGGTGCTGCTGTGGACGGACACGCGGCTCAGGGTCGTCCCGAGCGACCGGCGCGCCTCCGGCGACGAGGACAGCGACTCCAACGTCGCCGTGGACCTCGGCCGGGTGCGGCAGCGCGTCGACCCGTCGGCGGAGTGGCGCCAGATGTTCGAGGAGACCGGCCGCATCATGCGCGACCACTTCTGGCGCGCCGACATGAACGGTGTGGACTGGGCGGGCGTCCTCGACCGCTACCGGCCGCTGCTGGACCGGGTGGCCACCCACGACGACCTGGTCGACCTGCTGTGGGAGGTGCAGGGCGAACTGGGCACCTCGCACGCGTACGTCGGCGGGCGCGGGCACGGCGGCGGGCCCCGGCTGGGCCTGCTCGGCGCGGACATCTCCCGTCACGAGGACGGCAGTTGGCGCATCGACCGGATCCTGCCGTCGGAGACCTCCGACCCGGAGGCCCGGGCGCCGCTGGCCGCACCGGGCGTCGCGGTGCGCCCTGGCGACGCGATCGCCGCGGTGGCCGGGGTGCCGGTGGACCCGGTGACCGGGCCCGGCCCGCTGCTCGTCGGCACCGCGGGCAAGCCGGTGGAGCTGACGATCTCGCCGGCCGGCGGCGGGGAGGCCCGGCACGCCGTCGTCGTGCCGGTCGCCGACGAGGAGCCGCTGCGCTACCACGCGTGGGTCGCGGACCGGCGTGCGTACGTCCACGAGCGGTCCGGCGGCCGGCTCGGCTATCTGCACGTGCCGGACATGCAGGCGCCCGGCTGGGCCCAGATCCACCGCGACCTGCGGGTGGAGGTGGCCCGTGAGGGCCTGGTCGTGGACGTCCGGGAGAACGGCGGCGGGCACACCTCGCAGCTGGTCGTGGAGAAGCTCGCCCGGCGCATCGTCGGCTGGGAACTGCCGCGCGGCATGCGCCCGTACAGCTACCCGCTGGACGCGCCGCGCGGTCCCGTGGTGGCCGTGGCGAACGAGTTCTCCGGCTCCGACGGCGACATCGTCAACGCGGCGATCAAGGCGCTGGGCCTCGGCCCGGTCGTCGGCACCCGCACCTGGGGCGGGGTCATCGGCATCGACAGCCGCTACCACCTGGTCGACGGCACCCTGGTCACCCAGCCCAAGTACGCCATCTGGCTGGAGGGCTACGGCTGGGACGTGGAGAACCACGGGGTCGATCCGGACGTGGAGGTGGTCCAGCGCCCGCAGGACTGGGCGGCGGGCCGTGACGCCCAGCTGGACGAGGCGATCCGGATCGCCCTGGAGGCGCTGGAGAGCACTCCGGCGAAGACCCCGCCGGCCCTGCCCGACCGCTGAGGGACCGTCGCGCGATCACCCTCCGCGCGGCGGCCGGGGCGGCGATACGATGCCCCGGTCACACCATCGCCGTCCAACGCCCGGAGGGACCATGGCTGGGGAGCCGCAGGACGACTGCCTGTTCTGCAAGATCGTCGCGGGGCACGTGCCGGCGACGATCGTGCGGGAGACCGAGACGACCGTCGCCTTCCGCGACATCAACCCGCAGGCACCCACCCATGTGCTGATCATCCCCAGGGCGCACCACAAGGACGCCGCCGCGCTCGCCACCGCCGAACCGGCGCTCGCCGCCGACCTCCTGCGCGAGGCCCGGGCCGTCGCCGACGAGGAGAAGCTGGACAGCTACCGCGTCGTGTTCAACACCGGTGCGGGCGCCGGCCAGACCGTCTTCCACGCGCACGCCCACGTCCTCGGCGGCCGCGGTCTCGAGTGGCCCCCCGGATAGGCAGCCGTGTCCGTACGTGAACTGGTCGTCCTCGGGACGGCGAGCCAGGTCCCGACCCGGCACCGCAACCACAACGGCTACGTGCTGCGCTGGGACGGCGAGGGCATCCTGTTCGACCCCGGCGAGGGCAGCCAGCGGCAGATGCTGCGGGCCGGGGTCGCCGCCCACGACCTGAACCGCATCTGTGTCACCCACTTCCACGGCGACCACTCGCTGGGACTCGCCGGGGTGATCCAGCGGATCAACCTCGACCGGGTGCCGCACCCCGTCACCGCCCACTACCCGCGCTCCGGGCAGCGCTTCTTCGACCGGCTGCGCTACGCCACCGCCTACCGGGAGACCGCCGAGATCGCGCAGGCCCCGGTCGACGCCGACGGGGTCGTCGCCACCACCGGCGCGTACACGCTGCACACCGCCCGGCTGTCGCACCCCGTCGAGTCGTACGGCTACCGGCTGGTCGAGCCCGACGGCCGCCGGATGCTGCCCGAACGGCTCGCCGCGCACGGCATCCAGGGCCCGGACGTCGGCCGGCTCCAGCGGGACGGCGCGCTCGGCGGGGTCACGCTCGAGGACGTCAGCGAGGTCCGGCGCGGGCAGCGGTTCGCGTTCGTCATGGACACCCGGCTGTGCGACGGGGTGTACGACCTCGCCGACGGCTGCGACATGCTCGTCATCGAGTCCACCTTCCTGGACGAGGACGGCGCCCTCGCCGAGGAGCACGGTCATCTGACGGCCGGTCAGGCCGCCCGGGTGGCGCGGGACGCCGGGGTGGGGCATCTCGTGCTCACCCACTTCAGCCAGCGCTACACCGACTCCGGCGAGTTCGAGCAGCAGGCGCGGGCCGCGGGGTTCGACGGCGACCTGACCGTGGCGCACGACCTGCTGCGGGTGCCGTTCCCGAAACGCCGGCACTCCTGACCCTCTAGGTGGCGGAAGCCAGGCGCTCCGGCGCGGCCGGTGCGGCCTCGGCGGTGTCCAGCGGGATCGCCACGACCTCGACGCCGTCCGCGACCTGGACCGTCTCCGGCGTACGGCGGCCCAGCGCCACCACCGTCAGCGGAACGGCGACCAGCAGCAGCACCGCCGCGAGGATCACGCCCATCGCCGGGAAGCCCGCCCCGGCCGACAGCACGCTCCCGGCGAGCGGGCCCGCGGCCGTGCCCAGCGACGAGGCCGAGCCGACGAGCACCGCCCAGCGGCCCCGGCCGTCGAGGGAGGCGGCCAGTCCGATGACGTACGAGAGCACGATCGGGTAGACCGTGTTCCAGGCGATCTCGCCGGTCGCGAACGTCGTCAGGTCCGTCGCGGACGCGCTGAGCGCGATGCACACGGCGATGAGGGCGGTGCCGCCCCCGACGGGCAGCGCGCGGCCCAGCCGGGGGCCGAGCGCGCCCGCCCCGGTCACACCGAGCAGCCCGGCGCCGAGCGCCACGGCGAACACCGCGCCCACCGCGGTCTCCGTGAGGTGGGCCTGGTCCAGGCCGATCCGGCCGCTGACGCCCCACAGGGAGTTCTGCGCGAGCGACCACAGGAGCATGCAGCCGGCGAGGACGAGGCCGTGGCGGCGGTGGGGGAGCGGGGCCGGGCGAGGTGCCGCCGCCGATGCCGAGGGGGCCTCGGCGGCGGGGAGGCGGCCGGTGAGCGGCCACACCGCGAGCGCGGTGAGCGCGATCGCCGCCAGGGGCCGGTCGTGGCCGGGACCGAGGTGCGGGACCGTCAGATAGACGGCGCCCGCGAGGGCGGAGACACCCAGCAGGCCCGCGGTGGTGACCCGGTGCGGGTCGGTGCTCCAGGCCCCGCGGCCCGTCCGGGCCGGGTGCGCCCCGAGCGCGGCGATCCGGGTGGCGGCGACCGCGGTGACCGTGCCGGACCCGAGGCCGCCGGCCATCACGCCGAGGACGACGGCCGGGACGGCGTGCGCGAGCGCGGCCCCGCCGTAGCCGAGCAGCGCCAGGGCCAGCCCGGTCCGGGCGAGCGCGCGGGCGCCCAGGCGCTCGACGCGGGAGGCCAGCAGGAAGCCGGCCGCCGCCGAACTCAGCAGCAGGGCACTGCCGATGGCGCCGGCCTGGGTCGGGGTGAGCGGAAGGCCCGAGTCGAGCCTGCCGACGACGGTCGGCAGCAGATACGGGGCGAGGTACCCGGCCGTGAACAGGGCGACGAGGGGCCAGGGGGTGGTGCGAGGGGCGAGCACGGGCGTTCCCAGGGCATGCGAAAGTAGCGGCACAGAAGGGGGAGGGGCGCAGGCCGTCGACGGACAGGAACGCGCGGGCAATTTGTATCAAGCGCGGGGACATGCGAAGAAGGGCGGGTGGTGTGATCTGAGCCACGTCCTGTTTGGGTGGAGTGAACCGGGGTAGCCGCGATGCCTCACTCCGCCGCGCCGGGGCCTCTCACCTGTGCCAGCGCACCGATCCGCCGGCCGCGCCGGGGGCCGTCGCCTCGATCTTCGTACGGATCTCCCGCATCACGGCGACGATCCGCTCCTCGTGCCGGGGCGACCAGTGGGCCACCGGCACCGAGCAGCTGATCGCGTCCTGCGCGGGGGTGTCGTAGTGCAGGGCGAAGCCGAGGCCGATGATGCCGGGGACGCTCTCCTCGCGGTCGACCGACCAGCCGCGTTCGCGCACCTCGGCGAGGTCGGCGGCCAGGGAGGCGCGGGTGGTGCGGGTGTGGGGCGTCAGTGCCGGATACGGGCCCTCGGGGAGGGCGGAGTCGGGGCGTTCGGCGAGCAGGGCCTTGCCCAGGGCGCCCGCGTGGGCCGGGAGGCGCCGGCCGACCCGGTTGAGGGTCCGCAGATAGGCGTGGGACTCGCGGGTGGCCAGATAGGTGACGTCCAGGCCGTCCAGGCGGGCCAGGTGGACCGTCTCGCCGAGCGCCTGCGACGCCTCGTCGAGGTAGGGCCGGACGAGGCGGACCCGCGGGTCGGAGTCGAGGTAGCTGGTGCCGGTCAGCAGGGCGTGGATGCCGATGCCGTACAGCGAGCCGGTGACGTCGGTGCGCACCCAGCCCCGCGCGATCAAGGTCTGGAGCAGCGCGTACATGGAGCTGCGCGGTACGTCGAGCGCGTCGGCGAGCTCCTGGAGGCGGGCCGGGCGGTCCCCGCGCGCGGCGAGGAGTTCCAGCAGCTCGACCGTGCGCGCCGCGGACTTCACCTTGCGGACGCCGCCTGTATCCGACATGCGCCGATCGTAAACGGCGGGCCCGGCCGTTGACGGTCCGCCGTTCACTCACCTAATCTGCGTTCTCATACATGGACAACGTTCATAAGGGGAGATGATCGGCGTGGGCCTCGCCACGGACACGGCCAGGGACGGGGCCACGGGCGCCGTCGGGCGGCTGCGGGACGGCATGGCCCGCGGCGTGCTGTCCTTCCCGCTCACGAGCTTCCACGCCGACGGATCACTCGACGAGGACGGCTGCCGCGCGCACCTGGCCGTCCAGCTGGCGTCCGCACCGGGCGCCGTCTTCCCCGCCTGCGGCACCGGCGAGTTCTTCTCCCTCGACGAGGACGAGTACCGGGCCGTCGTCACCGCCGCCGTCGAGGAGACGGCAGGCCGCGTGCCCGTCGTCGCCGGTGTCGGCTACGGCTGGGCGCAGGCCGCCCGCTTCGCCCGGATCGCCGAGGAGGCCGGCGCCGACGCCCTCCTCGTGCTGCCCCACTACCTCGTCGCCGCCCCGCAGGACGGCCTCGTCGCCCAGGTGGAGGCGCTCGCCGCCCGGACCCGGCTGCCGCTCATCGCCTACCAGCGCGGACCGGTCGCCTACACCCCCGCCGCACTGCGCCGCATCGCCCGCGTCCCCGGCGTCGTCGGCCTCAAGGACGGCCACGGCGACCTCGACCGCCTCCAGCGCCTCACTCTCGCCGCCCCCGAGGGCTTCCTGTTCTTCAACGGCGCCTCCACCGCCGAACTCCAGGCCCGCGCCTACGCCACCGTCGGCGTCCCCGCCTACTCCTCCGCCGTCCACGCCTTCGCACCCGAGATCGCCAACGCCTTCTTCACCGCGCGCCGGGACGGCGACGACGGCACCACCGCCGTCCTGCTGCGCGAGTTCTACGTCCCGCTCGCCGACATCCGCGACCGGGTGCCCGGCTACGCCGTGTCCCTGGTCAAGGCCGCCGCCCGGCTGCGCGGGCACCCCGTCGGCCCGGTGCGCGCCCCGCTGACCGACCCGTCCCCCGGCGACCTGGCCGATCTGCGCGCCCTCCTCGCCGGCGGACTCGCCCTCGTGGGCGCAACCCTGTGACCTGACGGTCGCGCCGGGCGGGGAACACGTGGCGTTGTCAGCGCCGTGGTGCACACTGGCCAGATCAGGACCACGCCAGGGAGCGCACCGTGACCACGCCCACCGCGCCCACCGGAGAGGGGCCCTCACCGCAGGGGCCGCCGCCCCCGACCAAGGGGCTGTACCGGCGGGCCCAAGTCGACCCCCTCGCGGGCCTGCGGGGGCCCGCCGACCCGCCGTGGGACGTGTATCTGACCGGCACGGTCTTTCTCGACATCATCTTCACCGGCCTCGACTCCGCCCCGGTGCGCGGCACCGAGTCCTGGGCGCGCGGCATGGGCTCCAGCCCCGGCGGCGTGGCCAACATGGCGACGGCGCTGGCCCGCCTCGGCCTGAGGACGTCCCTCGCCGCGGCCTTCGGCGACGACCACTACGGCGACTACTGCTGGGACGCGCTGGAGCAGGGCGAGGGCATCGACCTCTCGCCCTCGCGCACGGTCCCCGGCTGGCACTCGCCGGTCACCGTCTCCATGGCGTACGAGGGGGAGCGCACCATGGTCTCCCACGGGCACGAGCCGCCCCCGGAGGAGCCCGCGCCGGACTGCCCGCCCCGCGCCCGGGCCGCCGTCGCCTCCCTGGTTCCCGGCAACCCGGCCCCCTGGATCGCCCAGGCCGCGAGCAAGGGCACCCGGGTCTTCGCCGACGTCGGCTGGGACGACACCGGCGCCTGGGACCTGACCGGGCTCGCCGACCTGAAGTACTGCGAGGCGTTCCTGCCCAACGCCGAGGAGGCCATGCGGTACACCCGCACCGGCTCGCCCCGGGAGGCCGCCCACGCCCTCACCGACCATGTGCCCGTCGCCGTGGTCACCCTCGGCGCGGAGGGCGCCTACGCGGTCGACGGGCGGACCGGCGAGACGGCCGTCGTGCCCGCGATCGCCGTCGAGGCGCTGGACCCCACCGGCGCGGGCGACGTCTTCGTGGCCGGGTTCGTCACCGGCACCGTCGCGGGCTGGCCGCTCGCCGACCGCCTCGCCTTCGCCGGGCTGACCGCCGCCCTCTCCGTCCAGGAGTTCGGCGGCTCGCTGTCGGCGCCGGGCTGGGCGGAGATCGGCGCCTGGTGGCGCCAGGTGCAGTCCCTGGAGGGCCAGGACCCCGAGGCCCTGCGCCGGTACGCGTTCCTCGCGGACCTGGTGCCGCAGGAGGCGGGGCGGCCGTGGCCGCTGCGCCGGGCGGTCCCGACGATCGGCTTCCGCCGCCCGGCCTGACCCGGGGTCAGCCCGCCATGACCGGGGTGAGCAGCACGAAGTCGGCGCCCGCCGGGTCCAGGCAGACCGCCAGCCGGCCCACCCCCTCGGCGTCCACCGGGCCCATCTGCACGCCGCCGCCGTTCCGGGTGACCTGTGCGACGGCCGCGTCGCAGTCCTCCACGCCGAACACCGGGTGCCAGTACGGGCGGCCGTCCGCGAGCGCCAGGTTCTCCTTCGGCAGCTCCATCACACCGCCCTGCATCCGCTCCTCGGGCAGCCCCGCGGGCGTGATCAGGCTGTACGCGCCTCCGCCGCCCGGCAGGTCCATGGCGCTGTACCGCCAGCCGAAGAGCCCGCCGTAGAACTCCTTCGAGGCGGCGGCGTCACTCGTGTACAGCTCGGTCCACGCCAGGGCGCCCGGCGCGTCCGCCAGTTCGAAGCCGGAGGTGCTGCCCGGCTGCCAGACCGCGAACCGCCCGCCCAGCGGATCGCTGAACTGGGCCATGCGGCCCCAGTCCCCGAGGTCGGTCGGTGGCACCCGCACCGAGCCCCCGGCCCGTTCGACCGCCTGTGCCGCGGCGTCGGCGTCCTCGACGGCGAAGTAGAGCGTCCAGGCCGACCGCGCCCCCTCCTCGGTGAGCGGACCCAGCCCGGCGACGGCCCGGCCGTCCTTCTGGAACGTCCCGCCGTCCGAGTCCCCGGCCTCACCCAGGGGCTCATGGCTCCAGCCGAGCACCGCGCCGTAGAAGGCCGCGGCCGTCCGTACGTCGGGGGCGCCGAGGTCGAGCCAGCAGGGAGAGCCGGGTGCCGAGTCGGTGGTGATCATGACGATCCCCTTTCGCGGTTTCTCGGCACCAGCCTGACACCCCGCACCGGCACGCGCCCGCCGCGGCGCACCGGCCGCGGCGGGCGGTCTCAGCCGGCCTGCACCGTCGTGCGCACCGTGCCGTCAAGGCCCGCCACCAGGACCGGTGTCCCCGCTCCGCCCAGGTCGCGCACCGCCGCGAGGTCCTCGGCCCGGGCGCTTGCGTCCTCGGTCACGACCGCCGCCGCCTCCAGCGACTTCGCGCCCGACGCCACCGCCATCGCCACCGCCGTGCGCAGGGCGCTCAGCTTCAGGGAGTCCAGGTCGACGGTCCCGGCGACATACGTCCGGCCGGTCTCGTCGCGTACGGCCGCCCCCTCGGGCACGCCGTTGCGGGCCCGCGCGGAACGGGCCAGGGTGACGATCTTGCGGTCCTCGGGGTCGAGCGCGCTGCTGTCGGTCATGCCCCGAGCATACGGAGCACCGGCCGGCCTACCCGGCCACGGGGTACATCGCCCCGCGCCGGGCCTCAGGCGAGGCCAGCCACCGGAGCTTCGCGGCCGTCGCCTCGTCCAGCGGGGTGTGCAGCACGATCGACAGATCCGGGCGGACCGGCATCTGCATCACGCTCGACTCCATGCGCAGCAGCCCGGCCATCGGGTGGTCCAGCTCCTTGCGGATCTGTCCCGCGTCCTCGATGTCCCGGCGCTCCCACAGCTCGGCGAACTCCGGGCTGGACGCCCTCGTCTCGGCCAGCACCTCCTGGAACCCCTCGTCGTCGGGGTTGGCCATGCACAGGGCGCGGAACTGGGCGACGACGGAGGAGGCGTTCTCCGCCCAACTCCGGGACCGCGCACGGTACATGGGGTCGGTGAAGAAGTCGATCAGGCAGTTCCACCGCAGACCCGGCCGCATGCTCAGCACCGTCGAGGCGGCCTCGTTGAACATCACGCCGTTGTAGTACCGGTCCATGATGTGCGCCGGATACGGCATCCACGCGTCGATCAATCGCCGCAGCCCGTCGCACATCTCCCGTTTGTCCGGGGCGACTTCGGCCGCCGGGGGATTGAGCCCGGCCAGCATGTACAGATGCCGGCGCTCGGCGTTGCTCAGCAGCAGCACCCGCGCCACGGAGTCCAGCACCTGCGGGGAGACCGAGATGTCCCGGCCCTGCTCCAGCCACTGGTACCAGGAGGCGCCCACGCCCGCGAGCACCGCGACCTCCTCGCGCCGCAGCCCCGGTGTGCGGCGCCGCGCACCGCCGTCGGGCAGTCCCGCCTCGCCCGGTGAGACCCGGGCCCTCCTGCTCATCAGGAACTCGCGCAGCTCGCGCCGCCGATGACTCTTCAGCGTGCCCCCGGACACGTGCCGATCCCCCCTGTCGCGTCGGCTGGTGGTGCCACCACCAGCACAACTTGCCGCTCCCCACGCCTATTCCGGGACCGGGAGGCTCATGTTCATGGCGATCGACACCGACCTCACCCCCCTCTCGTCCCCACCGCTCGGCACCCCCCGGATGTCGCGGCGCGACAAGCTCGTCCTGTTCGTCCTGTGCGCCGCCCAGTTCATGGTGGCCCTCGACTTCTCCGTCCTGAACGTCGCGCTGCCCGTCCTCGGGGCCGACCTCGGCATGGACCGGTCCGCGCTCCAGTGGGCGGTCACCGCGTTCGCCCTGCCGTCCGGCGGCTTCCTGCTCCTGTTCGGCCGCATCGGCGACCTGTACGGCCGGCGCCGCCTCTTCCTCACCGGGCTCGGCCTGTTCGCCGCGGCCTCCGTGCTCGCGACCCTGGCCTGGGACCCGGCGTCCTTCCTCGCCGGACGGGCCCTGCAGGGCCTCGGCGCCGCCGTGATCGTGCCGACCGGCATGTCCCTGCTGACGACGACCTTCGCCGAGGGCCCCGCACGCGCCCGGGCGCTCGGCGTCTCCGGGACGCTGATGTCCCTCGGCTTCACCATCGGCGTGGTCGCCGGCGGCGTCCTCACCGACACCCTCGGCTGGCGCTCCACGATGGGTCTGCTCGCCCTCTTCGCGCTGATCGTCCTGCCCCTCGCGCCCGGCCTGCTGCCGGAGTCCCGCACGCCCTCGCGGCCGCACCTGGACGTGCCCGGCGCGATCACCGTCACCGGCGGCCTGCTGTCCCTGATCTACGCCCTGACGACGGCCGCCGACCACGGCTTCGCCCGCGCCGACGTCCTCGCCGCGCTCGTCCTGGGCGCCGCCCTGCTCACGGCGTTCGCGGTCGTCGAGTCCCGCACCCCGGCACCGCTGGTCTCCCTGCCGATGCTGCGCCGCCGCACGGTGGCCTGGGGCAACCTGGGCGGCCTGGTGACCTTCTCGATGATGTCGACGGTGGTCTTCGTGCTCACCCTGTACCTGCAGGGCGTCCTGCACCTGTCGGCCTGGGAGACCGGGCTGGTCTTCGGCGTCCAGGGCATCGTCTCGGTGGTCGCCGGATCGCTCACGCCGCGTTTCGTCAGCCGGCTCGGGGCGCGCCGCACCCTCGTCGTCTCCCTCACCGGACAGGGCGTCTTCACCGGCGGCCTGCTGTTCCTGGACGCGCACGCCTGGTCCGTCTGGCTCGCCGCGGCGGCCGTGTCGCTGGCCAGCATGTTCCACCTGGGCGCGATCATCTCCTACGGCCTGACCGTGACCTCCGGTGTCCCCGACGCGGAACAGGGCCTGGCCACCGGCCTGGTCACCTCGACCCAGCAGGTGGGCATCACCGTCGGCATCCCGCTGCTCGGCGTCCTCGCCACCACCTCCGGCGACCTGCTCGGCGGCACCCGCACGGTCATGGCGCTGGACACCGGCATCGTGCTGGCCGCCGCCGCTCTGGTCGCCGTCGGCCTGCGCACCGGCCGCAAGCCGGCCTCAGGGACGGTCGAGCCGGAGCCGCTCGGCACGCGGTAGACCCGCCACGACCAGGTCGTACGAGTCCTCCACGAGCTCCCGGGCCAGCCGGTCCGGGAGCTCGCCGTCCACCGTCACCGTGTTCCAGTGCCGCTTGTTCATGTGGTAGCCGGGGACGATCAGGCCGGGGTGCTCGGCGCGCAGCCGTATAGCGTCCTCCGGGTCGCACTTCAGGTTGACCGTCAGGGGCCGGGCGTCCAGGTTCGTCAGCGCGAACAGCTTGCCGAGCACCTTGAAGACCGAGGTCTCCGGGTTGAAGGGGAACTCCTCCACCACGGCGTTGAACGACAGGCACAGCGCCCGCAGCTCCTGAGGTGTCACTCCTGACCCGTCTCCTGCGCGGGGGCCGCCGCGGGGCCCACCGGCTCCACGAGCACGGTCACGATCTTGTTCCGCCGGCCGGCCGCGGCCTCCGCCGTCAGACGCAGCTCACGCCCGTCGGGCAGCTCCACCGTGGACGACGCCCCGGCGATCGGGACCCGGCCCAGCGCCTTCGCGAGCAGACCGCCGACCGTCTCCACGTCCTCGTCGTCGTACTCGTCCAGGCCGTAGAGCTCGCCCAGGTCCGTGATGTCCAGACGGGCGGTCACCCGGTAGCGGTCGCCGCCGAGCACCTCCACCGGGGGCAGCTCACGGTCGTACTCGTCGGTGATCTCGCCGACGATCTCCTCGAGGATGTCCTCGATGGTGACGATGCCGGCGGTGCCGCCGTACTCGTCGATGACGACGGCGACGTGGTTGCGCTCCTTCTGCATCTCGCGCAGCAGGTCACCGGCGTTCTTGGTGTCCGGCACGAAGACCGCCGGGCGCATCGCGGTGGACACCAGCTCGCTCTCCGCGTCCCGCGAGATGTGCGTCTTGCGGGCCAGGTCCTTCAGATACACGATCCCGACCACGTCGTCCTCGCTCTCCCCGACGACCGGGATCCGGGAGAACCCGGAGCGCAGGGCGAGGGTGAGGGCCTGGCGGATCGTCTTGTGCCGCTCGATCACGACCAGGTCCGTGCGCGGGACCATCACCTCGCGCACCAGGGTGTCGCCGAGTTCGAAGACCGAGTGCACCATCCGGCGCTCCTCGGCCTCGATCAGCGACTCCGCCTCCGCCAGGTCGACCAGCGCGCGCAGCTCCGCCTCGGAGGCGAAGGGGCCGCGGCGGAAGCCCTTGCCGGGGGTGAGGGCGTTGCCGACGAGGATCAGCAGCGACGGGATCGGGCCCATGATCCGCGCCAGCGGCACCAGCACGTACGCCGCCGCAGTCGCGGTGTTCAGTGGATGCTGCCGGCCGATGGTGCGCGGCGAGACCCCGACGGCCACGTACGACACGAGGACCATGACGCCGATGGCGACCAGCAGGGCCTGCGTCGTCCCGGAGAACTCCTGGAGGCAGGCGTACGTGACGAGGGCGGCCGCCGCCATCTCGCAGGCGACGCGGACCAGCAGCGCCACGTTCAGATAGCGCGTCGGGTCGGCGGCGACCTGCGCCAGTTTCGCGCTGCCCCGCCGGCCGCCGCGCACGGCCTCCTCGGCGCGGAAACGGGACACGCGCGCCAGGCCCGCCTCCGCGCAGGCGGCGAGCCAGGCGACGACGACCAGGGCGATCGCGCCGGCGACGAGGGGCAGACTCATGACACGGTCGGGGCCGGGGAGGGGCCGGTCAGCCCGTTCTCCGCACGCCAGCCGTCCACGATGGCCGCCTGCAGACCGAACATCTCGGCCTTCTCGTCGGGCTCCTCGTGGTCGTAACCGAGCAGGTGCAGCACACCGTGGACGGTGAGCAGCTGCAGCTCCTCGTCCATGCTGTGCTGCGTGGGCGCCTCGGCGCCCTGCTTCGCGGCCACCTCCGGGCACAGCACGATGTCCCCGAGCAGCCCCTGCGGGGGCTCGTCGTCGTCCTTGGACGGGGGCCGCAGCTCGTCCATGGGGAACGACATGACATCGGTGGGCCCGGGCAGGTCCATCCACTGGATGTGAAGCTGCTCCATGGCGGCGGCGTCCACCACGATGACCGAGAGCTCGGACAGCGGGTGGATGCGCATCCGCCCCAGGGCGTAGCGGGCGATGTCGAGGATCGCCTGCTCGTCGACCTCGGTGCCGGACTCGTTGTTGACGTCGATCGACATGCTGGTGCTCGGTCTACTTCCCCTTGTGCCCGGACTTGCCCCGGCTCTGCCCCTTGTGGGTGCCGTTCTGGGTGCCGTGCGTGCTGTCGTACTTCTCGTAGGCGTCGACGATACGGCCGACCAGCTTGTGCCGGACGACATCCTGCGACGACAGACGCGAGAAGTGGACGTCGTCGACGCCGTCCAGGATGTCCTGCACCTGCCGCAGACCGGACTTGGTGCCGTCCGGAAGGTCGACCTGGGTGACATCACCGGTGATGACGATCTTCGAGTCGAAGCCCAGACGGGTGAGGAACATCTTCATCTGCTCGGGGCTGGTGTTCTGCGCCTCGTCCAGGATGATGAAGGCGTCGTTCAGCGTGCGGCCGCGCATGTAGGCGAGCGGCGCGACCTCGATCGTCCCGGCCGCCATGAGCCGCGGGATCGAGTCGGGGTCGAGCATGTCGTGCAGCGCGTCGTACAGCGGGCGCAGATAGGGGTCGATCTTCTCGTAGAGCGTGCCCGGCAGGAAGCCCAGCCGCTCGCCCGCCTCGACCGCCGGCCGGGTCAGGATGATGCGGTTGACCTGCTTGGACTGCAGGGCCTGCACCGCCTTCGCCATGGCCAGATAGGTCTTGCCCGTACCGGCGGGGCCGATGCCGAAGACGATCGTGTGCTTGTCTATGGCGTCGACGTACCGCTTCTGGTTGAGCGTCTTGGGGCGGATGGTGCGCCCGCGCGAGGAGAGGATGTTCTGCGTGAGCACCTCGGCCGGGGTCTCCTGGCCGTCCCCCTCGCCGTTGTCACTCGCTCTGAGCATGGCGATCGAGCGTTCCACTGCGTCCTCCGTCATCGGCTGCCCGGTGCGGAGCACCAGCATCATCTCGTCGAACAGGCGCTGGATGAGAGCGACCTCCGCGGCGTCGCCGACCGCGCTGATCTCGTTGCCCCGGACATGGATGTCGGCCGCCGGGAAGGCCTTCTCGACCACGCGCAGCAGGGAGTCGCCGGACCCCAGCACGGTCACCATGGGGTGCTGGGCGGGGACGGTGAACTGTGCTCTGGCCTGCCCCTGCGCGGGTGTGTGAGCTGTGGGTGTCTGAGTCATGGGCCGGCTCTGAAGGCCTTGCTCGTCCTCCTCGAAACGACTCGCCCGCCACATGGGCGGCCTGGCGTTTTCCAGGGTACGCCGGGGGACCGACAACGCCGTAGGGCTTTTCCCCGGGCGGCCGTGGGAGCCGGCCGGGCCTCAGAACCCCAGCTTGCGCAGCTGGCGGGGGTCGCGCTGCCAGTCCTTGGCCACCTTGACGTGCAGGTCCAGGAAGACCGGCGTGCCCAGCAGGGCCTCGATCTGCTTGCGGGACTTGATGCCGACCTCCTTCAGGCGCTTGCCCTTGGGGCCGATGACGATGCCCTTCTGGCTGGGCCGCTCGATGTAGACGAAGGCGTGGATGTCCAGGAGCGGCTTGTCGGCGGGCCGGTCCTCGCGGGGCAGCATCTCCTCCACGACGACGGCGATGGAGTGCGGCAGCTCGTCGCGGACGCCCTCCAGCGCGGCCTCGCGGATCAGCTCCGCGATCATGACCTGCTCGGGCTCGTCGGTGAGCTCGCCGTCCGGGTACAGGGCGGGGCCCTCCGGCAGCAGCGGGACGATCAGGTCGGCCAGCAGGTCCACCTGCTCGCCGGAGACCGCCGACACCGGGATGATCTCCGCCCACTCGAAGCCCAGCTCCTTGCCGAGCTGGTCGATCGCGATGAGCTGTTCGGCGAGCGTCTTGCCGTCCACCAGGTCGGTCTTCGTGACGATCGCGATCTTCGGCGTCTTCTTGATCGACGCGAGCTCCTTGGCGATGAAGCGGTCACCGGGACCGAGCTTCTCGTTCGCCGGGAGACAGAAACCGATCACGTCGACCTCGGCCCAGGTGGTGCGGACCACGTCGTTCAGCCGCTCGCCCAGCAGGGTGCGCGGCTTGTGCAGGCCCGGGGTGTCGACCAGGATCAGCTGCGCGTCCGGCCGGTGCACGATGCCGCGCACGGTGTGCCGCGTGGTCTGCGGCTGGTTGGCGGTGATCGCCACCTTCTGGCCGACCAGAGCATTCGTCAGCGTGGACTTGCCCGCGTTGGGACGGCCCACGAAGCAGGCGAAGCCCGCGCGGTGGGGGGCCTCGGACTGGGCCGACGGCTCGGAAGACTTGCTGCGAACGCTCATGGCGCCCATTGTCCCTGATCCCCGGAGCCCCGCCGCACACAGGGCGGACCTCGTGCCCTTACGCCGCGCGCGCGGAGCGCCTACGATCACGGGGCCCGGCGCCCCAGGCGCCCCGCACCCCGCACGTCCCGTGTCCGCCACCCCGCCCGGAAGGCCACCCAGCAGGCATGAAGCTGATCACCGCGGTCGTCAAGCCGTACCGGCTCGACGAGGTCAAGAGCGCCCTGAGGGAGCTCGGCGTGCACGGCCTGACCGTGACGGAGGCGAGCGGCCACGGCCGGCAGCGCGGGCACACCGAGGTGTACCGGGGCGCCGAGTACCAGGTCGACCTGGTGCCGAAGGTGCGGATCGAGGTGGTCGTCGAGGACGCGGCGGCCGACGACGTCGTCGAGGCCGTCCTCACGGCGGCGCGGACGGGGAAGATCGGCGACGGCAAGGTCTGGGTGCTGCCCGTCGAGACGGTCGTCCGGGTCCGCACGGGCGAGCGCGGCCCCGACGCCCTGTAGCACCGCCCGGCGCCCCGGGCGCGGTCACCTCGTGCCGGCCGTCATGTCCTGCAGCCCCACCACGCGCAGCAGCTGGAGGCGTTCGTGGGCCTCCGTGCCGGGGCGCGCGGAGTGCACGACCAGGAGGTGGCGGTGCTGGTTGCTGACCATGACCTCGCAGTCCAGCTCCAGCAGACCCACCAGCGGGTGCACGAACCGCTTGGTCGCCCGCTCCCGCCGCGACACCTCGTGCTCGTCCCACAGCCGGGCGAACTCCGCGCTGCCCGCCCGCAGTTCGGCGACCAGCCCGGCCGGCTCCGGGTCGTCGGGGCGGGCCGCGGCCACCGAGCGCAGCTGGGCCACCTGGGCCCGCGCGAGGCCCTCGAAGTCCTCCGGAGGGAACAGCGCGCGCGAGTCCGGATCGAGGAAGAAGCGCCGGGTGAGGTTGCGCTCCCGCCGCGGGCGGGACATCACGTCCCCCACCAGCGCCCTGGCCATCGCGTTCTGCGCCAGCACCTCACCGCAGTCCGTCACCACCTGGGCCGGTGTGTCGTGCAGCCGGTCCAGGATCAGCAGCAGCCCGGGGCGCACGTGCTCCGACGCCGTCTCGTGCCGCGGCGGCTCCTCGCCGGCCAGGTGGAACAGATGGTCCTGCTCGACGTCCGTCAGGCGCAGCGCGCGGCCCAGCGCGGTGAGCATCTGACGGGACGGACGCGGGCCCCGGGACTGTTCCAGCCGGGTGTAGTAGTCCACCGACATGCCCGCGAGCTGCGCCACCTCCTCCCGGCGCAGGCCCGGCGTACGGCGCCGGGAGCCGGGCGTGAGACCCACGTCCGACGGGGCCAGCCGGGCACGGCCACGACGCAGGAAGTCGGCGAGTTCCGCTCGGTTCATCCCACCAGCCTGCTCCCTGGCGCGCCCCTTATCCAGGGACCGCCGATCCCCCGATCGACGGGTCTCTCCCGCCCGCACCGGTCCCGTCCGACGGTGGTGGGTGACGAGAGGAGCAGATCATGCAGACACTGGTGACGGGTACGACGGGACAGGTCGGCCGGCGCTTCGTGCCGAGGCTGCTGGAGCAGGCCGGGGCGGGGGAGCGGGTCAGGGTCCTGGTCCGGGACGCGGCCCGGGGCGAGCGGTTCGCCGAGCTGGGCGCCGAGGTCGTCGTCGGCGACCTGCGGGACGTCGAGGCGCTCGGCAAGGCGGTCGCGGGGGTCGACGCGGTCGTCAACGTCGCGGCGTCCTTCCGCGGGGTGCCCGACGAGGAGGCGTGGGCGGTCAACCGGGACGCCGCGGTGGCGCTCGGCCGGGCCGCCCAGGCGGCCGGCGTGGAGCGGTTCGTGCAGGTCAGCACGAACAACGTGTACGGCACCGGACGCGGGCGCCCGCTGCTGGAGGAGGACGAGAGCAGGCCCGGCGGGCACATGTGGGGCGCCTACCCCGCCTCCAAGGCCGAGGCCGAGCGGGCGCTGCTGGCGATGGAGGGCCTGGACGTGCGCATCGCCCGGCTCCCGTTCGTCTACGGCGAGGGCGACCCGCACCTCGCGAACGTCATGGCCTGGGCGCCGCGCTGGGCCCCGCACCAGCGGCTGCACATGGCCCACCACGCGGACGTCGCCCAGGCCCTGATGCGGCTGCTGTACACGCCGGGCATCGCGGGCCGGATCTACAACGTCGCCGACGACGCCCCCGTCACCACCGTCGAGCTGTACCGGCTCAACGGCCTGGAGGTGCCCGCCGGGCTGTACGACAACACCGACCCCGACCCCTGGCACAACATCGTGGACACCGGGCGCATCCGCCGCGAGCTCGGCTTCCGGCCGATCTACCCGAGCGTGTGGACCGCCCGGGACGCCGGGGCGCTGTGACGCCGGTCCGGACCGGTCAGCCGGTCCGGGTCCCCGTCCGCCGCTGGGCCCGCATCAGATCGCGGAACCAGCGGTAGGAGGCCTTCGGGGTGCGCCGCCGTGTGGCGAAGTCGACGTGCACCAGGCCGAAGCGGCGCGCGTAGCCCTCCGCCCACTCGAAGTTGTCCAGCAGGGACCACACGAAGTAGCCGCGCACGTCCACGCCCGCCTCCAGGGTCCGGTGCAGCGCGCGGACGTGCCCGTCGAGGTAGGCGATCCGCTCCCGGTCGTCGACGCCCTCGTAGGAGCAGCCGTTCTCGGTGATGACGACCGGGGGGAGACGGTCGCCGTAGCGGTCCCGGAAACCGATGAGGAGTTCCGTCAGGCCCTCCGGCACCACCGGCCAGCCGAAGTCGGTCCTCGGCACGCCTTCGATCTCGCGTACGGAGAAGGGCAGTTCGGCGGGCATGCTGACCCCGCCGAACTCGATCTCGGTGCCCTGCGGCGCTCCCACGCGGGTCGGGGCGTAGTAGTTGACGCCGTAGAAGTCGAGCGGCGCGGCGATGACCTTCAGATCCGCCTCGACGTCCCCCGGCATGAGCGCGTCGACGCCCTCCGGGTATCGGCCGAGCAGCAGCGGGTCGGCGAACAGCCGGTTCAGCAGCAGGTCGTAGAAGTCCGCCGCCTCCAGGTCCGCCTGCTCCCGTGACGCCGGCCAGGTCGGCCCGTGCGAGTTCGCGATCCCGACGTCCGTCGCGCCGGCCGCGCGCAGGGCCTGTACGGCGAGCCCGTGCGCCAGCAGCTGGTGGTGGGCGACCGGCAGGGCGTCGAACAGGAGCCGCCGGCCGGGCGCGTGCGTGCCCAGGGCGTGGCCCAGCAGCGTGTGCTCGGCCGGCTCGTTCAGGGTGATCCACGTGCCGACCCGGTCCCCGAGGCGGTCGGCCACCTGGGACACGTACGCGGCGAACCGGGCGGCCGTGTCCCGCTCCAGCCAGTCCAGCGCGACGGGCAGGTCCCAGTGGAAGAGCGTCGGCACCGGCCGCACGCCCGCCGCGCACAGCTCGTCCACCAGACGGTCGTAGAAGTCCAGTCCTCGCGGGGAGTTCACCCGCGGCCAGGAGATCGAGAACCGGTACGCGTCCACGCCGAGACCGGCGAGCAGCGCCACGTCCTCGCGGTAGCGGTGGTAGTGGTCGCAGGCCACGTCGGCCGTCGAGCCGTCCTTCACCCGCCCCGGCTCGGCCGTGAAGGCGTCCCACACGGACCGCCCGCGCAGGTCCGCCGCGCCCTCGATCTGGTGGGCCGAGGTGGACACCCCCCACAGGAAGCCCGCCGGGAAGCGGGGTATGGGCCGGGTCGCATCGCGCTCGTCGATCGCCATGCGCCGGATCATCGGCATCGGCGGCGCGGTAAGTCAACGCCCGGACGGGAACGGCCCGTCACCCCGCTACGCGCCCTCCTTCAGCACCCGTGAGACGAGAGCGCGCTGCTCGTCGGTGAGACGGGGGTCGGAGCAGTACACCGTCCGCCCGTCCACGGTGATCTGGTAGCTGAAGCCGTCCGGCACCCCGACGGGCGGCGTGCCCCGGCCGGACGCCAGCGCGCCCTCGGCCAGGGCGTGCCACTCCCCGGCGTCCGCCCGCCCGGCGGTGTCCACCTCCGCGTGCCGCTCGATGCCCGCGAACCCACCCGTGCGCCGTACCCGAATACGCATGGGACCTGTCTATTACGCCGCTACGGGATCCGCACCCCCACCTGCTCCCACGCCTTCGCCACGGCCCGGAACTCGTCACCGCCGTCACCGAAGCGCTCCCGCGCCGCCTTCACGGTGAGTGCCGCGAAGTCGGTGAACAGCGCCCGGTCCGGGAGCTCGCCGCCGGTGAGGACGTCGAACCAGATCCGTCCCGCCCGCTCCCAGGCGTGCCCGCCGAGCGCGGTGGCGGCCAGGTAGAAGGCGTGGTTGGGGATGCCGGAGTTGATGTGGACGCCGCCGTTGTCCCGGCCGGTGCGGACGTAGTCGTCCATCGTGGCGGGCTGCGGGTCCTTGCCGAGGATGTCGTCGTCGTACGCGCTGCCCGGCTCCTTCATCGAGCGCAGCGCCTTGCCGGTGACGCCGGGGGCGAGCAGGCCCGCGCCGATCAGCCAGTCGGCCTCGGCGGCGGTCTGGCCGAGCGTGTACTGCTTGATCAGGGCGCCGAAGACGTCGGACATCGACTCGTTCAGCGCGCCCGGCTGCCCGTAGTAGGTGAGGTTGGCCGTGTACTGCGTGACGCCGTGGGTGAGCTCGTGGCCGATGACGTCGATCGGGATGGTGAAGTCGAGGAAGATCTCCCCGTCCCCGTCGCCGAACACCATCTGCTCGCCGTTCCAGAAGGCGTTGTTGTAGTCCTCGTCGTAGTGGACGGTGGCGTCCAGCGGCAGCCCGTCGCCGTCGATGGAGTGCCGGCCGTACGCCGTCAGGAACAGCTCGAAGGTGGCGCCGAGCCCCGAGTAGGCGCGGTTGACCGTGGCGTCCCGGCCGGGGTCGTCGCCCTCGCCGCGGACCTCGGTGCCGGGCAGGGCGGTGCCGTGCCCGGCGTCGTAGACCGTGCGCAGCGGCTGATCCGACGGCGCCTTGGCACGCGGCGCCGGCGCGAGCCCGAACTCGGTCGTCACGCGGCGCCTGCCGCGCAGCTCGCTGTCGCGGACCAGGGTCCGGCGGGCCGGGCCGGAGAGCGCCGGGTCGTCGTGGCGGGCCAGCCGGTCGAGGACGTGCGGCGGTACGACGGTGCAGAAGACGGGCTCGAAGCCCCCGTTGGTCGTCATGTGCCGCACCATCGCACTGCGTGAGGGCGATGTCACTAGCGGCGACCATGATTGGTGAAATAAGCGGATCTGGTCACCGCGCGTGGTCGCTCTGTGTTATGCGACGGTGTCCGGATTGTGCTTTTTCGCACAGGCTCTCGGGCTCTCCGCAGGACGCCGGTCCCGCATACTGATATGGACCGCCGCATACCGGAGAGCTCGGCTAGCATGCTTCGCATCATGCTTTTCGGGCTGCTTCTTCTTAGCTGCCGCGGCGAGGGCCTGTAGTCCAGGTCGACTCCCTCCCCGCGGAGCTTCGCGTTGCGTCGTCGGCCGTCCTTCCGGACATCCTGAGGAGCCCCGCAGACATGGCGAACCGCCAGCAGCCCAGCACCATGCCGATCCACAAGTACGGCCGCTACGAGCAGGTCGACATCCCTGACCGGACCTGGCCGGACCAGCGCGTCACCACCGCTCCCCGCTGGCTCTCCACCGACCTGCGCGACGGCAACCAGGCCCTGATCGACCCGATGTCGCCCGAGCGCAAGCGCCGGATGTTCGACCAGCTGGTCAAGATGGGCTACAAGGAGATCGAGGTCGGCTTCCCCGCCTCGGGCCAGACGGACTTCGACTTCGTACGGTCGATCATCGAAGAGCCCGGCGCCATCCCGGACGACGTCACCATCTCCGTACTGACCCAGGCCCGCGAGGACCTGATCGAGCGCACGGTGGAGTCCCTGAAGGGCGCCAGGCGCGCCACCGTCCACCTGTACAACGCCACCGCCCCGGTCTTCCGCCGCGTGGTCTTCCGCGGCTCCAAGGACGACATCAAGCAGATCGCCGTCGACGGCACCCGCCTGGTGATGGAGTACGCGGAGAAACTGCTGGGCCCCGACACCGAGTTCGGCTACCAGTACTCGCCGGAGATCTTCACCGACACCGAGCTGGACTTCGCGCTGGAGGTCTGCGAGGCGGTGATGGACGTCTACCAGCCCGGCCCCGGCCGCGAGATCATCCTCAACCTGCCCGCCACCGTGGAGCGTTCGACGCCGTCCACGCACGCGGACCGCTTCGAGTGGATGCACCGCAACCTGTCCCGCCGCGAGTACGTCTGCCTGTCCGTCCACCCGCACAACGACCGCGGCACCGCCGTCGCCGCCGCCGAGCTGGCCTTGATGGCCGGCGCCGACCGCGTCGAGGGCTGCCTGTTCGGGCAGGGTGAGCGCACCGGCAACGTCGACCTGGTCACCCTGGGCATGAACCTGTTCTCGCAGGGCGTCGACCCGCAGATCGACTTCTCCGACATCGACGAGATCCGCCGTACGTGGGAGTACTGCAACCAGATGGAGGTCCACCCGCGCCACCCGTACGTGGGCGACCTGGTCTACACCTCCTTCTCCGGCTCCCACCAGGACGCCATCAAGAAGGGCTTCGACGCGATGGAGGCCGCGGCGGCGGCCCAGGGCGTCACTGTCGACGACATCGAGTGGGCGGTCCCGTACCTGCCGATCGACCCCAAGGACGTCGGCCGCTCCTACGAGGCGGTCATCCGCGTCAACTCGCAGTCCGGCAAGGGCGGTATCTCCTACGTCCTGAAGAACGACCACAAGCTGGACCTGCCGCGCCGGATGCAGATCGAGTTCTCCAGGATCATCCAGGCGAAGACGGACGCCGAGGGCGGCGAGATCACCGGCGCCGACATCTGGGCGACCTTCCAGGACGAGTACCTGCCGAACCCGGAGAACCCCTGGGGCCGGCTGCAGGTCAGGAACGGCCAGTCGACCACCGACACCGACGGGGTGGACACCCTCAAGGTGGAGGCGACCGTCGACGGCGCCGACACGGTCCTGCAAGGCAGCGGCAACGGTCCGATCTCGGCCTTCTTCGACGCACTGGCGAAGATCGGCATCGACGCGCGCCTGCTGGACTACCAGGAGCACACGATGAGCGAGGGCGCGTCCGCGCAGGCCGCCTCGTACATCGAGTGCGCCATCGACGGCAAGGTGCTGTGGGGCATCGGCATCGACGCCAACACCACCCGCGCCTCGCTGAAGGCGGTCGTGTCGGCCGTCAACCGGGCCGCCCGCTGACGGTCCGCCGCATCGGGAAGGAGGCCCCGCCCGCCGTGCTCCGGCGGGCGGGGCCCGCTCATTTCCGGCCAGCCGAACGTGCAGGTCACGGAGAGGTCTCGTCCGGGGTACTGACTCCACGTCCAAGATGTGGCTAACATCACGCAAGCGCGGCGATGTTGCCGTGGCGTTACGGAGGTGCGACGTGCTGCCAGGACGGGGACGAGACGGCCGTGCCGCCAGGCCTGCGCGCCTCCTGGGCACCCGTACCGTGTGGACGGCCGCCGGTGACGGCGAGTTCTTCTGCCCGGGGTGCGGAGGCGACCGCAACTACCAGCGGCTGACCGGACGCCGCCGCTTCACCCTGCTCGGCGTCCCGGTGCTGCCGCGCGGCGAGACCGGCCCCGTCGTCGAGTGCGCCGCCTGCCGCCGCCACTTCGGCACCGACGCCCTGGACCACCCGACCACCACCCGCTTCTCCGCGATGCTCCGCGACGCCGTGCACACCGTCGCCCTCGCGGTGCTGTCGGCGGGCGGCACCTGCGCCCGCCCCGCCCTGGAGACCGCCGCGGCCACGGTGCGCGCGGCCGGCTTCGACGACTGCACGGAGGAGCAGCTCAGCGCCCTGGTGGACGCGCTGGCCGCCGACACCGGCCGGGTCCTGTCCGAGCCCTGCGGCCCCGGGCTCGCCATAGAGCTCCACGAGGCCCTGGACCCGCTCGCCCCGCACCTCGCCCCCGCCGGCCGCGAGTCGATCCTCCTCCAGGGCGCCCGCATCGCCCTGGCCGACGGCCCCTACACCCCCGCCGAACGCGACACCCTCGCGACGGTCGGCGCCGCCCTCACCCTGTGCACGGACGCCGTGGCGGGCCTGCTGGCGGCGGCGGCACGGACGCCTTCCTGACGTCTTCCCGACCCCTCCGGGGCCTCCGGCGACGAGGTCAGGAATCGAGAAGCGCCGCCCCCCGCCCGCCGCTAGCGTGACGGGCATGGACATCAGCATTCACGCCAGCTTCCTCCCGCACGACGATCCGGAGGCCTCCCTGGCCTTCTACCGCGACGTCCTCGGCTTCGAGGTCCGCAACGACGTCGGGCAGGGCTCGATGCGCTGGATCACGGTGGGCCCGCCCGGGCAGCCCGGCACCTCGCTTCTGCTCGCGCCGCCCGCCGCCGACCCCGGCGTCACCGACGACGAGCGCCGCGTCATCACTGAGATGATGGCCAAGGGCACCTACGGCTGGCTGCTGCTGGCCACCGCCGACGTCGACGAGACGTTCGAGAAGGTCCAGGCCGCCGGAGCCGAGGTCGTGCAGGAGCCCACCGACCAGCCGTACGGCATCCGCGACTGTGCCTTCCGCGACCCCGCGGGCAACATGATCCGCATCCAGGCCAGGGGCTGAACCGCCCGCTCACCGGACGACGCGCCTTCACCGAGTCGCAGATGGAGACCTCACGATGACCGAGCCGCACGTCGCCGACAGCCACGATCTGATCCGTGTGTACGGGGCGCGGGAGAACAACCTGAAGGACGTCAGCATCGAGATCCCGAAGCGCCGGCTGACGGTGTTCACCGGCGTCTCCGGCTCCGGCAAGAGCTCGCTGGTCTTCGACACCATCGCCGCCGAGTCGCAGCGGCTGATCAACGAGACCTACAGCGCCTTCGTCCAGGGCTTCATGCCGAACCTGGCCCGGCCCGAGGTCGACGTCCTCGACGGACTGACCACCGCCATCACCGTCGACCAGCAGCGCATGGGCTCCGACCCGCGCTCCACCGTCGGCACCGCCACCGACGCCAACGCGATGCTGCGCATCCTCTTCAGCCGGCTCGCCGAGCCGCACATCGGGCCGCCCTCCGCCTACTCCTTCAACGTCGCCTCCGTCTCCGCGAGCGGCGGCCTCACCGTCGACCGGGGCGCCGACCGGACGAAGACCGAGAAGGTCAGCTTCAGCCGCACCGGCGGCATGTGCACCCACTGCGAGGGCCGGGGCCGGGTCTCCGACATCGACCTCACCCAGCTCTACGACGACGCGAAGTCGCTCGCGGAGGACCCCTTCACCATCCCCACCTACACGGGAGACGGGTGGGTCGTACGGGTCATCACCGACTCCGGCTTCTTCGACAAGAACAAGCCGATCCGCGAGTACACCAAGAAGGAGCGCCACGACTTCCTCCACCGCGAGCCCACCAAGGTCAAGATCAACGGAGTCAACCTCACCTACGAGGGCCTGATCCCCAAGCTGCAGAAGACCTTCCTGTCCAAGGACCGCGAGTCGATGCAGCCGCACATCCGCGCCTTCGTGGACCGCGCCGTCACCTTCGCCGTCTGCCCCGAGTGCGACGGCACCCGGCTCAGCGAGCAGGCCCGCTCCTCCAAGATCGAGGAGCTGAGCATCGCCGACGCCTGCGCCATGGAGATCCGCGACCTCGCCGAGTGGGTCCGCGGCCTCGACGAGCCGTCGGTCGCGCCGCTGCTGGCCAAGCTCCGGCACACCCTCGACGAGTTCGTGGAGATCGGCCTCGGCTACCTCTCCCTGGACCGGGCCTCGGGCACGCTCTCCGGCGGCGAGGCGCAGCGCACCAAGATGATCCGCCACCTCGGCTCCTCGCTCACCGACGTCACCTACGTCTTCGACGAGCCCACCGTCGGACTGCACCCGCACGACATCCAGCGCATGAACAACCTGCTGCTGCGCCTGCGGGACAAGGGCAACACGGTCCTCGTCGTGGAGCACAAGCCGGAGACCATCGCGATCGCCGACCACGTCGTCGACCTCGGCCCGGGCGCGGGCACGGCCGGCGGCACCGTCTGCTTCGAGGGCACCCTCGACGGCCTGCGGAAGTCCGACACCGTCACCGGCCGCCACCTGGACGACCGCGCCAAGCTCAAGGACGCGGCGCGCACCCCCACCGGCACCCTGGAGATCCGCGGAGCCACCGCCAACAACCTCCAGGACGTCGACGTCGACATCCCGCTCGGCGTGCTCTGCGTCGTCACCGGCGTCGCCGGCTCCGGCAAGTCCTCCCTCGTGCACGGCTCCATCCCGGCGCCGGAGGGCGTCGTCTCCGTCGACCAGACGCCGATCCGCGGTTCGCGCCGCAGCAACCCGGCGACCTACACCGGGCTGCTGGAGCCGGTCCGCAAGGCGTTCGCCAAGGCCAACGGCGTCAAACCGGCCCTGTTCAGCGCCAACTCCGAGGGCGCCTGCCCCACCTGCAACGGCGCCGGCGTCGTCTACACCGACCTGGCGATCATGCAGAGCGTCGCCACCACCTGCGAGGACTGCGGCGGCAAGCGGTTCGACGCCTCGGTGCTGGAGTACCGCCTCGGCGGCCGGGACATCAGCGAGGTGCTCGCCCTGTCCGTGACCGAGGCCGAGGAGTACTTCCGCGAGGGCGAGGCCCGCATCCCCGCCGCGCACCGGATCGTCCAGCGGTTGGCGGACGTCGGGCTGGGCTACCTCACCCTCGGCCAGCCGCTCACCACCCTGTCCGGCGGTGAGCGCCAGCGCCTCAAGCTGGCCGTGCACATGGCCGACAAGGGCGGCGTCTACGTCCTCGACGAGCCCACGACCGGTCTGCACCTGGCCGACGTCGAGCAGTTGCTCGGCCTGCTGGACCGGCTGGTGGACTCCGGCAAGTCCGTCATCGTCATCGAGCACCACCAGGCCGTCATGGCCCACGCCGACTGGATCATCGACCTCGGCCCCGGCGCCGGCCACGACGGCGGCCGGATCGTCTTCGAGGGCACCCCCGCCGACCTGGTCGCCGCCCGCTCCACCCTCACCGGTGAGCACCTCGCGGCCTACGTGGGCGGCTGAGCGCCGATGTGCCTGACCGGATCACCGGCCAGGGCCCTGCTGACGTCCCGCTCCCGCCCGCCGCGGGAGTGGACGTCGCCGCGGGCGCCCGGCGAAGATGTGAGGGTGACGTCCCCCCGCTCCACACCCGACGGACAGCGCCTGCGCACCCTGGTCGCGCTGCGCCGCGTCCGCGACCGGATGGACCGGGAGTACGCGCAGCCGCTCGACGTCGAGGCCCTCGCCCGCGGTGTCCACATGTCGGCCGGCCACCTCAGCCGCGCATTCCGGGCCGCCTACGGTGAGTCGCCCTACGGCTACCTGATGACACGGCGTATCGAGCGCGCGATGGCCCTGCTGCGCCGCGGCGACCTCAGCGTCACCGACGTCTGCTTCGAGGTCGGCTGCTCGTCGCTTGGCACCTTCAGCACCCGCTTCACGGAGCTGGTCGGGATGTCGCCGAGCGCCTACCGGCGTCAGGAGACCGGCGCCGTGGCCGGCCTCCCGTCCTGTGTGGCCAAGCAGGTGACGCGGCCCCTGCGGAACCGGGAGGCTCCGTTCTCCCTGGCCGCCGCCGTCAACGGGACGGCGCCGGCGGGCGCCCGCGCCACCGCGTGACGGAGGGCCGGGGGCGCCCTCCCCGGCGCGGCGCCCCCGGCCCTCCTCCCTCGCGGAACGGCCCTACGGCAGGGCCTTGTCGAAGTACTTGTCGTCGTCGGAGTCGTACACCAGCTCGCCCCCGGCGTCGTAGCCCTTGATGTGCGGAGTCCGCGTGACCTGCTCGTTCAGCACGCCGGACGCGACGAAGCGGCCGTCGTTCACGGTGGCCTCCGCT
The DNA here is from genome assembly GCF_042792555.1 of Streptomyces sp. NPDC056628. Classification (NCBI taxonomy): domain Bacteria; kingdom Bacillati; phylum Actinomycetota; class Actinomycetes; order Kitasatosporales; family Streptomycetaceae; genus Streptomyces; species Streptomyces sp. NPDC056628. The sequence goes on from NZ_JBHTWG010000001.1 coordinate 597,415, forward strand.
CGGGCGTCGCCGTAGGCGACCGTCACCCGGGCCACGGACGGCTTGGCCGTGCCGATCACCGCCCAGCGGAACGGCAGCCTCCAGCGGCCGTGGTCCAGGACCGACTGCTGGAAGAGCCGGTTGCTGTTGGGGTTCACCAGCACGGCCCCCTCGTCCGGGATGGCCCCGCTGTCGTCGGTGAACGCGGTGATGCCCTGCGTCACCCCGTCCTTGAGCCGGCAGATCAGCGAGGACCGCTCCCGGTCGTCGGCCTGCGCGACCACGAACACGCCGTCGCCCGGCGCGTTGGAGTCACCGGTGCTGCGCATCGCCAGCACGATCGCGTACGCGTCCGGCGGGGCCAGACCCGGCCCGCCGGGCCGGTCGCGGGTGAACTCCGAGTCCATGCAGTGCTCCAGCCCGTCCCTGGCCTGGTCGTACGTGATCCCGTCGAACAGCGCCGCCCCCGCGCGGTCGGGCTCCGCGCTCGGCGTCGGGGACGCCTCCCGCGAAGCCGGGGCCGAGGCCGACGGCGTCGGAGCCGCCGCCGTGCTGCCCTGCGCGCTCCCGGCCCCCAGTCCGTACACCGCGGCCGGCACCGCCGCCAGCGTCGCCAGGGCCGCGCCCGCCACCGCCACCCGGCGCCGCCGCTCGAGCGCACCCCGCCGCCGGATCTGCGGATAGGGGGCCGCGGACGGCCGGATCGTGTACGCGTCCTCGGCGAGCAGTTCCCGCAGTTCCTCCTCGAAGTCCCGCTCGTCGTCGGCCACTTGCTGCTTCTCGTCGTCGTTCACCGGTTGCCTCCCTGACCGGACGGGGTCCTCCGGGCGAGCCCCGGATACGTACGCAACTTCGCCAGCCCCTTGGACGCCTGGCTCTTGACCGTCCCCACGGAGCAGCCGAGCAGATCGGCGACCTCCGTCTCGGACAGGTCCTCCCAGTACCGCATGACCACCACCGCCCGCTGTTTGGGCGGCAGTTGGGCCAGGGCGCCGAGCAGCGCACCGCGCTCGTCGACCCCCGCGTAGGCCTCGTCGCGTCCCGCGCGTTCCGGCGGGGCGTCGGTCAGCGACTCCGGGACCCGCCGCTTGCGGAACCGGTCGCTGTTGCAGCTGACCAGCATCCGCCGGACGTACGCCTCCGGGCTGTCGGCGCGCGACACCCGCCGCCATGAGCGGTACGCCTTCGTCAGAGCCGTCTGGGTCAGGTCCTCCGCGTGGTGCGTGTCCCCGGTGAGGAGATACGCGGTCCGTACGAGGTGCGACCATCGCGCTCTGACGAATTCCTGGAACTGGGCCTCTGGTTCGGCCTGCATCAAGCACCCTCCCTCGCCCCACAGACCACCACCGCGCCGGAATCGGTTGCCCGGCGCGCGACGCCCGGTTCGAATGGGACGGTGGAGACCGAGAAGCAGTGGCACGAGGGCGACCCCGGGGTCCTGAGGCTGCCGTCCGGGCGGCTCGTGCGCGGGCGCGCCCTGCGCCGCCCCCTCGACCCGGCGGCACCCCCGCCCACCTACGGCGTCTATCTGCTGGGCCGCCGGCCGCCCGAGGCCGGCTGGGAGACCCACTGGATCCGCTGGCCCGACTTCCGCCTCCCCGCCGACCGGGCCGCCGCCCGCGCGGCGCTCGCGGCGGCCTGGGAACGGGCCCCCGAGGAGCGGGTCGAGGTCGCCTGCGGCGGCGGACGCGGCCGTACGGGGACGGCGCTGGCGTGTCTCGCGGTGCTGGACGGCGTACCGGCCGGGGAGGCCGTGGGCTTCGTGCGGCGGCACTACGACTGGCACGCCGTGGAGACGCCGTGGCAGCGGCGTTACGTGCGGACGTTCAGGTGAGCGTGTCCGCCACCAGCCGTGTCGCCTCGGCGATCAGCGGGTGGTCGTACTCCGCGTCCCGCTCGGGCCGGGTCGTCATGACCGCGAGGACGAGCGGGACACCCGCCTCCGTCCAGGCGACGCCGGCGTCGTTGTTCGCGGCGTAGAAGCCGCCGCCGGTCTTGTCGGCGACCGTCCACGGCGGCGGCAGGGCCGCGCGGAAGCGGTTGACGCTGGTGGTGTTGTGCAGCAGCCAGTGCGTCAGCCGGGCCCGGTCGCGGACGTCGAGGGCGTCACCGAGGACCAGCCGGGCGTAGCTGCGGCCGATGGCGCGCGGGCTGGTGGTGTCGGTGACCCGCCACGGCTCCGCCGAGTTCAGCTCGGTCTCCCAGCGGTCGAGCCGGGTCACCCGGTCGCCGATGGAGCGGGCGAAACGGGTCACCGCCGTGGGGCCGCCGATCTGACGCAGCAGCAGGTTGCCGGCCGTGTTGTCGCTGAATCGGATGGCCGCGTCCGCGAGTTCGGCGACGGTCATGCCGGTCTCCAGGTGCGCCCGGGTGACGTCGGAGTTGTCCACCAGGTCGGCCTCGGTGTAGTGGATCCGCCGGGCCAGCACCTCGCCGTCGTGGTCCAGGTCGCGCAGCACGGCCGCGACGGCGAGCGGCTTGAACAGCGAGCACACCGGGAAGCGTTCGTCGGCGCGGTGGGCCACGGTCCGGCCGGTGGCCACGTTGTGGGCGTACACGCCCAGCCGGGCGCCGTGGCCGCGCTCCAGCTCGCGCAGCCGGGCCCGGGCGTCACCGCCGGTCGTGGCGTGGGCGGGCCCGGCGGCCAGGGCGGCGGCCGCGGTGCCCGCCGTGAGGAGCAGGGCGCGGCGGCGGCTCAGGGGGGAGGGTGTGGGGGAGGGAATCGTGCTCTCCTTCGTTCGCGGGACTTCGACGATCTCTCCATGAGCGACGCCACCGGTCATCCCTTGGTTGCGGAGCCGTGGACCATCGGCCGACGGCGGGACGCGTCCGCCCTCGCCACAGTGGCCGTATGGAGAACACCGACGGGATCAGCAGGGCACGTTTCCTGGCCGGGACGGCGGCCGTCGCGGCGGCTTTCGCGGCGCCACCCGCGGGGCGCGCGGAGGCAGCCGGGCGGCGCACCCGGCGCACGGGACTCGGGCACCGGGGCGTCGTCTACACGGTCGGCGCGGGCGAGACGCCCGGCACCGCCTGGAGCGCCACCCGGATGCGCGCGGACGTCCGGGTGATCCGTGACGTGCTGCACGCCGACACCCTCGACGTCACCGGCGACGGGGTGGACCGCCTCACCGCCACGGCCGCCGAGGCCGCGGAACGGGGACTGCACGTCTGGCTCCAGCCGACCTTCGGGGACATCCCGGCCCGGGACATCCTGGAGACCGTCGCCGAGTGCGGCCGGTTCGCCGAACGGCTGCGCCGGCAGGGCGCGAGTGTCGACTTCAGCGTGGGCTGCGAGTTCTGGCTGTTCGTCCCGGGCATCGTCCCCGGCGCGACGGTCCTGGAGCGCGTCGCCAACCTCCAGAACGGCGGTGTCGACATGACGGCGATGCGGCGCCGGCTGGCCGCCTTCACCGCGCGGGCGGCGGCGACCGGCCGGTCCGTGTTCCACGGCCGCCTCGGCTACGCCGCCGCGCAGGACGAGGAGTTCGAGCCGGTCGACTGGGACCTGTTCGACGTGGTCGGCATCGACTACTACTCCTGGTTCCCCCGGCGCCCGGAGTACGTCCGCGACCTGCGCCGTTACCTGCGCTGGGGAAAGCCCCTGGCCATCACCGAGTTCGGCACCTGCGCGTTCGTCGGCGCCCCCCGGACGGCCGGCATGGGCTGGGACATCGTCGACCGCACCAAGGAGCCGAACGAGATCAAGGGCGACGTCGTGCGCAGCGAGCGCACCCAGGCGGCCTGTCTGACCGACCTGGTGGACGTCTTCGAGTCGATGGGCCTGTACGCGGCGATGGCCTTCGAGTTCGTCACCCCGGACGCCCCGCACCGCCCGGACGATCCCCGCCACGACCTGGACCTGGCCAGTTACGCCATCACCAAGCCTCTCAGGGACCGCCCGGACGACCCCGCGTCCCCCTGGCACTGGGAGCCGAAGGAGGCGTTCCACGCCCTGGCCGCCCGGTACGGCGCCTGCCGCGAGACGGTCTAGCCCGGTCCCATCCGCAGGACCATGATGAGCCGGTCCTCGCCGGGTCCCAGGTAGCTCCGGTGCACGCGCCCGTCGGTGGAGAAGCCGAGAGTGCGGTACAGCGTGATGGCCGCCGCGTTCGTCGGCTCCACGGTCAGCCGCACCTCGTGCACCCGCTCCCGGCGCAGCTGCCGCAGCACCTCCAGCATCAGCCGTCTGCCCAGGCCCCGGCCGCGCTGGTCGGCGCTGACGGCGAGGCTCAGGACCCAGCACACATAGCCGTCCGAGGTGGTCACGAACAACACATAGCCGTGCAGGCACTCCCCGTCGTCCAGGACGAGGATGCGGTCCCCGTGGACGTCGATGTGCTGCCGGAGCACGAAGTACGGGTAGGGCTCCTCGGGGAAGACCTCCCGGTCCACGCGCAGGAGCTCGGGCAGATCGGCCTCGGTGACGCCCCGCATGGTCAGGGGCCGGTCGGCGCGGTCGGCGAAGAACGCCCGGTCGGTGTGGTGTCCCGAGAAAGGGAAACGTTCCTCCGGTAGCGCCATCAGCCGCCCCCTGTGTGATGGAATGCCGTCACTCGTACAGGTGAGTACCCGTTGCCCGCCGTTTCGGGTGCTCACCGAGGTCCGCCCCATCTTGAGCAGCGCCGTTCCCGCTGGACAAGGCCGCACTGTGCCTATGCCCCAACGCGCTCCCGATGCGCCTCCTTTTGGTACCGTTGGTGGAATGACCCAGAGATCGTCGGGGGGCGTCCAGGTGATGAATGCCGATGTGCCATGGGACGCGGCATTCGACTCGATCGCCTACCTTGATCACAATTACCGCGCCTTACAGGCGGAGGACGCGGAGATCCTGCACATCATCCGGGACCATTTCGGCGACCATTTCCGGAAGCAGGGCGTCGGACCGGTCAGCGGGATCGACGTGGGAGCGGGGGTGAACCTGTACCCGGCCCTGGCCATGCTGCCCTGGTGCGACGAGATCACCCTCTTCGAGCGCTCGGCGTCCAACGTGGACTACCTGACGAGCCAGATCGACGGCTACGACGACAACTGGGACACGTTCTGGTCCGCCCTCTGCCGCAAGGACTGCTACCGCTCCCTGGACATGGACCCGCGTGAGCGCTTCCGCAAGGTCGTCCGGGTCGAGCAGGGCGACATCTTCGACCTGTGGCGGCACGAGGGGCGCTGGTCCGTGGGCACCATGTTCTTCGTCGCCGAGTCGATGACGGCCGCCCACGAGGAGTTCCAGCTCGGCGTCGAGAGATTCATGCGCGCCCTGGCTCCGGGCGCCCCCTTCGCCACGGCCTTCATGGAGCATTCGACGGGGTATCACGCCGGTGAGCATTTCTTCCCGGCGTGTGACGTGGGAGAATCCGAGGTGCGCGCGAGCCTCGAGGCATTCGCGGGTGACTTCAAGGTCCAACGACTCGAATCCGCGGCAGCCGTACGCGACGGATATTCGGGGATGATCGTGGCCTACGGCTGGCGCGCGAATTCGGATTCGGCCATTCCGGTCGGCTGATCGACGAGGCTTCACAACAGCACAGCGGTATTCCTCAAGTGATGGCAGTGCGGCCTGTGTGAGGGGCATGGGATGCAGATCAAGCCACGCCAGCATCTGCTGGACATCTGGCAGGCGATTGCCCGCCACTCTTTCGACGGGGGAGAGTGGCAGTGGGGCGAATGGGGCAAGGAGAGCAGCGTCGCCGACGCCGAGCGGCTGCTCTGCCTGCTCTATCCCGCCACCGAGATCCCCGCCTTCCGGCTCGACGACCCCGACACCACGCAGGAGGACGTCCAGCAGGTCCTGAAGAAGGCCGGAGGACGCCTGGACATCCCGGCCAACCTCGTGACCGCGGCGGCCGACTTCATGCGGACGCACACCGGTGAGGACAAGAGGCCCACGTTCGCGGGCGGTTACTACTTCGGCTCCCGGGACCAGACGAAGGAACTCACCGAGGAACAGCGCCGGCTGGACGTGGTCGACTCCTACTCCATGTCGATCACCCTGTGCCTCGCCCTGCTCGGTTTCCTCAAGGTCTACGAGACCAGGACCCGGCGCAGCGACATCAGGGAGACCATCGCCGAACTGCGCTCCGCCACCAGCAACCGCCTCACCGCCGCCATGGTGAGCCTGCTGCGCTCCTTCGTCGTCAACGTCTTCGACACCGACTCCTCCCAGGGCCGCACCCTCACCGAACTCCTCGGTCAGCAGCGGCTGTCGCAGCGCCAGGTGCTGAGCCAGTTCCAGAACCGCTTCCGCCCGCTGCGCGCGGCGATCAACGAGAGCGTGTTCCTCGGCATCGACGTCCAGGAAGGGCTCAAGGACGAGAACCAGCTCTTCGAGTGCGGCTGGGCCTGGACCATGGTCAAGGACGCCCCCGAGGTCGAGACCAGCGAACCCATCGGCCCGCAGCCCGAGGGCGTCGCCAACCCGGTGCCGTACCTGTACTTCACCGTGGTCGCCCTCGACGGTATCCAGGACCTGTTCTCCGACCGCACCCTCACCCTCGGCCTGCTCAACACCGAACAGCAGAGACTCGCCGAGTCGCTGCGCCTGCGGTGGGAGCTGACCCAGCAGTACTGGTCCGGCATCGCCCGCTTCGACACCGACCGCTGGCCCCTGGAGGACATCCCCTGGCGCACGACGGGACAGAAGCTGGAGTCCGAGTACTTCTCCCTCTCCGTCGCCGCCATCCTCGTGCACGACCTGATGCGCCGCCGGGCCACCGACGACGACCTGACCCGCACCGTCGGCGTCATGGAGCGCCTCGCCGAGCGCGGCCGCATCACCAGCCGCATGGTCCGCGACGACCCGGTCGTCCACGAGCTGCACAACGTCGGCGTCGCCCTGCCGCTGCAGGGCAGCGAACGCCTCGGCCCGCCCATGACCTGGGCCATGACCGACTTCTCCGCGCAGCTGCTCAAGCGGACCGTCCAGCTGTGCACCCTCTCGCGCAACCTGGCCTCCCACGACCGGCTGCTCCGACTCGCCGAGGACGTCTTCGGCCACATGTGGCGCCGGCGCATCCGCGACGGCGAGGGCATCGGCCTGTGGGACAACATCCACGCCGCCTACCCGGAGGCGGAGATCCACCAGCGGCGCGTACCGGTGTCCTGGAGCATCACCGAGCGGGTCACCGAGGTCATGGTGCAGGCCAACGTCATGTACCGGCAGCCCCCGATCCGCAGCAACGACCTGACCGAACTGGCCCGGGCGCTGCTCAGCGAGGCCGCCCACCTGCTGGGCAACGAGCAGATGGAGCCCGCCCCCGCCGACGCCGGCCGGCACGGCATGCAGCTGCGCACCATCGAGGTGAAGCTGCGCCGCGCCCGCAGCCTCGTCGAGGAACAGCCCGGCACCGCCTACGCCCTCACCCTCGACGTCCTCGGACAGCTCGACTCGCTCGCCCGCGCCCGCGAGGCCGCGGACCGGGGAGTGTGAGACGTGCTGATCTTCTCCGCCTCCGACAAGGGAGGCACCGGCCGCTCGGTGACGAGCGCCAACCTGGCCTACCACCGGGCCCTGGCCGGTGACGACGTCTGCTACCTGGACTTCGACTTCGGCTCGCCGACCGCGGCGGCCGTCTTCGACGTGGCCGACGCCCGCCAGGCCACCGAGGACCACGGTCTGCACGCCTACCTGATAGGAGAGGTCGGCGAACCCGCCCGGATCGACGTCTGGGCCGAGACCGAGCACCAGGTGCTGCGCTTCCCGCCGCCCGGCTGCGGCCGGCTGGTGCTGATGCCCGGCGACGTCAGCGGCGGCGAGTTCGCCACCAGCGAGGACAACCTGCACCGCTGCGTCGACCTCCTGATGAACCTCTCCTACGAGTTCGACCTGGTCATCGTGGACCTCAGCGCCGGCCGCTCCTACGCGGTCGACATGGTCCTGGAGGCCACCGCCCAGCCGGAGATGAGCGAGGTCGCCGCCCGCTGGCTGGTCTTCCACCGTTGGACCCGCCAGCATGTGGCGGCCGCCGCCAGCCTGGTCTTCGGCAAGCGCGGCATCCTCGCCGGCGGCGTGGACCGCGGACACGGCGAGGAGGCGCTGCGCAACGCCATCCGCTTCGTCCGGGCCGCCGTACCCGACCCCGAGTCGCCGCTGTGGTCCCAGGTCTCGCCCACCCAGTCGGCGTGGATGCGCAAGACCGACGGCGACCTCAAGCAGCTCGCCTCCACCCACGGCATCGGCTACAGCATGGTCCTCGGGTCCGTACCGCTCGAACCGGTCCTGCAGTGGCGGGAGCAGCTCATCACCGACGAGGACGTGCTCGACAGCCAGATCGCCAACCAGGAGACATGGCAGGCGCTCAGCCGCCTCGCCGAACGCCTCACCGACGACAAGTACTGGGAGCCGGCATGAGCGAAGCCGTCTTCCAGGAGACCACCGCTCAGCCGCGCACCCAGTCCGTGCCGCTGGCCCACCTCTCCCTGGAGCTGGGCCACCTCTACATGGAGGACTACGAGGCCGGGCCCAAGCGGCTGGGCGAGCACTTCGCGGAGGTCCGTGTCTGGGCGGACGCCGTACGAGCCTCCGCGGCCCGGCGCGGCAGGCGCCCGCGCATCAGCACCTGCTTCCTGATCGACGACTACTTCAGCCGCTTCTCCACCCCGGCCGAACTCGTCCCCATGGTGCTCAAGGAGGCCGAGAAGGCGGGCCTGGTCATCGACTACCTGGCCCGCGAGTCGGCCTGCGCGGTCGCCGACCGGGTCGAGCTCGCCGAGTCCGTCATGCACCGCCTGGTCGAGTCGCCGCCGCCCGGCAGCCACGGCTCGCGCCCGCCCGTCAGCCGCACCGGCTGGCTGGCCAACGGCGAACGCAGCCCTTCGGCGTCCCGCAGCGCCCTCGGCGAGGTCAAGGGCTGGCAGCCGCCGCGGGAGACGGCCGCCCGCAACCACTCCATCTTCATGGACGTCGAGCTGTGGTCGGAGGAGGACGGCCGGCGTCTGTGGTCCTGCCCCTTCCTGGCCGCCGTGTGGCAGCTCGCCCGGCTCGGCCTGCTGCGGCACCTGGGCGAGCCGGTCCTCGTGCCCACCGAGTGGCAGGGCGCCGACTTCCCGCAGGAGTGGGACCGGCTGCCGCCGGTGGTCAAACTCAGCGACACCAAAGCGGCGTTCAGCGCCTACCGCACGTGCAGCCTGATGCCGAACCGCTTCGTCGCCGTGGAGGACGCCGTCCGGCTCGTCCTCGACCAGATAGACGTCGACGCGGGGGCGCTGCGGCAGGTCGCCGAGCGGTCCGCCGCCGAGGGGATGCCGGTGCCCGCCGCGGTCGCCCAGCGCGCCACCTACGTCTTCTACGAGGAGCCCGGCGACTCCTCCGAGGCCGGGGGGACCTGAGATGACGGCGGCCCCGGCCCACCCGGCGCGTTCGGTCCTCGCCTGCGGCGAGGTGCGCACCTGTCTGCTGCCGTCGCTCCAGGCGCTCGACATCCGGGCCGCGGCCCAACTGCTCCGGCTCCGCGCCGACGAACCCGTACGGGTCTCCGAGCGGCCCTCCATGCACGCGCTGTCCCCCGAGGTGCTGACCGGTGTGGACTGCCGGCTGCCCGCCTCCAACGGCAGCAAGGTCCGGGGCGTCGGCACGGTCGCCGCCCGCGCCGCGCTGACCGAGGGACGGCTCCTGCAGGCGACCGCCTGGTTCGGCGTGCCGGCCACCGGCCCCGACCTGCGCCGGCCCTGGGGCCAGTACCTGGTGCGGCCGGGCCTCGTCGAACCGTTCGGCAAGCTGCCCGAGCAGGCCACCGCGGACGGGGTGCTGCGCGGCGCCGGACGCGGGGAGCTCGACCTCGGGGTGATCGCGGAGGGACTGCTGGCCCGGCTGCGGCGGCACGCGCTGCTCGACCGCCGGGTGCCGTTCAAGTCCAGCCCCACCCGGCTGCGGTGGGTGGCCCGGCGGGAACCGGCGGGGGAGCGGGCCTCCCTGACGAGCTTCACCCTCGCCGAGGGCGGACTGCGCACGATGGAACTGCGCCTCCCGGCCGACGTCCCGGCCGCCTCCGCCGCCGGTCTCTGCGAGGATCTCGCCCTGCACGACTGGCTTTTGACGACCGTTCAGCACATGCTGGACAACAGCAGACTCGGCGCGGCGGGCGGCCCGTCGGTGATCGAGACCCTGCAACCGGTCGTCGTCCACCTGCTGCATCTGTGGATGCCGCGGGCCCACGTGGACCCCGCGCTGGCCCACCTGTGGGACGTACTGGAAGAGCGCCCGGGGTTCTCCCGTCAGTGGGAGAACCTGAGCCGGCGCATCAGGGACCGACTGGCCCTGCAGGCCGTGGCGGCGCCGCGGCAGGCGCTCAGCGACGCGCGCTGAGGGGTATCACCGCAGTACAACCGGAACCGACGGGGGATGACAGATGAGCACGACGTCATTAGGGAACGGGAACGGCGGCAGGAACCAGCCGCGGCCGCAGAACGCGGGACGGCACAAGGTGCTGCTGAGAGTGCTGGTCGCGGGCGTGGTGGGCACCGTGACCTTCCTCCTGAGCGGTCTGCTGAACCAGGAGGACGACAACCTGTGGGAGTGGACGATGTCCATCTCCCTCGGCTGCACGGTGCTGATCGTGCAGTACCTGGTCGACTTCGGCGAGCGGTTCGAGAAGGTCGACCAGGGCTTCGCCGAGATCCTCTCCGCGACGGAGCTGTTCAGCCAGGTCGACGGCTCGGTGCTGCGCTCCGAGGAGGTGACCCGGCTCGTCCTCGGCTACACCCGGGTCCGGGAGCGCGGGGGCGACATCATGCAGGCGTTCGCCGAGAAGGAACTCGGGCGCCTCGCCCGGATGATGGAGGGTCTGGGCAGCGGCACCGCGGACTGCCCCGGCGAGAACCACGAGTGGCTGATCGACCTCACCGACTGCACCAAGATGACCCTCGACGCCACCAGCACCTCGGTGGACCGGGAGTTCTGGTACAGCGGGCCGGCCGAGCGGTATCTCGCGGCGCAGGAGAAGGCGATCAGGAGGCGGGGCGTCGAGATCCGCCGCCTGTTCATCGTCCGGACCGAGGACGAGGTCACCCCGGAGCTGCGGGCGCTGTGCGAGGACCACCGCAGGCGGGGCATCGACGCGCGGATCGCGGTGCGGTCGCTGATGGAGTCCAACCCGAGGGTGAGCGACTTCATCGTCTTCGACGGCGAACTCTGCCACGAGACCAAACCGGACCAGGAGAACAACCCGGACAGCACCCTGCTGAGCGCCGACCCGGACCACATCGAGGACCACGTCACGCAGTTCACGGACCTGTGGGCCGAGGCGGAGCGCCAGCAGACGCCGCGGGTCACCTCAGAGACGTGAGGAACCCCGCCCAGGCGTGAGCGGGGAACAGCAGCACGGGACCGTCCGAGGCGAGCTTGGAGTCCCGGACGGGAACGGTCCCGGGGACTCCGTCGGCCACCTCGACGCAGTTGCCTCCGTCGCCGTTGCTGTAACTGCTCCTGTGCCAGCGAGCGCCGCTCAGCTCGTCCGTGTGCATCGTCTGAAGTCCTCAGCTGCCGACTCGACCAGGGCCAGGGACGCGTCCGGAGACAGCGCGGCTCCCCTGAGCAGATCGTAGGCGCGGCTCGCACGCTTCACCACCGCCGGGTCGTCCAGGACGCTGCCCGAAAAGGACGTCTCCGTATAGGCAGTTGGCGGTGCGTCGTCGAACTCCATCAGGCGCAGCGAGCCGTTGTTCGCGGCCGCCCCCGCCGCGAAGGGCAGCACCTGGAGCAGCACCTTGCGGCTGCGCGCGGCCGCCGCCAGGTGCGCCAGCGCCTGCGCCGCGACCTCCGGGCCGCCGACCGGCACGCGCAGCACCGTCTCGTGCACGATCGCGCAGTACTCCGGCCGTGCGGCGTCCTCCAGGATCGCGGACCGCTCGGCGCGCGCCGCGACCCGCTCCTCGATGAGATCGTCGGTCGCGAACGGCTGCGTCGCCACGACGAGCGCTCTCGTGTACGCCCGTGTCTGGAGGAGCCCCGGCACGACGGACGGCTCCCAGTCGCAGATCCTCGTCGCCAGCCTCTCCAGCTCCGCCGTTCTCGCGAAGTAATCCGCGTACCGTCGGTCCCTGATGAGCTTCTGCCAGAGGCGCTCGAAAATACCGTCGGTTTGCAGGGTGTCGTCAATCCTCTGAGCGATATCCAGCTGAGGCTTTCGAATCGCCTGTTCGAACTGGCCGATGTATCCGCCCGACACGAAAACCCGCGCTCCCAGTTCCGACTGCGTAATACCGGCGTTCTCCCGGCGCCTCTTCAGCTCCGCACCGAAGAACTCCCACGCCGCCTGACGTGAACCGTTGGCCATGGCAACCCCCCTGCCCTGCGGCGCCCTTGTAGTGCACAGACTCCCACCGAGTGTAGGCGCCACGGGTCACCATGGACCGGGGATGCGTGAAATCCGAATTCGAGGGGAGCAAGGTGATGGAACGGCACTCGGCGCACTGCGTCGAAGAAGCGGAGGAAGTGGTGAAGGAATTGCGGGCCGCGCTGGAGAAGGCAGGAATTACACTCCCGACACTCCGGATCGATCCGGTGAGTCTCGCGCGTGAGGCGCCGTGCCCGCTCGTCGAATTGGGCCGCTGCACGGTGGACACCGCACGGCGACTCGCGGCGGTGCTGCGGTGAAGCCGTCCATCGGGTCGTATGTCTATGACACTCTTTCGGGTCGAATCGGCGTCGTGATGGGCCACGAGGGCCCGTACGTCCAGCTGCGGCCGCACGGCGGCGGCAGGGAGTGGGACGTCGCCCCGGCGTCGGTGCGCCCCGCGACCCCGTCCGAGCGGCTGCGCGCGGCGACGGCGTACGCGAACGCCCGCAGCAGGGGCGAGGTGCCCTGAGGGGGCGCCTCCGGCACCCAGCGCCACCGCCCCGGCACCGTCCGCGCCGGCGGGGCGGTACGTGACCCCGGCCGCACCCGCCGGTCACCCGCGTACGCGACAATGAGGGCATGAGTCTGTTCCGCGACGACGGCATCGTGCTGCGCACCCAGAAGCTGGGTGAGGCGGACCGGATCATCACCCTGCTCACGCGCGGGCACGGGCGGGTGCGGGCCGTGGCGCGCGGGGTGCGGCGCACCAAGTCGAAGTTCGGGGCCCGGCTCGAACCGTTCTCCCACGTCGACGTGCAGTTCTTCGCCCGGGGGAGCGAGCTGATCGGACGCGGGCTGCCGCTGTGCACACAGAGCGAGACCATCGCTCCCTACGGCGGCGGCATCGTCACGGACTACGCCCGCTACACCGCGGGGACGGCCATGCTGGAGACCGCCGAGCGGTTCACCGACCACGAGGGGGAGCCGGCCGTCCAGCAGTACCTGCTCCTGGTCGGGGCGCTGCGCACCCTCGCCCGCGGCGAGCACGAACCGCACCTCGTGCTCGACGCCTTCCTGCTGCGCTCCCTCGCCGTCAACGGGTACGCCCCGAGCTTCGGGGACTGTGCCAAATGCGGCATGCCGGGACCGAACCGCTTCTTCTCGGTGGCCTCGGGGGGCTCGGTCTGCGTCGACTGCCGGGTGCCCGGTAGCGTCGTACCGTCGCCGCAGACCCTGGACCTGCTGGGCGCGCTGCTCACCGGTGACTGGGAGACCGCGGACGCCTGTGAGCCGCGGTACGTCCGGGAGGGCAGCGGGCTGGTGTCCGCCTATCTGCACTGGCACCTGGAGCGCGGGCTGCGCTCGCTCCGGTACGTCGAGAAGTAGAAGAAGCCAAAGGGAGACGAGAAACACATGGCCGTGAGTGGGTTCCTGGGGCGCCGGCGCCGCGAGTACAGGACACCGGAGCCGCACCCGTCCGGTGCCCGCCCGCCCAAGCTGCCGGGCGAGCTGGTCCCGGGCCATGTGGCGATCGTCATGGACGGCAACGGCCGCTGGGCCAAGGAGCGGGGCCTGCCGCGCACCGAGGGCCACAAGGTGGGTGCGGAGCGGGTGCTGGACGTCCTCCAGGGCGCGATCGAGATGGGCGTCGGCGCGATCTCGCTGTACGCCTTCTCCACCGAGAACTGGAAGCGCTCGCCCGACGAGGTGCGCTTCCTCATGAACTTCAACCGGGACTTCATCCGCAGGACCCGCGACCAGCTCGACGAGCTGGGCGTGCGGGTGCGGTGGGTCGGCCGGATGCCCAAGCTGTGGAAGTCGGTCGCCAGGGAGCTGGAGATCTCCCAGGAGCAGACCAAGGGCAACGACAAGCTGACCCTGTACTTCTGCATGAACTACGGCGGGCGGGCGGAGATCGCGGACGCCGCGCAGGCGCTGGCCGAGGACGTGCGGGCCGGGCGGCTCGACCCGTCCAAGGTCACCGAGAAGACCTTCGCGAAGTACCTCTACTACCCGGACATGCCGGACGTGGACCTGTTTCTGCGGCCCAGCGGCGAGCAGCGCACCTCCAACTACCTGCTGTGGCAGAGCGCCTACGCCGAGATGGTGTTCCAGGACGTGCTGTGGCCGGACTTCGACCGGCGTGACCTGTGGCGGGCCTGCCTGGAGTTCGCCTCGCGCGACCGCCGCTTCGGCGGCGCCGTCCCGAACGAGGAGCTGCTGGCCATGGAGGGCCGCTCCGAGGAGGACTGACGCTCCCCTGCGCGCACGGGAACGGCCCCGTCCCACCGAGGTGGGACGGGGCCGTTCGCGGTTCCGTGGACTTTAGTTGTCGTTGAGGAACGTGTAGTCCTTGCACTCGCCGTCGGGCGCCCGGCAGAACTTGAAGCCGATGCGGGTGTTCTCCGGCAGGTCGAAACTGCCGCCCATGCTGGCCTTGCGGGTGGCGGTGTTGCCCTCGCCACCGACGGTGAACGAGTAGCGCGGGTTGCCGCTCGGGCTGCCGATGTACACGTTCATCGTGACACCGCGGCCGTCGGCGTCGTTGTCCTTGATCGTGACAACGTCACCGTACTCGTTGAAGAAGCCGGTGCCGCTCCAGTCGACACCCGGTACGTTCCCCCAGGCATCCCCCGTGTGCATGGTGTGGTCCGCGGCCACCGCGGAGTTGGCGACGGCCAGCACCATGGCGGCGCTCGCGGCGGTCACACCAGCGATACGTCCCAGTCTCAAGTTGTACTCCCCTGTTTCCTGTGTGACTTCTGTGGTCGCAGAAGCCATCGTGATCATATAAACACAAGATCACGTCAGGCCCAACAGGTTTGTGATCCAGCCAACTCGGCCGGGGACACGCAGGAGTTGACGGGAAGTCAGCAGCTGGCGGCCGCGCAGTCGGCGCAGGTGCCGAAGATCTCCACCGTGTGCGCCACGTTCACATAGCCGTGCTCGGCGGCGATGGCGTCCGCCCACTTCTCCACGGCCGGACCCTCGACCTCGACGGCCTTGCCGCAGACCCGGCAGACGAGGTGGTGGTGGTGCTCGCCCGTGGAGCAGCGGCGGTAGACGGACTCGCCCTCGGAGGTGCGCAGGACGTCGACCTCGCCGGCCTCGGCGAGGGACTGCAGGGTGCGGTAGACGGTGGTGAGCCCGACCGAGTCGCCCTTGTGCTTGAGCATGTCGTGCAGGTCCTGGGCGCTGCGGAACTCGTCGACCTCGTCGAGGGCCGCCGCCACGGCGGCGCGCTGCCGGGTGGCCCGGCCCTTCACGGGCGGTCCTGCCGTCGTCACCGTTGCCTCCTCACGTCTGCGCCTTGCCCGCGTCATTGTGCCAGCCTGACCTGTGCCCGGTCAGACGCCGACCTTGCCCGCGGCGTCCCCGTTGTCCGGAACCGCGCACTCCGCTGGGTCCCCGGCCGGCTGCGCCGCCGCCAGGGCCCGAGCGCGTCGCCGGGCCAGCGGGGTCGCCAGCGCGGTCAGCACGATGAACGCGCCGATGGTCAGCAGCACGATGGTCGCGCCGGGCGGGACGTCCTGGTAGTACGAGGTGACCGTGCCGCCGATGGTCACCGTCACACCGATCGCCACGGCGATCGCGAACGTCGCCGCGAAACTGCGGGACAGCTGCTGGGCCGCCGCCACCGGCACCACCATCAGCGCGCTCACCAGCAGCAGTCCGACCACCCGCATCGCGACCGTCACCGTCACGGCCGCCGTGACCGCCGTCAGCAGGTTCAGCGCACGCACCGGAAGGCCCGTGACCCGCGCGAACTCCTCGTCCTGGCTGACCGCGAACAACTGGCGGCGCAGCAGCAGCGTGATGAGGACCACGAACGCCGCGAGGACGCAGATCGCCGTCACATCCGACTCGGACACCGTGGACAGCGATCCGAAAAGGAAGGAGAGCAGGTTGGCGTTGGCCCCGCCGGGCGCGAGGTTGATCAGCATCACGCCGCCGGCCATACCGCCGTAGAAGAGCATCGCCAGGGCGATGTCACCCCGTGTCTTGCCGTACCAGCGGATCAGCTCCATGAGCACCGCGCCGAGCACCGACACCAGCGTGGCCGTCCACACCGGCGACCAGGACAGCAGGAAGCCGAGGCCGACGCCGGTCATGGCGACGTGGCCGATGCCGTCGCCCATCAGCGCCTGGCGGCGCTGGACAAGGTAGATGCCGATCGCCGGCGCGGTGATGCCCACGAGGATCGCGGCGAGCAGCGCCCGCTGCATGAAGTCGTAGTTCAGGAATTCCATCAGCTCAGCAGTCCCGTCCGGATCGGTTCGGCGTCGTGAGCCGCGTGCGGGTGTACGTGGTCGTGGCCGGGCAGCGCGTGCTGGCCGACCGCCTTCGGGGGCGGGCCGTCGTGCAGCACACAGCCGTCGCGCAGCACGACCGCCCGGTCGATCAAGGGCTCCAGCGGGCCCAGTTCGTGCAGCACGAGCAGGACCGTGGCACCGGCCGCGACCTGCTCGCGCAGGGTGTGCGCGAGGACCTCCTGGCTGGCCAGGTCGACGCCCGCCATCGGCTCGTCCATGATCAGCAGCTCCGGCTCGGCGGCCAGGGCGCGGGCGATGAGCACCCGCTGGTGCTGGCCGCCGGACAGCGCGTCGACCGAGTCCTTGGCGCGGTCCGCCATGCCGACGAGCTCCAGCGCGTGCCGGACGGCCGCGCGGTCGGCCTTGCGGAAGAGCCCGAAGCGGGTGCGCGAGAGCCGGCCCGAGGAGACGATCTCGCCGACCGTGGCGGGCACGCCGCCCGCGGCCGTCGTGCGCTGCGGGACGTAGCCCACCCGCGCCCAGTCGCGGAACCGGGCCCGCGCGGTGCCGAACAGCTCGATCTCACCGGCGCTGACCGGCACCTGGCCGATGACGCTGCGCACGGCCGTCGACTTGCCGGAGCCGTTGGCGCCGAGCAGGGCGACGACCTCGCCGCGACGCACGCTGAGGTCGATGCCGCGCAGGACCGGGCGCGAGCCCAGCTCGGCGCGGACGCCGCGCAGCGAAATGACGGGCTCGCTCATGCCGTCCTCCAGAGAGTGGTTCATCGGGCGCCCAGCGCCTTCTTGAGGGCTGTGAGGTTGGCCTCCATGACCGCGAAGTAGTCGTCGCCCCTGGACGTGCCCGTGATGCCTTCGAGCGGGTCGAGGACGTCCGTCCTCAGGCCCGCGTCGCGGGCGAGGGTCTTCGCGGTCTTGCCGGACACCAGGGTCTCGTAGAACACGGTGGTCACCCCGTCCGCCCGGGCCTCGTTCCGCAGTTCCCTGATCCGGGCCGGGCTCGGCTCGCTCTCCGGGTCGACGCCGGAGATGGCCTCCTGGGTCAGGCCGTAGCGCTCGGCGAAGTAGCCGAAGGAGGCGTGGTTGGTGAAGAAGACCTTGGTCTTCGTGTTCTTGAGCCCGTCGCGGAACCCGGTGTCCAGCGCGTGCAGCCGGTCGACCAGCGCGTCGGTGTTCTTCCGGTAGTCGGCCGCGTGGTCCGGGTCCGCCTTCGCGAAGGCCGACCCGACGCCCTCGGCGATCTCCGCGTACTTCACGGGGTCGAGCCAGACGTGCGGGTCGAGGCCGTGCGACTCCTGCTCGGAGTGCTCCTCGCCGCCGTGGTCGTGCTCGACGCCGCCGTGGTCCTCCAGCTTCGTGAGGTCCGCGGCGTCGATCTTCGTCTTCAGGCCCGCCTGGTCGATGGCCTCGTCGACGGACGGCTGGAGTCCCCTGAGGAACAGCGCCGCGTCGGACTCGTCCAGCTGGGCCCGCTGGCGGAGGCTGAGCTCCAGCTCGTGCGGTTCCTGGCCGGGTTCGGTGAGGGTGGTGACGTGCACATGGTCCCCGCCGATCCGCTCGGCGAGGAACTGCATCGGATAGAACGACGCGACGACATCGAGGTCGCCGCCGGCGGCGGCGCTGTCCGCCGAGCAGGCGGACAGGGTGCCGATCCCGAGGGCGGCGACGGCCGCGAGGGCGACCCGGGGTATGTGAGATCGTCGTACGTTCATGACAGTCATTTTCAACTGTACTGGAAACCATTGTCAACAAGCGTGTTGGACCGTCCACAGAGCGCTACCGATTTGATTGGAGGGGAGCCCCCGCCGGTACCCTGAAGCATTCGCTGTAGAAGCGCCTCGCTTCGTCGCCCATCGTCGTAATGAAGAGAGCACCGTGGCCGCCGACAAGATCGACACCATCGTCAGCCTGAGCAAGCGCCGTGGCTTCGTATTCCCGAGTAGTGAGATCTACGGCGGCACGAAGGCCGCCTGGGACTACGGACCGCTGGGTGTCGAGCTCAAGGAGAACCTCAAGCGCCAGTGGTGGCGTTACATGGTGACGTCGCGCGAGGACGTCGTCGGTATCGACTCGTCCGTGATCCTCGCCCCCGAGGTGTGGGTCGCCTCCGGTCACGTCGCCACCTTCACGGACCCGCTGACCGAGTGCACCTCCTGCCACAAGCGGTTCCGCGCGGACCACCTGGAGGAGGCGTACGAGGCCAAGAAGGGTCACCTCCCCGAGCACGGCCTCGCCGACATCAACTGCCCGAACTGCGGCAACAAGGGCCAGTTCACCGAGCCCAAGCAGTTCTCGGGTCTGCTGTCGACGCACCTCGGCCCGACCCAGGACTCCGGTTCCGTCGCCTACCTGCGCCCCGAGACCGCCCAGGGCATCTTCACCAACTTCGCCCAGGTGCAGACCACCTCGCGCCGCAAGCCGCCGTTCGGCATCGCCCAGATGGGCAAGTCCTTCCGCAACGAGATCACGCCCGGCAACTTCATCTTCCGCACCCGCGAGTTCGAGCAGATGGAGATGGAGTTCTTCGTCAAGCCGGGCGAGGACGAGAAGTGGCAGGAGTACTGGATGGAGCAGCGCTGGAACTGGTACACCGGTCTCGGCCTGCGCGAGGAGAACATGCGGTGGTACGACCACCCGAAGGAGAAGCTCTCCCACTACTCCAAGCGCACCGCTGACATCGAGTACCGCTTCCAGTTCGGCGGCAACGAGTGGGGCGAGCTGGAGGGTGTCGCCAACCGCACCGACTACGACCTCTCCGCCCACGCCAAGGCCTCCGGCCAGGACCTCTCCTACTTCGACCAGGAGGCCGGCGAGCGCTGGACGCCGTACGTCATCGAGCCGGCGGCCGGTGTCGGCCGCGCGATGCTGGCGTTCCTGCTCGACGCCTACGTCGAGGACGAGGCGCCCAACGCCAAGGGCAAGATGGAGAAGCGGACCGTGCTGCGGCTCGACCCGCGCCTCGCGCCGGTGAAGGTGGCCGTGCTGCCGCTCTCCCGCAACGCCGACCTGTCCCCGAAGGCCAAGGGCCTCGCCCAGGCGCTGCGCCAGAACTGGAACATCGAGTTCGACGACGCCGGCGCCATCGGCCGCCGCTACCGCCGCCAGGACGAGATCGGCACGCCGTTCTGCGTCACCGTCGACTTCGACACGCTGGAGGACAACGCGGTCACCGTCCGTGAGCGCGACTCCATGAAGCAGGAGCGCGTCTCCCTCGACCAGATCGAGGGCTACCTGGCGAGCCGCCTGATCGGCGCCTGACCGCCCGGACACCGTCACACGGGGTCCCCACCGTCCTCTCCGAGGGGCGGCGGGGACCCCGCGTCGTCTCCACCGGCCCCCGGCCGCCCTCACCGACGGCGTCCGAGAGAATCTGCGGCATGGCCATCATCCACCGCACCACCCTCACACCGACGAAACTGGAACTGCTCGCCGCCTGGCTGCCCTCGCGCCCCTGGTACGCCGGTGCCGGTGCGCCCCGGCCCGAGAAGGCCGGCGGCTTCCGGCTGGACGACCCGCAGGGCGAGGTCGGCATCGAGTTCATGGTGATCACCGACGCATCGGCCCCGGGGACGGCCGGGTACCTCGTCCCGATGACGTACCGCGGCGCTCCCCTCGACGGGGCCGGGCACGCCCTCATCGGGACCACGGAGCACGGGGTCCTGGGCCGGCGCTGGGTGTACGACGGCTGCCACGACCCGGTGCTGGTCGCCGAGTTGCTCGCCCTGATCGACGGGCGGGCCGAGGCACAGGCGCAGAGCGTCTCCGACGCCGTCGACCGGGACGTCACCCGCTCCCGCACCGGCCCCGCCCTCACAGGGGAGCAGCCCGGCATCCCGGTCGCCGAGGACTCCGCGCACGGCACCCGCGTCGCCACGGCCGACGGCTCGCTCCTGCTGCACCGCGTGCTGAGCCCGGCCCCCCAGGGCGCCCCGCCGCTGCCCGACGGAGCCCTCGGGCACGTCGGCGGCGTCTGGAGCCTGCCGGACGGCACCCGCGCCCACGGCCTCTTCGTCACCCTGCACGCCGGAACCGGCCAGGACTGACCGCCGTATGGAGACGCCCCTGGCCGGCGCGCGCCTCTCCGACGGGGAGATCACCCTGTCCCCGCTCGGGCCGGACGACGCGCCGGCCCATCTCGCCGGCGAGGACGAGCAGTTGATCCGCTGGCTCAGCGGCGGGCCCGGCACCCCCGAGGGCGTCGCGGCCTATCTGCGGCACTGCGCCGGACAGTGGGCGGGCTCCGGCTCCCTGCGGGCCTTCGGCATCCGCGTGGACGGCGGCCGGACGCTCACGGGGACGATCGACCTGCGCTTCGCGGCGGAGGGCCTCACCCTGGGGCAGGTCAACGTCGCGTACGGCCTCTACCCGGCCTGGCGCGGGCGGGGCCTCGCGACCCGGGCCGTCCTGCTGGTCTGCCGGTACGCCGCCGCCGCGGGCGCCCGGGCGGCCGTCATCCAGGTCGAGCCGGGCAACGCGGCGTCCGCCGCCGTGGCCCGCCGGGCGGGGTTCACCCCCGGCGGGCAGCGGTTCGCGGACGACGGGACCCTGTTCGACCGGTACGTCAGGGAGCTGGGCAGTCCGTGATCAACGGCCTTGCAGAGCCTTGACGCTGTCGCCGAAGGTCCAGTTCCTCGAGCCGTCCCAGTTGAGCGACCAGGTCATCAGGCCCTTGAGGGCGCCGCCGTAGTGCCGCCAGGCCTCACCGACCTGGGACGGCGACATGTGGCCGCCGCCCGCGCCGGGCTGCGCGGGCAGGCCCGGCACCTGCTTGTCGTAGGGGACCCTGATGGTGGTGCCCTGCACTGCAAGGCCCTTGTCGAGACAGTCGGTCTGGGCGACGAAGCCCTCGACGGTGCCGGCCTGGTAGGAGTCGCCGGAGCAGCCGTACATGCTGCCGTTGTAGTACTGCATGTTCAGCCACCACAGGCGCCCGTTGTCGGCGTACTTCTTGATGATCGGCAGGTAGGCGCCCCAGATCGAGCCGTAGACGACGCTGCCGCCCGTGACATACGCCGTCTCCGGGGCCATCGTCAGGCCGAAACCGGACGGCATCCGCGCCAGGACGCCGTCGATGACGCGGACGAGGTTGGCCTGCGACGCCGACAGCTGCCCGATGTTCCCGCTGCCGGTCAGGCCCGTCTCGATGTCGATGTCGATGCCGTCGAAGTTGTACCGCTTCAGGATCGGGACGATCGTGTCGACGAACCGGTCCGCCACCGCCGTCGAGTTGAGATCGATGCCGGCGGTGGCGCCGCCGATCGACATCAGGATCGTGGCGCCGGCCGCCTTCGCCGCGCACATCTCCGCGGGGGTGGCCACCTTCACCCCGCTGTCCATGCCGTCCTCCCACAGCGCCGTGCCGTCGGAGCGGATGACCGGGAACGCCGCGTTGATCACGTTGTAGCCGTGCCGCGCGATACGGGAGTCGGTGATCGGGGTCCAGCCGAACGGCGGGTGGACGCCGTTGGCGGCGCCGTCCCAGTTCTCCCAGTAGCCCTGGAGCACCTTTCCGGCCGGTTTCGGCTTCACGGCACAGGTGTCGGCGGCGGACGCGGGGCCGGCGACGGGGAGCTGGGCGAGAGCGGCCGTCGTCAGCGCGACGGCGAGCACGCGCAGGGCGCGGCGGAGCATACGGGCCTCCCGGTGGGGGGTGCGGTGAGGTGTCGTAGGCATGACAGTGCTCGTGGTCCAGACCTTTCGTCAAGAGGTCTGGACCAGCGTTCCGAGTGAGTGAGCCGGATGGCGAATAACAAATAACAAATAACAGATGACAGATGACAGATATTGAAATCTGTCAGCCATTGCGGCACAGTGGAGGACATGACGATGCCAACCCGACCCCTCGGAACCACCGGCCCCCAGGTCTCCGCCCTCGGCCTCGGCTGCATGGGCATGTCGGCGCTCTACGGCGACGCGGACCGGGCCGAGTCGATCGCCACGATCCACGCCGCCCTGGACGCGGGCGTGACCCTGCTCGACACCGGCGACTTCTACGGCATGGGCCACAACGAACTCCTGATCGGCGAGGCCCTGCGCACGGCGCCCGCAGAACTGCGCTCGAAGGCCCAGGTCAGCGTGAAGTTCGGCGCGCTGCGCGGCCCCGACGGCGAATGGAGCGGCTACGACGGCCGGCCCGTCGCCGTGAAGAACTTCGCCGCCTACTCCCTGCAGCGCCTCGGCGTCGACCACATCGACGTCTACCGGATCGCCCGGCTCGACCCCGACGTGCCCATCGAGGAGACGGTGGGCGCCATCGCCGAACTGATCGAGAAGGGGCACGTCCGGCACGTCGGCCTCAGCGAGGTCGGCGCCGAGACGATCCGCCGCGCCGCCGCCACCGCGCCCGTCACCGACCTGCAGATCGAGTACTCCCTGATCTCCCGCGGCATCGAGGAGGCGATCCTGCCCACCACGCGCGAGCTGGGCATCTCCATCACCGCCTACGGTGTGCTCTCCCGCGGACTGATCTCCGGGCACTTCACCCGCGACCGGCAGCTCGCCGCGCACGACTTCCGGGCCCACTCGCCCCGCTTCCAGGGCGACAACCTCCAGCACAACCTGGACCTCGTCGACGCGCTGCGGAGGATCGCCGAGCGCAAGGGCGTCTCCGTCGCCCAGATCGCCATCGCCTGGGTGCTGTCCCGGGGCGAGGACATCGTGCCCCTCGTCGGCGCCCGCACCCGCGAGCGGCTCACCGAGTCCCTGGGCGCCCTCGACGTCACCCTGGACGAGGCGGACCTGACGGCGATCGAGGAGGCGGTGCCCCCGGGCGCCGCGGCCGGCGACCGCTACCCGGCCCCGCAGATGGCCCACCTGGGGACCGAGTAGTGCCCGCGGCGCCACACGACACGCCGGGTACCGTCTAGGGCATGCCACCGACGTCTCCGACCCTGACCGCCGAGCGCATCCTCGAAGCGACCGAGGAGGTGCTGCGCCGCCACGGCCCCGCCAAGGCCACCGTGGTCGACGTGGCCCGCGCGCTCGGCGTCAGCCATGGCAGCGTCTACCGGCACTTCCGCACCAAGGCGGCGCTGCGGGAGGCCGTGACCAAACGCTGGCTGGACCGGACGACGGGGCTCCTGGCGGACATCGCCGGGGCGCCCGGCCTCGACGCGGAGACCCGGCTGCGGGAATGGCTCGCGGCGCTGTTCGCCGCCAAGCGCCGCAAGGCGTTCGACGACCCGGAGCTGTTCGCCACGTACTCGGTGCTGACCACCGAGACCGCCGAGACGGTCGTGAGCGAGCACATCGCCGACCTCATAGGCCAGCTCACCGCGATCGTCCGGGACGGCGTCGCGTCCGGCGCCTTCACCGTCGCGGATCCGGCCGTCGCGGCCGGCGCCCTCTTCCGGGCGACCGACCGCTTCCACGACCCGCACTACGCCCGGGAGTGGGAACAGCCCGGTGTGCAGGACGACTTCGACGCCCTGGTGGACCTGCTGATCCGGGGAGTACGGGCCCGCGTCTGAGCCGTCACCCGGCGCCGGACGTCTCCGTCGTCCGCCCCAGGTAGGTGACCGGACCGGCGTCCGGCACCGGTATCTCGTGGAAGCCCAGCCGGTCGTAGAAGGCTCGCGCGGGGGTGTTGGCGGTGACCATGCACAGATGGACGGCCGGGACGCCGCGCTCCCGCAGGGCCCCGAACAGGGTGTGCATCAGCGTCCGGCCGTACCCCCGGCCCTGCCAGCCGGGCAGCAGGTCGATGTGCAGATGGGCCGGATAGGCGGCCACCTCCGGCACCAGCATGCGCTCCGGGGTGTGCAGCAGACGGGCGATCTCCTCGTCCGGCGTGCGGGGTTCGGCCGGATCCGGGTAGCGGCCGGCGATCCGCGGCAGCCACGTGGTCCGGTAGTCCCGCACGAAGCGCGCGGTGTCCGCCGTCCCCACGACATAGCCGACGGCCCGCCCCCGGCCGTCGTCCAGCACGAACGCCAGCTCCGGCTCCAGGACGACGTACGGCAGCGCGAAGGCCGCCGGGAAGACGCCGGGGTCCTCGTAATGCGGCCGGCTGTCCCCGCCCAGATGCGCCGTGCGCACACAGATGTCCTCGACCGCCTCGCGGTCACCGGGCTCGTACAGGCGGACATGACTCGTCATTCGCGCTGCGTCTCCGTCGGGTCCACGGTGGCCTGGTGGGCCTCCGCCAAGTGCTCCTCGGCCTTCAGCCACGGCAGGAACTGCGCCGCCCTGCGCCACCCGCAGGTCTCGCATCTCAGCGTGCGCTGCGGCCCCTTGCGCACGACCCGCACGACATGCGCCCGCCCGTGCTGGTCCCAGCGGCTCACCTTGCTCGTGTTGATCTCCAGCATGACGCCTCCAGCGTCCGGGGACAACGGCCCGTGGGGCGGGGCCGCGCAGCAAGGAGTGTGCAGTAACGCCGGGGACGGGCGAAACCCCTTCGGGTCAGTCACGGCGGATGAAGCGTGCCGACGACGAGGCCGGAAAACCGGGGTGGCGGACGCCGGGACGGCACCTGGGGGCAGTTCGCCGGGCGGGACCAGCAGGGCGGCGCCGGACAGCCGAGAAGACAGACGGCCGCCGTCCCCGCCGACACCGCGCCGTCGGCGGCGTACCACTTCAGGCCGGGCAGTCAGGTCCGGACGACGACCTGGTCGAGCAGCCGGACCCCGCTCCGGGCGCGCGGGAGGGGACGCACCGCTGTTGATCGTGTCCCCCGAAGGCCGGATGACGCCGGATGGTCCGACCGGAGTCCTGGGTCGTGCGAAGCGCGGAACAGTAACGGCCCTTGCGCACCCGGTCATTGGCGCTTCGATCGGGGCGGCGCCCTGTACCGCTACGCCCCCGCCCGAGAAGCCTCCCGTGTCTCCCGGGCCTCCAGGGACTGCGCCGTGCGGGCCGCTGTCGTGCGGGCCCAGGGGCCTGTGGTGAGGAGGCCCACCAGGAGGACGAGGAGGCCGCAGGCGGCGACGATCCACCAGGCGGGACGGGCCGCGGTGACGAAGGCCGTGCGGTAGGAGGCCGTGCCGACGCCGGAGGCGAGGACCGCGCCCACCACGGCGACGCCGAGGGCCTGGCCGAGCTGGCGGCTGGTGGAGGCGACGGCGGCGGCGACGCCCGCCTGGGCGCGCGGCATGCCGGAGACCGCCGTGTTGGTGATCGGGGCGTTCACGAAGCCGAAGCCGAGACCGAACAGGACGTAGCCGAGGACGAGCGTGGCGTTCGTGGTCTCCGCCTCGAACGCGGCGAACAGCACCCCGCACACCGTCATCGACACGCCGGCTATCAGCAGAGGCAGACGGGGCCCCCGGTTGCCGACCACGCGTCCCGCCAGCGGTGCGCACACGAAGCACAGCGCGGCCATCGGGAGCATCCACAGGCCCGCGTGGAGTGCGTCGAGACCGCGCACGTTCTGCAGGTACAGCGTCGACAGGAACAGGAACCCGCCGAGCGCCGCGAACGCGCTGACCGCTATCACCGTCGCCCCGCTGAACGGCGCCGAGCGGAAGAACCGCAGGTCGATCAACGGCTCGGTGCGGCGGGGCTCGTAGAGGAGGAGGGAGATCAGGGCCGCCAGGGCCAGGCCCCCGAAGGCCAGGACCTCCGCGGTCGGCGCGGTCGGCGCCTCGATGATCGCGTAGGTCAGCGCGCCGAAGAGCACGATGACCAGCACCTGCCCGACCGGGTCGGCACGGCGCGGCTTCGCGGCCCGGGACTCGGGGACGAAGCGCAGCGTCAGCAGAAGGGCCGCCAGCCCCACCGGCAGGTTGACCCAGAAGATCGACCGCCAGCCGACCGTCTCCACGAGCAGGCCGCCGATCAGCGGTCCGGCCGCCATGGAGACGCCGACCACGGCGCCCCACACCCCGATCGCCCGCGCCCGTTCGCGCGGGTCAGTGAAGGTGTTGGTGATGATCGACATGGCCACCGGGTTGAGCATCGACCCGCCCACGGCCTGGACCATGCGGAAGGCGATCAGCGCGTTCAGGCCGGGGGCAAGGGAACAGAGGGCCGAGCCGATCGTGAACACGACCAGGCCCGCCATGAAGACGCGCTTACGGCCGATGCGGTCCGCCGTCGAGCCCGCCAGCATCAGCAGGGAGGCGAGGACGAGGGTGTAGGCGTCGATCGTCCACTGCAGACCCGACGTGCTCGCGTGCAGATCGCGCTGGAGCGCGGGCAGTGCCACGTTGAGCACGGTGTTGTCGAGGCTCACGATCAGCAGACTCATGCAGCAGATCGCGAGGACCAGCAGACGTCGGCGGTGGGACGGCTCGGGCATGCGGTCCAGCGTACGCCGACTTCAATAGTGCGTCTAACTAATGACCGTGGCATCCTTCGGCATACGCGACAATGGGTGGATGCCCACGACCGTCCCGCCCGTGCAGATCGGCCCGCACACCGTCCGGCCGCCCGTCGTCCTGGCCCCCATGGCCGGGATCACCAACGCCCCCTTCCGCACCCTGTGCAGGGAGTTCTCCGGCGGCAAGGGGCTGTTCGTCAGCGAGATGATCACCACCCGGGCCCTGGTCGAGCGCAACGAGAAGACCATGCAGCTCATCCACTTCGACGCCAGTGAGCGGCCCCGCTCCATCCAGCTGTACGGCGTCGACCCGGCCACCGTCGGCAAGGCCGTCCGCATGATCGCGGAGGAGGACCTCGCCGACCACATCGACCTGAACTTCGGCTGCCCGGTCCCCAAGGTGACCCGCAAGGGCGGCGGCTCCGCGCTGCCGTACAAGCGGAACCTGCTGCGCGCGATCCTGCGCGAGGCCGTCAGCGGGGCCGGCGACCTGCCGGTCACGATGAAGATGCGCAAGGGCATCGACGACGACCACATCACCTACCTCGACGCCGGCCGGATCGCCGTCGAGGAGGGCGTCACCGCCATCGCCCTGCACGGCCGCACCGCCGCCCAGCACTACGGCGGCACCGCCGACTGGGACGCCATCGCCCGCCTGAAGGAGCACGTCCCGGAGATCCCCGTCCTCGGCAACGGCGACATCTGGTCGGCCGAGGACGCCGTGCGGATGGTGCGCGAGACCGGCTGCGACGGCGTCGTGGTCGGGCGCGGCTGCCTGGGCCGGCCGTGGCTCTTCGCCGACCTGGTCGCCGCCTTCGAGGGGCGCCCCGGCGACATCGCCCGCCCGTCGCTGCGCGAGGTCGCCGACGTCATGGTCCGGCACGCCACCCTGCTCGGCGAGTGGATCGGCGACGAGGCCCGCGGCGTCGTCGACTTCCGCAAGCACGTCGCCTGGTACCTCAAGGGCTTCGCCGTCGGCTCCGAGATGCGCAAGCGGCTCGCCATCACGTCCTCGCTCGCGGAGCTGCGCGCGGGACTGGACGAGCTGGACCTCGACCAGCCCTGGCCCGCCGGCGCCGACGGCCCCCGCGGCCGTACCTCCGGCAACAACCGGGTCGTCCTGCCGGACGGCTGGCTGAAGGACCCGTACGACTGCGCGGGTGTCGGCGAGGACGCCGAGCTGGACACCTCCGGGGGCTGATCAGCCCTTCGACGGGTGCGGGGTCGAGCCGAACGCCGTGAGGAACCGGTCCCGGAAAGCGTCCATACGCCACACCGGGGCGTCCTTGGCGGGCTTCAGGCCCTCCGTCCAGCGCCAGCCGGCGATCTTGTCCAGCACCTTCGGGTCCTTCGCCACCAACGAGATCGGCACATCACGGCTGGCCCGCTCGCCGCTGACGCGGGCGATCGGCTGATGGTCGCCGAGGAAGACGAGCACGGTGTCCTTGGTGCCGTAGCGCTCCAGCCACTGCGTGAGGCTGGTGACCGAGTACTGGATCGACCGGCCGTACTCCTTCCGGGACTCGGCGGAGTCGGTGATGATGTCCGACGGCCTGCGCCCCGCCTTCTCGATCGGCCCGAACACCGAGCCGTCGCCCACGTCGTCCCAGTCGACCGTCTTCGGGATCGGCGCCCAGGGCTGGTGGCTGGAGGTCAGGATGACGAACGACATCAGCGGCCGGTCGTGCGGGCGGCCGTGCACCTGGCGCTGGAACGCCTCCAGCGCGTACTGGTCGGGCATCGTCGACCAGCTGAACTTCGGCCCCCGGTACCCGAGATGGAAGGCGTCGTACACCCGGTCCAGGCCGTACCACTGCGACTCCGGCCAGCCCTTCTGCACGCCCGGCATCACCCCGACGGTGTCCCAGGCGCCGGTCTTCTGGAAGGCGCGGGTCAGCGTGAGGTGGTCGCCCGCGGTGACGGTGCGGTAGCGCCGCTGATTGTCGACCCACAGGCCCGACATGGTCGTGGAGTGCCCGAGCCAGCTGCTCCCGCCGTACGTCGCCGACGTCAGCCATCCGCTGCGCGCGTGATAGCCGGCCGCCGCCAGCGCCTCCGTGCTCGTGTCGAGGGTACGGCCCACACCGGGCGCCATGACCGGGTCCTCCAGCGCGCTGCGGCCGTAGCTCTCGATGAACGTGAAGACCACGTCCTTGCCCCGCAGATCGCGCAGCAGTTCGTCGGGCGGCGTGTTCCCGAACGTGTCCGCCTTCGCGGTCTCGGCGAACGCGGCCTCGTCCCGCAGCGACTCCACCGTCCGCACCGCGTGCGCCTTGAGGACGCCGGCCGCGCGGTCGGAGGCCACCGGCAGGCCCGCGATCTGCAGCCCGAGCGCGGCGCAGACGACCCAGACCGCCCCGGCGGCGAGCGCGCCCCGCCCGGCCCGGACCCGGTGCCGGGCCAGCAGGTTCGCCAGCCGGACCGTCGCCGCGGCCATCACGGCGATCAGCAGCAGGGCCAGTACGGCGAGGCCGACCGCGGCACCGGTCGCCATGGCACCGCCCAGCGTGTCGGCGACGTACGACTTGGCGTCGGGCAGCAGGTCCCAGTCCAGCGCGGCGTTGAAGCCGCGGCCCAGGTATTCGTTGAACCCCATGTCGAGCAGGTCCAGCAGGGTCACCACGGCGATCCCCACCCCGTACAGCACCGCCGCCACCAGCCGGGGCCGCCGGGGCAGCACGACCATCACGGCCACGCCGAGGATCGCCTCCGCCGGTATCCGGGTGAACCGGTCCGGCCGCAGCCCGGAGAACGTGTTCGGCAGGAGCAGCGCGCCGATCACGAGGAGCGCGGCGAGCGCCGTGACCGACAGGCTCAGGACCCGGGCGGCGGTGGGATACCGGGTGCGCCAGGCACGGAGGCGGGCGAGACGGGACCCGGAGGCGGACGGGCTCTCCTCGGCCGCCCCCACGGCCCCGGAGCCGTCCCCGCTCTCGTCGCCGGCCGGAGCGGGCGGCGCGCCGGTGGAGTCGTCGTCGGGGCGGCGCCGGCTGAGGCGTGTGAAGACAGGCACCCGGAGGTCCTTCCGTACGAAACCCGGTGGGGTGACGTACCCGGCGTGGGGGCCCGGGTCCGCCGTCGTTCCGTACGGGCGGGTGACCGGGTGCGTTCACGCGGCCGGGCCGGGACCCGGCAAACAGCGCGCAAACACTCGGCCAACTCCGGCAACCGTGGTGCTAGGCGCCGCCGACCGCGGTGAGCAGGGCCAGCGGGGCCGCCGCCGAACGGGATTCACGGACGCACGCGTGCGGGTACGGCACCGGGCCCGCCGGATGCGTGTCGCGGCCGTAGCCCGCGATCACCTCCGGCAGCCGGTGCCCGGTCGCCATCGCCGCGTCGACGAGCCCGTGCGCGACCGCGCGGGCCTCGTCGTGCAGCCCGTAGCGGGCCAGGCCCAGGGCGATCAGCGCGTTGTCGTGCGGCCAGACCGAACCCCGGTGGTAGGAGAGGGGATGGTAGGCCGCCTGGCCCGAGGCCAGCGTGCGCACGCCCCAGCCCGAGAAGAAGTCCGGCTCGAGCAGCCGCCGGCCCACCGCCTCGCCGTACTCCTTGTCCAGCAGCCCCGACCACAGCAGATGCCCGGCGTCCGACGCCAGCGCGTCGAGCCGGTTGCCGTCGCCGTCCAGGGCCAGCGCGGGAAAGTCGTGCTCCCGCATCCAGAAGTCCCGCTGGAAGCGGTCGCGCAGATCACCGGCCGCCTGCTCCAGCAGCGCCGCGTACGTCTCGTCGGCCCACACCGTGCGCGCCAGACCCGCCGTGCGGCGCAGGGCGTCGTACGCGTAGCCCTGGGCGCCCGCGGCCATCACCGGGCCGCCTGGACGGGTGCCGTCGGCGGAACAGATGGCGCCGGGGGAGTCCTTCCAGTTCTGGTTGGCGAGGCCGCCGCGGTCGGCGCGGTACACCAGGTAGCCGCGCGAGGTCAGCCCGCCGTGGTCCAGCATCCAGCCGATCGCCGCGCGGGCGTGCTGCTCCAGCCGCCGGGCCGGCGCGGTGTCCCCGGTCTGCTCCACGTACGCGCCGAGGACGACCAGGAAGAGGGGCGTGGCGTCGACCGAGCCGTAGTAACGGGCGTACGGGACCTGCCCGAAGTGGGCCAGCTCGCCGTGCCGCACCTCGTGCACGATCTTGCCGGGCTGGGCGACGGACTCGGCGTCGGTCGTCGTCGCCTGGGTCGCGGCCAGGGCGGACAGCACGGCGGCGGCCGGCCGCGGGTGGTACGGCAGCGCGAACAGCGAGGTGAGCAGGGCGTCCCGGCCCAGCAAGGTCAGGAACCAGGGGGCACCGGCCGCCGGCACCCGCAGGTCCTCCCCGTCCACGCCGGTCGCCGGGACCTGGAGCGCGGCCAGGTCCGCCAGACCCCGGGCACAGGCGGCGGCCAGCTCGGGCCAGCCGGTGGGGAAGGCGACCCCCTCCACGAACTCGCCCTCCTGAGCCAGCAGTTGATCGGCGAGCGCGCCGGGGGAGCGGGGCACCCGTAAAGCCCGCGCGTCACCGTGCGGACGGGCCATCACCCGCAGGGTCAGCTCGCTCGTGCCGTGCGGTTCCAGGTCCAGGGACCACACCAGACGGCGGGCCCCGGTCCCGGTCTCCTCGACGGCGTCCGGCTCCGGGTCGGCCGTCACGGTCGTCGTCGACCGCCAGGTGCCGCGCCGGTAGCCGAACTCCACGCCGTGCTCCAGCACGTGACGGAACCGGGTGGCGCCGGACTTCACGTACGTGCGGTGGTCGGAGCGCAGTTCGAACTGGTCGGCGAAGTCCGCGTCGGCGGTGACCGCGAGGCGGATCGTCGTCGGGACGGGACGGTTGCTGGTCACGCGCAGGCACTCCACGAGCGAGCCGTCCCCGACGGCCTGTTCACGGAAGAGGGTGTAGGCGGGCGGCTCGGACCGCCCGCCGCGCGGGACCAGGACACAGCGCGCGGTGTCCCCCTCGGCGACCGGGGTCAGTGCCTCGGGCACCGCCCCGTCCACGGTGAGCTGCCAGCGGCTGAGGTGCCGGGCGTCGCGGACGAACAGCCCGTCCGGGGAGCCGATGCCCCGTACCCCGCTGATGTCCCCGCCGTCGCCGACGGCCGCGAACGTCCCCCCGTACACGAGCAGATGATGCCGGTCCGTCATCGCCGGTCCCCTCCCTTGACTCCCTTGGTTTCCTTGACTTCCTCGAACCCCCCGACGGCGGCGGACGCGTCGGCACCGCCGGCCCGGTCGTGCAGCAGGTCGAGGGTGAGCGCGGCGGTCCAGCCGAAGCCGGTGGCCCCGCAGGCCGCGCCGGTGTACGGATCGACGTACTCGGCGAAGTCCGAGGCGGTGGCGAGGTCCAGCAGGGCCGTGCGCAGGGCGCCGGCCCGCTCGTGCTCGCCGTGGACGCGCAGGCCCCGCTCCAGCAGCCAGCCGGTGTTGAACCAGGCCGGGCCGCGCCAGTAGCGGTGCGGGTCGAAGGCATCGCCGAGAAGGTCGTAGGACGGGGCGAGGCGGGTGGAGGTCCCGAGGCCGAAGTGCGGGCCGTGGGCCGTGCGCACCAGCCGGGCGGCGATGTCGCGGGGCAGCGTGGGCAGCATTAGGGGGATCAGCCCGGACACGCAGCGCTCGGGGATCAGACCGCCGCCGCGCACGTCGCGGCAGAGGAACATCCCCCGCGCCGGGTCCCAGGTGCGCGCGATCAGCGCCGCCGTGAGCCGCTCGGCGCGCGCCCACCGGGCCGTGCCGGTCGCCCCGAGCTCCCGCGCGATCCGGGCGAGCGCCTGCTCGGAGGCGATCAGCAGGGCGTTGAACGCCGGGTCCTCGACGGCGAACTCCCCGGCGCCGTCGGCGTATCCCCCGTCCCGGTAGTCGGCGGCCAGCCGCACGTACCGCCCGTAGTCCAGGTCCGTCGGACGGTCCTCCGGCGAGCCGTGGTCGAGGTCGGCGCGGCGGAACGTACGGGCCGGGGCCGGGGTGACTCGGGACAGCGGGGCGTCCCAGGCCGGACTGTTGTCCATGCCCTGCTCCCACGGGTGCACGACGCACGCCAGACCGCCGCCGCCCAGGTCGCGACGGTGCAGCAGATAGCGGTGCCAGGCGGCCAGCCGGGGGTACACCCGGGTGAGGAAGCCGCGCGCCCGGGACAGTCCGGGGTCGGCGCAGTGCACCAGCCAGGCCGCCAGGGCGTGCACCGGTGGTTGCACGATGCCGGAGGTCTGTACGGTGCGCGGGGCGCCCGTCGCGCGCCCCGCGGTGGAGGAGCGCCAGAAGTCGGGGCTCGGGAAGTACGCGTCGAGCGGGACGGAGGGGTTGAAGACGATGTGCGGGATCCGCCCGTCCCCCCACTGGGCGCCGAGCAGCGTCTCCAGCTCGGTCTGCGCCCGTAACGGCGAGACGTGCCGCAGACCGATCGCGATGAACGCCGAGTCCCAGGACCACTGGTGGGGATACAGGCTGCGGGCGGGCACCGTGGAGCCGCCGGTCCAGTTCTCCGCCAGCACGCGGGCCGCCCTGACGTGCGGCGCGTCCGCGTCGGGCGGTGGATCGTATGCGATGTCAGCTGTCGTGCGACGTGCCGTGAGTTGGGCGGTGCGATCCACTCGGGACTCCCCGAAAGATGTCCGGCCGACCGTGTTCGGTCAGGGCCACCGTAGAGTTACGCCTATTTAACACGCAAAACTCAATATGTAATGCAAACTTGAGAAACACAAGGGGGTGTGCATGAGCGCACGGGGTCAGGTCAGCGCCGGGGAGCTGCTCCAGCTGGTGCGGAGCGGACGGGCCGTCACACGCGGTGCGCTCCAGCAGGCCACCGGGCTGTCCCGGGCCACCGTCGGACAGCGCCTCGACCGGCTGTTCCGGGCGGGCTGGCTGCGCGAGGGCGCCGGGGGACCGGTGGACTCCCCGCTCGGCGGACGCCCTTCCATCACCCTGGAGTTCGACGACTCCCACGCCGTGGTGCTCGCCGCCGACCTGGAGACACGGCACGCGCGCGCCGCCGTCCTGTCGCTGACCGGCGAGATACTCGCCGAGCACAGCGGCACCCTGGTCGTCGAGGACGGGCCGGACGCGGTGCTGGGCGACCTCGGCCAGTGGTTCGGCGCACTGCTGGAGAAGGCCGGGCACCGCGCCGAGGAGGTCTGCGGCATCGGGCTCGCGGTCCCCGGGCCCGTCGACACCGCCTCCGGCCGTGTGGCCCAGCCGCCGATCATGCCGGGCTGGGACGGCTACGACATACGAGGACGGCTGGCCCGGGCCTTCACCGAGGCCACGGGCGCCCCGCCGGTCCCGGTCCTCGTCGACAACGACGCCAACCTCATGGCGTACGGCGAGCAGCGCGCCGGCTTCCCGGACTGCTCGGCGTTCGTGCTGGTCAAGGTCTCGACCGGCATCGGCGCCGGCGTCGTCGTGGACGGTTCGCTCTTCCGGGGCGTCGACGGGGGCGCCGGCGACATCGGGCACATCCGGGTCGGCGCCGAGGCGCGGTGCCGGTGCGGTTCGTACGGCTGTCTCGCCGCCGTCGCGAGCGGGGGCGCCGTGGCCCGGCGGCTGGCCGAGGACGGGGTGCCGGCCGCCTCCGGCTCGGACGTGCGGGACCTGCTCGCGGCCGGGCACCCGGCGGCGTCCGCGCTGGCCCGGGAGGCCGGGCGGCAGGTCGGGGACGTGCTGGCGACCGTGGTCACGCTGCTGAACCCCGGGGTGCTGATGATCGCCGGGGACCTGGCCGGGACGGCGTTCCTCACGGGGGTGCGCGAGCTGCTGTACCAGCGGGCGCTGCCGCGCTCCACCGCTCATCTGCACGTGGTGACCTCGCGGCTGGGGGAGCGGGCCGGACTGGTGGGGGCCGGGGCGCTGGTCGTGGAGCATCTGTACGCGCCGGAGCGGGTGGAGGAACGTCTGGTGGCGCTGGGTGTGTGACCCCTGGTCGCGCGGGGTGTGTGACGTCCGCGTTTCGGCCGCGTGACACGTCCGCATGGTGAAATCCCGGTCCATGTGGCAGCGTGATTCTCGCCACCCTTGATAAGGATGTCGCTCAGATGAGCGGATCTTGAGCGGCTGCACTTCTCCAAGGGGTGGCACTCCGTGCCACGCCATGATCGTTCATCGATCGAACTCAGACGTGCGGTAAGTAAGCTCATCTGAGCGCGGCAGTCCGCCTTTGCGCGGTAGTGCGTTCAAGAAGTGAAAACATTCGCCCGTCCTGGCTTGCCAAGCTTTGACTTTCGATCCACTGGCGGACGGGTGGTTACAGGCGCATGACGCGTCGGTGGACGTACCCAGGGGCCTTCGATCTGGGTATGTTCCTCGCCGTCAGGGCAGCCACCACGTCCTCGAGGGAGTCGAGCCGTGTCGGAAAACAAAGATCCTCACGTAACGAAGTTTGTTTACGACTTCACCGAGGGAAACAAGGACCTCAAGGACCTCCTGGGTGGCAAGGGCGCCAACCTCGCCGAGATGACCAACCTGGGACTTCCCGTGCCCCCCGGCTTCACCATCACCACCGAAGCCTGCAAGGTCTACCTCGACAGCGGCGAGGAGCCGGCGGCACTGCGTGACGAGGTGAGTGCGCACCTCGACGCCCTCGAGCAGAAGATGGGCAAGCAACTCGGCCAGGCCGACGACCCGCTGCTCGTCTCGGTCCGCTCCGGCGCGAAGTTCTCGATGCCCGGCATGATGGACACCGTCCTCAACATCGGTCTCTCCGACAAGTCCGTGCAGGGCCTCGCCAAGCAGGCCGGCGACGACCGCTTCGCGTGGGACTCCTACCGCCGCCTCATCCAGATGTTCGGCAAGACCGTCCTCGGCGTCGACGGCGACCTCTTCGAGGAGGCGCTGGAGAAGGCGAAGGAGGCCAAGCAGGTCACGGTCGACACCGACCTGGAGGCCGCCGACCTCAAGAAGCTGGTCACCGCCTTCAAGAAGATCGTCAAGAAGGAGGCCGGCCGGGACTTCCCGCAGGACCCGCGCGAGCAGATGGACCTCGCCATCAAGGCGGTCTTCGACTCGTGGAACGGCGACCGCGCGAAGCTGTACCGCCGCCAGGAGCGCATCCCGCACGACCTCGGCACCGCCGTCAACGTCTGCTCGATGGTCTTCGGCAACCTCGGCCCCGACTCCGGCACCGGCGTCGCCTTCACCCGCGACCCCGCCTCCGGCCACCAGGGCGTCTACGGCGACTACCTCCAGAACGCCCAGGGCGAGGACGTCGTCGCGGGTATCCGCAACACCGTGCCACTCGCCGAGCTGGAGACGATCGACAAGAAGTCGTACGACCAGCTGATGCAGATCATGGAGACGCTGGAGAACCACTACAAGGACCTCTGCGACATCGAGTTCACGATCGAGCGCGGTCAGCTGTGGATGCTCCAGACCCGCGTCGGCAAGCGCACCGCGGGCGCCGCGTTCCGCATCGCCACGCAGCTCGTCGACCAGGGCCTGATCGACGAGGCCGAGGCGCTCCAGCGCGTCAACGGCGCCCAGCTCGCCCAGCTGATGTTCCCCCGCTTCGACGAGACCGCGAAGGTCGAGCAGGTCGGCCGCGGCATCGCGGCGTCGCCGGGCGCGGCGGTCGGCAAGGCGGTGTTCGACTCGTACACGGCCGTGAAGTGGTCCAGGTCCGGCGAGAAGGTCATCCTGGTCCGCCGCGAGACCAACCCCGACGACCTCGACGGCATGATCGCGGCCGAGGGCATCCTCACCTCCCGCGGCGGCAAGACCTCCCACGCGGCCGTCGTCGCGCGCGGCATGGGCAAGACCTGTGTCTGCGGCGCCGAGGAGCTGGAGGTCGACACCAAGCGCCGGCGGATGACGGTGCCGGGCGGCCACGTGGTGGAGGAGGGCGACGTCATCTCCATCGACGGCTCCTCGGGCAAGGTCTACCTCGGTGAGGTCCCGGTCGTCCCGTCCCCGGTCGTGGAGTACTTCGAGGGCCGGATGCACGCAGGCGCCGACGACGCCGACGAACTCGTCCAGGCCGTGCACCGGATCATGGCGTTCGCCGACCGCAAGCGCAGCCTGCGGGTGCGCGCCAACGCCGACAACGCCGAGGACGCGCTGCGCGCCCGCCGCTTCGGCGCGCAGGGCATCGGCCTGTGCCGCACCGAGCACATGTTCCTCGGCGACCGCCGCGAGCTGGTCGAGCGCCTGATCCTCGCCGACACGCAGGAGGACCGCGAGGCCGCCCTCGCGGAGCTGCTCCCGCTGCAGAAGAAGGACTTCGTCGAGCTGTTCTCGGCGATGGACGGGCTGCCGGTGACGATCCGTCTGCTCGACCCGCCGCTGCACGAGTTTCTGCCGGACATCACCGAGCTGTCGGTCCGCGTGGCCCTGGCGGAGTCCCGCCAGGAACCCCACGAGAACGAACTGCGCCTGCTCCAGGCCGTGCACCGCCTGCACGAGCAGAACCCGATGCTGGGCCTGCGCGGCGTACGCCTCGGCCTGGTCATCCCCGGCCTGTTCACCATGCAGGTCCGGGCGATCGCCGAGGCGGCCGCCGAGCGCAAGAACGCCAAGGGCGACCCGCGCGCCGAGATCATGATCCCGCTCGTCGGCACGGTCCAGGAGCTGGAGATCGTCCGCGACGAGGCCGACACGGTCATCGCCGAGGTCGAGGCGGCGACCGGCACGAAGCTGAAGCTGTCGATCGGCACGATGATCGAGCTGCCGCGCGCCGCGCTGACCGCCGGTCAGATCGCCGAGGCGGCGGAGTTCTTCTCCTTCGGCACGAACGACCTCACCCAGACGGTGTGGGGCTTCAGCCGCGACGACGTGGAGGCCTCCTTCTTCACGGCGTACCTGGAGAAGGGCATCTTCGGCGTCAGCCCGTTCGAGACGATCGACAAGGACGGCGTCGGCTCCCTGGTCGCCGCCGCCGCGAAGGCCGGCCGCGCCACCCGCCCCGACCTGAAGCTCGGCGTCTGCGGCGAGCACGGCGGCGACCCGGAGTCGGTCCACTTCTTCCACGAGGTGGGTCTGGACTACGTCTCCTGCTCCCCGTTCCGCATCCCGGTGGCCCGCCTGGAGGCCGGCCGCGCGGCGACCCAGTCGGAGGGCAGCGACCACCGCTGACCCACCCCCGATCCCGGAGCCGCCGTCCGTCCCCGACCCTCAGCACCGATGGGCGGCGGCTCCGGAGCACCAAGAAGGGCGGCACCCTGTGCGGGGGTGCCGCCCCTCCCTGCATCATCTGCGGAGACTGTCAAGCTACGTCGCTGACCAGGTAAAACAGCGTTTGCTGGCGTTGGCCGCCGTTGGACCGGTCCGAAGCCGTTGTGCCCTCGTTGTGCCCTCCCGATGCGGTTGAGCAAGACAGGATTTGAACCTGAGAAGGCTGAGCCAGCAGATTTACAGACCGCGGGGGACAACCGCTCCGAGCTGGGCCTGTCCACGAACCCACGCTGCCGACCCCATACCCACCCCACGTTGCCTTCGGGAACAGTCGCAACGCTACGCAGTTGGCTTCTCGCCGCTTCGACGCTCGGACACCACACGCCTTAGGTGGACGACACCCGTCACGACGGTTGCGATCAGAGACCATGTGACGATGACAGCCAGACAGGCAACCATCGGATTAACCCAGCCTGGAACGAGGTCGTACGAGGCGTTGCACATGTTGTGCAGAGGGAACGGACCCGACGGCGGCTCTCCAAGCCCCTGCCGGTAGCTCGCGTCGAAGTATTGCCCTTCCCCGAGGGTGCAAGCCTCTTCCACATCAAGGCCACCGGAGAACGCCCCCCACAGCCAGGTAGGGACGAGCACCAGGGCCGCCACAATCGAAGAGCCGAACCAGAAGCTCGGGTTCCACCGAAGGCGGGTCCTACCAGCGGCCCTGATCACCTTGCACCCCCTCAGATGATGGACACCCAACCTAGCTGCACAGACGCAGCAAGAGGGATGAGGGGACGCAGACTTCCATGGTGGGCGGATGAGCACCGCTTTAGGAGTTCGGTCGGCATCCCTCTGCCGCCTGGAACCCGCCAGCTGACCATGCCACGCCAAGCCGCCGCCGACTGTCGCCGTCCATGGCTGTTGATGGCACCTCTGGATGTCATGGGACGGGGTGCCGTCGGAACGTCAGGGTCCATCCTGCGACGGCTTCAGCTCCTCCTTGACCTTGCGGAGCTGTGCCCGCTCAACGAGGAACTTCAAGCCGGCACTGACCAACTGATCCCATGCCTGGCATGAAGATCACGGTCTACAGCTGGACCACCGACAACCGCCGATTGTCGGATCGGTGTGGAATGATCCGATGCCATGCTGTCGTTACCCGCATCTGCGTGGTGGTCAAGGGCCTTTCGCCGTCTGCTAGTTGTGCCGCTCGCCTTGCTCGTGGCGGCCGGCGCCACCAGTGCCGATGCCGTCACGGCACGGGCACCGGCATCCAAGGCCGCGACGCCCGATCGGCTTCGCTACGACGTGTCCCTGCGCGGCGACGCCGACGGCTCCCACTGGACGGGCCGGCAGCGCGTGTCGTTCCGCAATGCCTCCGACCGGCCTCTGCGTGAGGTGTACGTACGCCTGTGGGGCAACGGCTACGACAAGTGCGGCACGCCGGGCAAGCCGCCCCCGGTCAGGGTGTCCAAGGTGCTCCGTGGCACTGCGGGTCGCCTCACCGTGAAGTGCACCGCGCTGCGCGTCACCCTGCTGGAGCCGCTCGCACGCGGCCAGCGGACGGCCGTCTCCTTCGACGTGTCTATCACTGTGCCCCGGCGCAACGCCCGCTTCGGTCGCGAGGGCGCGTTCCGCTTCCTGGGCAATGCGCTGCCGGTGCTCGCCGTGCATGACGCGAAGGGATGGCACCTCGATCCGTATGTGTCGACGGGCGAGAGTTTCTACACCCTGGCGAGCGACTTCCGCGTGCGTATCGACCACCCGTCGGCCCTCAAGGTCCCTGCGACCGGCCG
This sequence comes from Streptomyces sp. NPDC056628, assembly GCF_042792555.1. NCBI lineage: Bacteria > Bacillati > Actinomycetota > Actinomycetes > Kitasatosporales > Streptomycetaceae > Streptomyces > Streptomyces sp. NPDC056628. The sequence continues at coordinate 637,062 of NZ_JBHTWG010000001.1, forward strand.
TACTTGGACCCACCGTGGCGAGCCCGGGCGCACGGTCACGCACAGCGTCGCGCACCGGGTGCGGGACTTCGCGTGGGCGGCGGGCCCGTTCCGCACCGCGATGGAGACCTCGCCCGGTGGCGTGCGCGTGAAGTCGTACTGGGCGCCGAACACGCCCGCGGCGGGAGTGCGGCTCAACCGGAAGGACGGCGTCGCCGCCGTCGACCGGTTCGGCAAGGAGTTCGGCCGTTATCCGTACGGCGAGATCGACTTCGTGATGACCAAGGAGTTCGGCGGCGGTATGGAGTACCCCGGCCTGGTCATCCTCGGCACCAGTGAAGAAGGCAGCGCCGTTGTCCACGAGGTGGCCCACCAGTGGTGGTACGGCATCGTGGGCAACGACCAATACGGCGCGCCCTGGCTGGACGAGAGCTTCGCCCAATACGCCAACGCACGCTTTTACGGCTGGGACACACGCACGTGCTGGTCGGACGTGGACTGGCCGAACGAGGGCACCGCGCTCACCAACTCGATGGCCTACTGGGCCAAGCACCAAGGCGAGTACCACCTCGTCTACTCGGCCGGATCCTGCGCCCTCGCGAGCCTGGAACGCACCATCGGCGCCGACGCGATGGCACGACTCCTCGAGCGGTACGCGCACGACCACTGGTACGGCGTCTCCACCACCGCCGACTTCAAGAAGGCCGCACAGTCCGTAACGGACAACGACCTGGACCCCTTCTGGAAGAAGCACCGCATCAGGTGAAACCGCTCGGCGCCGTCACCGAGACCGCCCTCTCAGCGGCAACGAACGCCCGAACGGCGGTCCGGTGCGGCAGGCGGGGCTGAGCGCACCCGCACCCGCACCTCCTCGGCTGCCCCGTGTCTGAAGCTGCCGTGCGGCGTGGCCGCTAGGCCCGTATCGAGTCCTGAGCCAGTGTCGACAGTCGCTGACAACCGATCGCGGCAACGGCGCGGGTCACGCAACGGTCGTTACCTGGCTCTGGCCGGGCCCGCCGGCGCGGACAGCAGGATGTCGTACTCCCTGGGTAGTTGGGCGGTCGCGTCGCGGAACTCTTGGTCGCCGACCGCTTCCCTCAGGGTGGCCAGGACTGCGCGGATCCCGGCCTCCGCGAGCTCGCGGGGCACTTCCGCGCGGTCCGCCACACGCCGGACGAACGAGGGCACCCCGTAGCCCTTCGCGATCTCCTCGTCCGTGCGCAGCCAGCTCTTCAGCGGCTCCGGCAGCGGCTCCGCGAGGTCCCGGGCCTCTCCGCCGCTGATCCGGTCGGCGAGTACCTCCAAGGTGGCGCGGGTGAGGGTCTCCGCAACGTCGGGGGAGACGCCCGCCCGCTCGGCTGCCTTCGCCAGGAATGTGTCGTACTCCATGCGACCCTGCCCCAGTCGTCGTCAGGCCGTCCGCCGGCGTGGTCACCAACAGATCCAGTCAAACCCATACCGGTCGCATCGGCCACTGGGGCAGGGCCGGCATCGACCCCGCCGCGTCGCGGGCGGGTCATGAGTTCCCGCAGGTCAGCGCATACGCCCCCGGTAGGGGAAGACCTGCCGGTTGCTGCCGCGTGTCCGGCCAAGGCACCCCTGTGCATGGGCCGAGTACCTGGGGCGTGACCGGTCGGTCGGTGAGTGCCTGGGGGAGGGTTTCGTGGCAACCGTACGGGCTCCGCCCCTTGAGCCCCGCGGCCAGGTACGCGGCATGAGCCGTCGCGTGAGCCTCGGCCGGCTGCACCGGAAGGTCACCAAGTGCGACGTGGTCACCGGCGACCTCGGCATCAAGGAGATGGCCATCCACGTCGACTACGTCAACCACGGCGACCGCCGATACTCGTACTTCGTGGAGGGCGAGGTCCTGGCCGACGGCAAGAAGGTCAGCGACTTCATGTCGACGGCCGAGAACCTCGCCAAGGGCCAGAAGTTCACCGACAATGACGCTGGTGCGCTGGTGAACGCGGACGAGATCAAGGACGCCAAGAAGCTCGAGTGCAAGACCATCAAAGCGTCCCGAACCGACTTCTGATCGCTGACGTCGAGTGACGCTGACCACCCCGCCCAGGCCTCGCCGCGCACCCCACAGCGGCGGGGCTCGCCGCATCATGGAGACCATGGAGTCGCAGCGCCGCTCGGGCGCCGGCCGGGGTGGAGCGGGTCGGAGACAGGGGCGCAGGCCCGGCCGGGGGCTCGAAGCAGCGCGCGCGAGAAGCGGATGTTCTCCGCCCGCCACCGCGTCCACGGCCTCAAGAACTAGGCGCAAGGCGTTGGGGTGTGTGCAGGGGCATTCACCTGCGTTCACGCCTCCGGCGTCCTGGACCTCTTCGACGAAGTCCGCGGCCCTGCGCGTCTGGCTGGACTGACAGACCGAGGCAGCCGTGCTCTGACGGCGTGAGGTACGGCTGACTTCCCAGGTGAGGAAGTCAGCCGTACACCCTCTGCGGGGGTTCCGCCCTCTGTCGTGCGGGTGGGTCTCGCCGTGAGCGGGGCTATGAGCGGAACGGGCCCCTCACCTCGTACGTGATCCCGCCTGAGGAGCTGCCGCTGGTGCCCCGTTGGCTGGAGAAGTACAGGCGGGTGCCGTCCGGGGAGAAGGCGGGGCCCGTGATTTCCGAGGCGGACTGGCCCTCGACGCGCAGGAACGGGGCGACCACGTCGTCAGGGGTGATCACGCAGATCTCCATGGTGCCGCCGTCCTCGGCGACGAACAGGTCCCCGGAGGCGGAGCCGGTGATGTTGTCGACGCCGGTGAGCGGGGCCGTGCCGCTGACCAGGGAGTCGTCGTAGGCCAGCTCGTACGTGTTGCTGAGGAGGTTGAGCTGCCAGACGCGGTTGTCGCCCTTGGTGGTGAACCAGACCGTGTCGTCCGCGTAGTGGCAGCCCTCGCCGCCGTCGAAGGACTTGGAGCCGGAGACCTGGGAGCGGGTCGCGGTGGGGGAGCCGTCCGGGTCGGGGACGTTCGCCCAGGTGAAGGAGCCGGACGTGCCGGTGCCCGCGACCATCACCTGAAGAGTGCCGGCGGACAGGTCGCCCCATACCGTCGGGACGAAACGGTAGAAGCGGCCGTTCGTCTCGTCCTCGGTCAGGTAGATCACCTTGCGCACCGGGTCGGCGGCGGCCGCCTCGTGCTTGAAGCGGCCCATCGCGTCTCGCCGCACCGCCGGCTTCGTCCCCCACGGGTCGGTCTCGTACACGTATCCCAACGACACCTCCTCGCAGGACAGCCAGGTGTTCCACGGCGTCTTCCCGCCCGCGCAGTTCTGCCGGGTGGAGGAGAGGATCCGGTACGTGGCCGTGATCGAGCCCGTCGCCGAGAACCGCACCGCGCTCGCGCCGCCGGAGGGGTTGATCTCCGAGTTGGAGACGTAGATCCAGCCGCTGCCGTCGACGTAACACGCCCCGCCGTCGGGGGCGTTGTGCCAGGTGTACGACGTCCCCGGGACCGTCTGGCCGGAGCGGGCGACGACCCGGCTGGTGAAGCCGGCAGGGAGTCTGATGCCGTTGGTGTCGGGTGCGCTCAGCGGTCCGTAGGGTCCGGTGCCGGGCTGGGCCGGGGCCGCGTGGGCGGCGCCGCGCCACAGGGATCCGCCGAAGGCGGCGGTCGAACCGCCGAGTACGGCCGCACGCAGAAGGCTACGACGTTCCACTCTCACTCCAAGAGATGCCGTACCGCCCCGCCGCCGGTCGACGACGGGGGCCGTGCGAGGGAGCGGCACCGACCGTAGGGGGCGGGGATGGCCGGGATGTGGCCGTCGCGTGGCTGCCGGGCGGCGTGCCGGGGGCTTCGGCCCTGACGCAGAGTGGTTCTGCCGGACCTCGCGGCGTCGTCCGCGGAGGGCCTCGCCCATGCGGAGAGCTACCGGCCGGTCACGTCACGTTAGGGTCACGGGTGTTTCATTTCCCCCCGCCCCCTGCGCGGCTCCTGGCTAGGTTCGTCACCTCTTGAACCACCTCTCGGATGCGTTAGAACCACGCGCACCGCCCGGGCCACCCATGTCACGCGAGCCACCGCCGACCGAGCCCGTCCGAGCCGACCGAGCCGTCCGAGTCACCTGGGAAGGACCCGCCGTGAACCCGCTCCGCACCCCCGGCGCCCTCGTCGCCGCGCTGGCACTGGCCGCGCTGCCCGCCACCGCCGTCGCCCATGACGGGAGCCACCCGTTCGCGAACTGCGCCGAGGCGTACGCGAGCGGGTACTCCGACATCCCGCGGGGCGACCGGCACTACGGGCCCCACCTGGACCGGGACGGCGACGGCCTGGGCTGCGACACCCCGCCCGCCGGCTTCGTCCCGGCCGACGACAAGGGGGAGTCCGGCGACACGGGGCCGGACGGCGCGAAGTCCGAGGACAAGGCGTCCGAGGACCGTGAGACTGGGGTCGGTGCCGCCGCGGACGACGGCGGACGGGACGGCACCGACCTCGCCGAGACCGGCGGCTCCGACAGCACCCCGTACATCGCGGCGGGCGGCCTGGTCGCCGTCCTCGCCGGGGGCACGGTGATGCTGGTGGTGCAGCGGCGGCGCGCGAACCGCTGACGCGCGGCGGGCCGGCCCGGCCGCTCGTACGCTGGGAGCGGCGCCTCGCGCGGAAGGAGCCCGCATGTCCGGCTGGAGCACCCGTGACATCCCCGCCCTCGACGGCCGGACCGCCGTCGTCACCGGGGGCAACGGCGGCATCGGCCTCGCCACGGCACGCGAGCTGGCAACCCACGGGGCGCATGTGGTGCTCGCCTGCCGCAGCGAGGCGCGGGGCGCGGCGGCGCGCGACCGGCTGGCGGGGGAGGTCCCCGGAGCGCGGGTCGAGGTGCGGCGCCTGGACCTGGCCGACCTGGCGTCGGTGCGCGCGTTCGCCGGCGCGTTCCCGTACGACCGCCTCGACCTGCTGGTGAACAACGCCGGGGTGATGGCCCTGCCGTACGGGACGACGGCCGATGGGTTCGAGACGCAGTTCGGCGTCAACCACCTGGGGCACTTCGCGCTCACCGGCCTGCTCCTGCCCGCCCTGCTGGCGGCGCCCGGCGCCCGCGTCGTGACCGTCTCCAGCCCGGCGCACCTGATGGGCAACGTCGACATCCGCGACCTCAACAGCGAGCGCCGGTACCGGCGGTGGGCCGCCTACGCCCGGTCCAAGTCGGCCAACCTGCTCTTCGTCCATGAGCTGGCGCGCAGGCTGGCGGCGCGCGACGCGCACGTGGTGGCCGCCGCGGCCCACCCCGGGTACGCGGACACCGGGCTGCAGGCCGCCGGGCCGCGCATGGCGGGCAACCGGACCGGTGAACGGCTCGCGCACCTCGGCAACCGCCTGTTCGCCCAGCCCGCTCCGGCAGGCGCGTTGCCGGTCCTGTACGCGGCCACCGCCCCCGGCGTACGCCCCGACTCCTTCACGGGCCCGGCACTGCTCAACTGGCGCGGCGCCCCCGCCCCCGCGTGGCGGGCACCCTGGACGACGGACGACCGGGCGAGCGCCCTGCTGTGGGAGCACTCGACACGCCTGACCGGGGTCGACTACGAGGCCCTGCGGTCCTGAGACGACGCTCGACGCTCCGTCAGGCCGCCCGCACCTCGTACGTCGTCACCCGCACCGCCTCGTCGTCCAGGCACCGGCCCGTCTCCAGGTCGAACCGCTGCTTCAGCAGGGGGGAGGCGACGAAGGGGCGGTCCCGGTGGGTGCCGGTCAGGCCGCGGGAGAGGACCGCCGCGCCGCCGAACGGGTCACGGTTGTCGATGGCGTACAGGCGGCCGCCGCGGTCCCGGAACAGGGCCACCTGGCCGCCGTCCGGCAGCAGGGCCGCCACGCCCCGGCCCGGCAGCAGCCGGGCCAGGTCGCAGACCGGCAGCCAGTGGCCGCCCACCCGGACGTGGACCTTCACCTCGGTGATCTCGGGAGCCAGGGTCATCGCTGGGCGCTTCCTTCCAGGACGTCTTCGGCGCGGGGACGCAGGCCGATGGACAGCAGGGGCAGGTCGGGCTTGATCTGGCCGCGCTCCGGGACGAAGCCGACGACCGGGTCGGGGGTGTCGGGCGCGTTCACGAAGGAGACGAACCGGGCGAGCTTCTCGGGGTCCTCGATGGTCTCGGCCCACTCGTCGCGGTAGTGCGAGACATGGGCCGCCATCAGGGACTCCAGCTCCTCGCAGATACCGAGGGAGTCCTCCACGACGACCTCGCGGACGTGGTCCAGGCCGCCCGGGACGCGCTCCAGCCACACGCTGGTGCGCTCCAGGCGGTCCGCGGTGCGGATGTAGAACATCAGGAACCGGTCGATCAGCCGGATCAGCTCGGCGTCCGACAGGTCCTGCGCCAGCAGGTCCGCGTGGCGCGGGGTGGCGCCGCCGTTGCCGCCGACGTACAGGTTCCAGCCGTTGGCGGTGGCGATCACGCCGAAGTCCTTCGACTGGGCCTCCGCGCACTCGCGCTGGCAGCCCGAGACCGCCGACTTCAGCTTGTGCGGGGAGCGCAGCCCCCGGTACCGCAGCTCCAGGTCGATCGCCATGCGGACCGAGTCCTGCACGCCGTAGCGGCACCACGTCTGCCCCACGCAGGACTTCACCGTGCGCAGCGATTTGCCGTAGGCGTGGCCGGACTCGAAGCCGGCGTCGACCAGCCGGGCCCAGATCAGCGGCAACTGCTCGACGCGTGCGCCGAACATGTCGATCCGCTGACCGCCGGTGATCTTCGTGTAGAGGCCGAAGTCCCGGGCGATCTCGCCGATCACGATCAGGCCCTCGGGGGTGACCTCGCCGCCGGGGATGCGGGGGACGACCGAATAGGAGCCGTTCTTCTGGAGGTTGGCGAGGAAGTGGTCGTTGCTGTCCTGCAGGGCCGCCTGCTCGCCGTCCAGGACGTAGCCGCTCGCGCCGATCGTCGCGGCGAGGGACGCGATGATCGACGCGACCGCCGGCTTGCAGATCTCGCAGCCGTCGCCGCCGCGGGCGCCGTCCCGGCCGTAGCGGTCGAGCAGGTCCTGGTAAGTGGTGACGCGCAGGGCGAGGACGATCTCGTACAGCTCCTCGCGGGTCTGCGCGAAGCAGCCGCACAGGCCCTTGTCGACCTCGACGCCGGACGCCTCCAGCTCGGCGGTGACGAGCCGGCCGAGCACCTTGACGCAACTGCCGCAGCCGGTACCGGCCTTGGTGCACTTCTTCACCTCGGGCACGGTGGTGCAGCCGTGCTCGGTGACCGCGCCGCGGATCGTGCCCTTGGTGACGTTGTGGCAGGAGCAGACGACCGCGTCGTCGGGCAGCGCGGCGGGACCGAGCTGCGCGGGCGCCCCGGCTCCGGCCGGCAGCACCAGTGACTCGGGGGAGACCGGCGGGACGGACCCGGTGAACGCCCGGAGCGTGCCGTACGCCTCCGCGTCCCCGACCAGGATGCCGCCGAGCAGGGTGCCGTCCCGGCCGACGACCAGCTTCTTGTACAGGCCCGCGCGGGAGTCGGAGTACACGACGTCCAGGCAGTCCTCGGTGGTGCCGTGCGCGTCCCCGAAGGAGGCCACGTCCACGCCGAGCAGCTTCAGCTTGGCCGACAGGTCGGCGCCGGTGAAGGACGCCTCGTCCCCGGCGATCGCCGCGGCGGCCGTCCCGGCCTGCTCGTAGCCCGGGGCGACCAGGCCGTACACCCGGCCGTCCACGGCCAGGGCGCACTCACCGATCGCGAACACCCGCGGGTCGGACACCGTGCGGCACTGCTCGTCGACCGCGATGCCACCGCGCTCGCCGACCGTGAGGCCGCAGTCGCGGGCCAGCTGGTCGCGGGGGCGGACACCGGCGCTGAACACCACCATGTCGGTGGCGAGTTCGGAGCCGTCGGACAGCTTCATGCCGGTGACGGCACCCGACTCGTCGACCACGATCTCCTGGGTGCCGACCTCCGTGTGCACGCTCAGGCCCATGTCCTCGACGGTGCGCAGCAGCGCGGCGCCGCCGCCCTCGTCGACCTGCACCGGCATCAGGCGCGGTGCGAACTCCACGATGTGCGCCTCCACCCCGAGGCCCTTGAGCGCGCCCGCGGCCTCCAGGCCCAGCAGGCCGCCGCCGACCACGGCACCGGTCGTGGCCCGGGACTTCGCGTACTCCTCGATCGCGAGCAGGTCCTCGATCGTGCGGTAGACGAAGCAGCCGTCGGCGTCCTTGTTCGGCACCGGGGGCACGAACGGGTACGAGCCGGTGGCGAGGACGAGCGTGTCGTAGGCGAAGACCTCACCGGAGCGGGCGGTGACCTTGCGGGCCTCCCGGTCGACGTGGACCGCCGGGTCACCGACGTACAGCTCGATGCCGTGCGTCTCGATGAACTCCGCGTCCGTCAGCGACAGCTCCTCGGCGGTGCGGCCCGAGAAGTACGAGGTGAGCGCCACGCGGTCGTACGCCGGACGCGGCTCCTCACACAGCACGACCACGCGGTGCGTGGCGGTCAGGCCGCGCTCGGCGAGCGCTTCGAGGAAGCGCTGGCCGACCATGCCGTGGCCGACGAGCACGATCGTGGGGGTCGCCCCGGGGGTGGCCGTCATCAGGAGCCTCCATCGTTGGTGAGCAGGTGCAGCAGGGGGGCGTCACCGGGGAGCGGCTCCGCGCCCTCCCAGGCGCGGGCGAGCGCGCCGACGGTGCCGAGTTCGCCGACGAGGACCCCGCCGACCAGGCGGTCGTCGCGGACGACGACCTTGCGGTAGGTGCCCCTGGTCGCGTCGGCGAGCTGGACGACGTCGTCACCGGGCCGGGCCTCCGTCTCGCCGAACGCGGCGAGGTCGAAGAAGCCCTCGCCGGCCAGCGTCAGCCGGGTCAGCGCGCGGGTGCCGGTGTAGCGGGCGGTGCCCTCGCCGGTCAGCGAGGCGGCGAGCACGTCGGCCTGTTCCAGCGCGGGCGCGGCGAGCCCGTACACGGTCCCGGCGTGCTGCGCGCAGTCGCCGACGGCCCGGATGTGCGGGTCGGAGGTGCGCAGCTCGTCGTCGACGACGACGCCTTTGGCGACGTCCAGGCCCGCCGCCGTGGCGAGCCCCACCCGGGGGTGCACACCGCAGGCCAGCACGACGAGGTCGGCGTCGAGCGCGTAGCCGTCGGCCATCTCCACCGAGCGGACCGCCCCGCCGGCACAGCGCACGTCCCGGACGCGCAGCTCGGTGTGGACCTCGACGCCGAGGCCGGTCAGATGCCGCCGGACCAGCGCGGAGGCGGCCGGGTCGAGCTGGCGTTCCATCAGCCGCTCGGACTGCTGGGCGAGCACGACCTGGGCGCCGCGCAGCGCCAGCGCGCGGGCGGCGGAGACCCCGAGGAGCCCGCCGCCGATCACGACGGCCCGCACGCCGGGCCGGACCGCCTCGGACAGGCCGAGGCAGTCGTCCAGGGTGCGGAAGGCGTGGACGCCCTCCGGCAGCACGTCGTCGGGGGTGAACAGGCCGCGCAGCGGCGGGAGCACCGGGTTGCAGCCGGTGGCCAGGACGAGGGTGCCGTACCCGATCGCCCGCCCGTCCGCGAGGTGCACGGTGCGCGCCGCGCGGTCGACGCCGGTGACTCGGCCGCGGACCAGTCCGGGGGGCTCCGGCAGGGCGATCACGTCCGGGCTGTAGCGGCCGGCCAGCACCTCGGCGAGCAGGACCCGGTTGTACGGGCGGTGCTCCTCGTCGCCGACGAGCGTCACGTCCGTGCCGAGCTCGCCGAGCCGCCGGGCCAGCCGTACGCCCGCGAGGCCGGCGCCGATCACCACCACACGCGTGTCCGAGGTCATGCCGACGAGCCTGCGGGCCCGGTGTTTCCCGGCAGCATCCCCTCTGTTTCCCGTGCGGAACGCTGCCCTCAGCGGCGGCGGGGCACGGATGTGAGGCTTCGGCGGGCCGGGCCGGGGGCGTGGTGAGGGGGCCGGGTGAGGGGAGCCGAAGCTCAGAAGACCCTCATGTGCGTGGACTGTGCACCCATCGGCTGTCTAGGGTCCCGATCATGCCCGACATATCGCTGACCATGGTCGCCGTCCTGTGCCTCGCGGCCCTCGCGGCAGGATGGATCGACGCCGTGGTCGGCGGCGGGGGCCTCCTGCTGCTGCCCGCCCTGCTGCTCGGCCTGCCCGCGGGCACCCCGGCCGCGTACGCGCTCGGCACCAACAAGGCGGTGGCGATCGTCGGCACGACGGGCGCCGCCGTGACCTACGTCCGCAAGGCCCCCGTCGACGTACGGCTCGCCGTGCGCATCGGCCTCGCGGCCCTCGCCGGCTCCAGCGGCGGGGCCTTCTTCGCGGCCGGCATGAGCACCGAGGTCCTCAAGCCCGTGATCATGGTGGTGCTGCTCGCGGTGGGCGCCTTCGTCATCCTGCGCCCCGCCTTCGGCACGGCCCCGGCGCCGGGCCCGGCCTCGCGCCGCCGCGTCCTCGCCGCGATCGGCCTCGCGGGCCTCGGCATCGGCTTCTACGACGGTCTCATCGGCCCCGGCACCGGTACGTTCCTGGTGCTCGCGCTCACCGCCGTGCTGCACCTGGACCTGGTCACGGCCTCCGCCACCGCCAAGATCGTCAATTGCTGCACCAACGCCGGGGCGCTGGCCACCTTCGCCTGGCAGGGCACGGTCTGGTGGCACCTTGCGGCCGTGATGGCCCTGTTCAACCTGGCGGGCGGCACGCTCGGGGCCCGCACCGCCCTGAAGAAGGGCAGCGGCTTCGTCCGGATCGTGCTGCTGACGGTGGTGTTCTCGCTGGTGGCGAAGCTGGCGTACGAGCAGTGGCTCGCCTGACCGGCCGGACCGTTCTCAGCGGCTGCCGGTGAGATGGGCGAAGACGACCACGTTGCCCCGGTAGCCGGTCGCCCGCGAGTAGCCGCCACCACAGGTGATCACCCGCAGCTCGGGGCGGGCCGCCGGGCCGTACACCTTCTCGTCCGGGAAGTTCCTGGCGTCGTACACCTCCACGGCGTCCACGGTGAACACGGCCGTCCCGCCGTCCCGCCGGTCCACCTCGATGGTGCCGCCCCTGCGCAGGGCGCCGAGCCGGTAGAACACGGCGGGCCCGTCGGCGTTGTCGACATGGCCGGCGACGATCGCGGTGCCCGTCTCACCGGGCGTGGTCCCCGACTCGTACCAGCCGGCGAGGTCCGGGCGTTCGGCGGGCGGGACGTCGAGACTGCCCGAGGACGTGAGCGCCAGGCCGGTCAGCGGCGCGTCGACGCGGATCGCGGGGATACGGATGCGGTCGGGCGGGGAGGGGGGCAGGGCCCGCGCGGCGGTCCCGGCGGCCCGCGCCCGGGTGCCCGGTCCGTCCGTGCGCGCGGCCTGCGCCGCCGACGGCTGCGGCGGCGGGTGCTCGGAGCCGTCGGCCAGCAGCAGCACGGCACAGCCGAGGGCCAGCACACTGAACGCGGCTATCGCGGCGTCGCCCATCCTGCGGTCACTGCGCACCTGTGCCTCCTGGGACGTGCCTCACCCGCCCTCATCCCCCTCCGGGCCGCGAGGGGCGTCGGACCCGGAGGGGGAGAGGACGTGCGGTACCGGCGGACGGACAGCGGAGGGTGTCCGTCAGATCCCGTCGCCTCTCGCCCGGCGATGCAGGAGCCAGGTACCGCCCGCGGCGGCGACGGCGAGAGCCGTCACACCGGCCGCGGTCCGCACGGGGTCAGGGCCGAACGCGCCGCCGACCCCCGTCTTCACACTTCCTCGTGGATGCGTCTGCCCGCGCGGCGCGGTCAGCGTGACCTCCAGATCGCCGGTGAGCCGCTTGCCGCCCTCCGCGCACGTCGCGACGATCTCGTACGTGCCCGGCTGCGCGCTCGGCGGCACCCGGAACCGCCCGGCCGCCTGCTCGTCATGGGTGCTGGGCGCCAGCGTGAACGACCCGGCGCCCACCGCGCTGGCGTCACCGGCGGCGGCGCCCCGCGGGCAGAACTCCGTGTGCACGGTGACCTCCCCGCCCGGCTCGACCGAGGACGGGAACACCTCCAGGCCGCCGCTGTCCCCGCCGTGGGCGGGGGTGACGACGAGCCCCACGGCGCCGGCGGCCAGCGCGGCCCCGGTCAGCAGACGGGCGGTGCGTCGCATCGATGCTCCTCTGAGTGGGAACACGGCCCGCGGCATCCCCATGTGCCGCCGTCTCGGCCGAGCTCCTGCCCTTCCGAGGAAAGTCGCAGCGGCGCGCGTGCGCTTGTCGAGACCGGGCCGGGAGCGGGGTGAACGGGGGTCGCACGGACGGCCCGTGAGACCGGAGCGGATGCCGTTTGAGCAGGTCACCGGCGATTCGCCCGGATCGCCCGCGGTGAATCCGGCGTCCGGGGGGACACGCGTGTGAACGGGTGACGCCGGCGCCCGCGCGGTCGTCGCCCGGGCCGGCGTCACCGGTCCGCCAGCACCTCGGCCACCGTCCGCCGGGCCACGGCCGCCAGGACCGGGTTGGTGCCGTTGCCGCAGACGTCGCCGTAGTAGTGCTCGGCCGTGAGCCCGAACCGCAGGGCCCAGCCCCGGCCCCGCTCCCAGGTGGCGTCGTCCGCGCCGGCCGCCGCGCGGAAGACCTCGCGGGTCCCGGCGCCGAGGACGGTCCAGGCCGGCATGAGGTCGGCGGCCGGGTCGCCGGTCCCGAAGCAGCCGAAGTCGATGACGGCGGTGAGACGGCCGGCGCAGGTCAGCAGGTTGCCCGGCAGGAGGTCGCCGTGCAGCCAGACGGGGGCGCCGCCCCAGTCGGGGACCCGGAGCACGTCCTCCCAGACCTCGGTGGCCGCCCGCGCGTCCAGGGCGCCCGCCGCCCCCAGGTCACGGAGGGCGGCCCGCACGTCCGCGTCGCCGAGGGAGACCGGGCCACCGCGGTACGACGGCGGGCCGCCGGCGGCGTCCGCGGACCGCAGCGCCACGACGAAACGCCCCAGGTCCCGGGCGGCAGCGGCGAGGTCGGCGGGCGGGGCGTCGAAGGCGTCCGCGCCGTCCAGCCACGCGTACACCGCCCACCGCAGCCCGTATCCGGCGCCCGGCCGGCCCAGTGCGAGCGGCGCCGGGACCGTCAGCGGGAGGTGCGGGGCCAGCCGGGGCAGCCAGTGGTGCTCGGTGCCGACCTGCCGCGCCCCGCCGGGCAGCCGCGGCAGCCGTACGACGAGGTCGGGGCCGAGCCGGAACATCGCGTTGTCGGTCCCGGCGGACGCCACGCGCCGTACGCCGTGCCCGGCCCAGCGCGGGAACTGCTCGGCCACCAGCCGCTCCACCAGCGCCTCGTCGATGTCCAGTTCGTCGGCGTGCATCCGGACCGGGGGCGATTCGGGGCTGGACGGCATGCGGCTCCTCGGGACAGGCGGGCGGGCGTCGACAGCCGTCAAGGTAGGGGTCCGCACAGCCGCGCGGCCAGCCGTTTTCGCACCGGCCGGCCGCGCGCACCGCCCGTGCCGTCAGGCCACGTTCACGGCCTGCCAGGCGGCGCCCACCGCCGCGTACTCCGCGCCGCCGGCCCCGTACAGGTCCTTCGCCGCGTTCAGCGTGGCCGTGCGGGCGCCCGCGTAGGTCGTGGAGGAGGTCATGTAGACCGTCAGCGCCCGGTACCAGATCCTGCCGAGCTTGGCCCGGCCGATCCCGGTGACCGTCGAGCCGTCGCAGGTGGGGGAGTCGTACCGGACGCCGTTGAGCGTCTTCGCGCCGCTGCCCTCGGCCAGCAGGTACGCGAAGTGGTTGCCGACGCCGGACGAGTAGTGCACGTCGAGCTGTCCGGTGGACGAGCTCCAGCAGTCCGCCGACTTCCCGTCCCGCGACGGCTTGTCCATGTACCGCAGGGCGTCCCGGCCGAGCCCGGGGCGCACGATCCGCTCGCCGATCAGGTAGTCGCCCGGCTCGGCGGCGTTGTCCGCGTGGAACTCCACCAGCGTGCCGAAGATGTCGGAGGTCGCCTCGTTCAGCCCGCCCGACTCGCCCGAGTACGTCAGGGCCGCCGTCTTGGACGTCACGCCGTGCGACATCTCGTGCCCGGCGACGTCCAGCGACACCAGCGGGCCGAGCTGGGTGCCGTCACCGTCGCCGTAGGTCATGCAGAAGCAACTGTCGTCCCAGAAGGCGTTGTTGTAGCCGTTGCCGTAGTGCACCCGGTTGTACGAGCCCTTGCCGTCGCCGGCGATGCCGTTGCGGCCGTGCACGTCCCGGTAGTAGTCCCAGGTGACGTCCGTGCCGTACTGCGCGTCCACCGCGGCCGTCGAACGGTCGGCCGTGGTGCCGTCGCCCCAGTGGTCGTCCGCGTCGGTGAACACCGTGGCGGGGGCGCGGTCCAGACAGATCGTCAGGATGCACAGGTCCGTCTTGTTCGCGGCGTCCCCCGTGTACGTGTTGCCGCGCGTCGGGTCCTTGAGCTGGTACGACGGCTGCGAACCCGAGGTGTGCAGCGGGACCGTGCCCGCGTACAGCGACTTCCCGTCGCCGGTCGCGGTCTCGATGGCGTCCCACGTGTCGATCCGGGCGCCGGTACGGGCGTCGGTGAGCACCGTGCGGGCGACCGGGTTGCCGAGGGAGTCCTGGGCGACGGCGTCGGTCCGCCAGGCCAGCCTCGGCGTGCCGTGCAGGGCGTCGACGACCAGCTCCGGCCGGGCGGTGAGCCGCCGCAGCGTCTGTCCGGCGTTGGCGGCGCGCAGGACGCCCGCCGCGAGGTCGGCCGCCTTCGGCGCGGTGATCCGGGGGGTGACGCCGGTCAGGGAGAGGGCGCTCCGGGTGGCGCGGGAGGCGCCCCGGTAGGTGCCGTCCTTCGCCAGGTGGACGACGAAGTCGCCGCCGAGGACGGGCAGTCCGCGGTAGGTGCGGTCGTAGCGGACGTGCTGGGTGCCGTCGGCGTCGACGACCACGTCCCGCACGGACGTGTCCTGGCGGGGCGTCAGGCCCACGGCCCCGGGGGAGTCCGTGAGGACCGCCGCCGCGTTGCGCAGCGCGGTGGCCCTGGTGGGCGTCCCGTCGGCGCCGGCGGTGGGGGACAGGACGGTGGCCATCAGGGCGGCGACGGCGACGGCGACCCCCGCCGTGGCCGGACGGGAACCCTTGAAGTACGGCCGTATTCGGCTCATCGCTCTCCTCGATCTCGGCGGTGACCAAGATTCAAGAGGGCGTGCACATGTCATGGCCAGGGTGACGCCGTGGAGATGTGTGAGGGGAGAGAATCGTTTCCGTGACCCTCTCTCCCCGACTGCCGTTCTTCGTCTACGGAACCCTGCGCCCCGGCGAGCCCCACCACGGCACCCTGCTGCGAGGACGCACCCTCGCCGAGGAGCCGGGACGCCTGAGCGGCGCGCTGCTGTACGACGGTCCGGGCTACCCCTACGCCGTGGAGGAGCGGGGCGCCGGCACCGTCGCGGGCGACCTCGTCACCGTCCGGCCCGAGCACTACCCGGAACTGCTCACCGCGCTCGACCGGCTGGAGGAGTACGCCCCGGGCGACCCGCGCAACCTCTACGAGCGGGTCGCCCGCGAAGTGCTGCGCACCGGCGACGGCACAGCCGTCCGGGCCTGGGTGTACGTCGCCGCGCCCGCCGTCGCCGCCCGCCTGCGCACCCACGGCACACCGCTGGCGAGCGGCGACTGGAAGGCGCGGAGCGCGTGACCTCCTAGCGCTCCACCGTCTCCAGCCGCACCGCGCACGTCTTGAACTCCGGCATCCGGGACGTCGGGTCGAGCGCCGGGTTGGTCAGGGTGTTGGCGCGGCCCTCGCCCGGCCAGTGGAAGGGCATGAAGACCGTGTCGGGGCGGATGCCGGACGTGACCCGTGCGGGGGCCACCGACCGGCCCCGGCGCGAGACCACGGCCACCGGGTCGCCCTCGGCCACCCCGAGCCGCGCCGCCAGCCGCGGATGCAGCTCCACGAACGGCCCCGGAGCCGCGCTGTTCAGCTCCTCGACCCGGCGGGTCTGCGCGCCCGACTGGTACTGGGCCACGACCCGGCCCGTCGTCAGCAGCACCGGGTACTCCGCGTCGGGTTCCTCGGCCGCCGGCCGGTGCGCCACCGGCACGAACCGGGCCCGCCCGTCGGGCGTGGCGAACCGGTCCAGGAACAGCCGGGGCGTGCCCGGGTGCGGGACGGCCCCCGCCTCGTCGCCGGCGGCGTCGTCCTCGCGGGCCGGGTCGTCGGCCCGCTCGGTGACGCCGTCGCCGTCCGGCGGCGCGGGACACGGCCAGAACACGCCGTTCTCCTCCGCCAGCCGCGCGTAGGTGATCCCCGAGTAGTCCGCGGGACCACCGGCGCTCGCGCGCCGCAGCTCCTCGAACACCTCCTCCGCGTCGACGGGGAAGCCCTTCTCCAGCCCGTCGTCCGCGCCGAGCCGCGCGGCCAGCTCGTGCAGGACCTCCAGGTCGCTGCGCACCCCCGGCGGCGGGTCGATCGCCCGGCGGCGCAGCAGGACCCGGCCCTCCAGGTTCGTCGTCGTCCCCGTCTCCTCCGCCCACTGCGTCACCGGCAGCACCACGTCCGCGAGTTCGGCCGTCTCCGACAGCACGACGTCACACACGGCGAGGAAGTCCAGCGACCTGATCCGCTCCTCGACATGGGCGGCGCGCGGAGCCGACACCACCGGGTTGGAGCCCATGAGCAGCAGGGACCTGATGTCGCCGCCCAGCGCGTCCAGCAGCTCGTACGCGCTGCGGCCGGGGCCCGGCAGCCGGTCCGGGTCGACGCCCCACACGCCGGCGACGTGTCGCCGGGCGGCCGGGTCGTCCAGCTTGCGGTAGCCGGGCAACTGGTCGGCCTTCTGGCCGTGTTCACGTCCGCCCTGCCCGTTGCCCTGCCCGGTCAGACAGCCGTAGCCGGACAGCGGCCGGCCCGCGCGGCCCGTCGCCAGGCACAGGTTGATCCAGGCGCCCACCGTGTCGGTGCCCTTGGACTGCTGCTCGGGCCCGCGCGCGGTCAGCACCATGGCGTGCTCCGGCGCGCAGAACATCCGCACCGCCTCGCGCAGTTCCGGAACGGACACCCCCGTGATCCGCTCCACGTACTCCGGCCAGTGCGCCATCGCCGCGGCCCGCGCGTCCTCCCAGCCGGCCGTGCGCTCGCGCACGTACTCCTCGTCCACCCGGCCCTCGGCGACGACCAGGTGCAGCAGCCCGAGGGCCAGCGCGAGATCCGTGCCGGGGCGGGGCGCGAGATGCAGGTCGGCCTGTTCGGCGGTCCGGGTGCGGCGCGGGTCGACGACGATCAGGGTGCCGCCGTTGTCCCGCAGCTCCTGGAAGAACCGCAGCGACGGCGGCATGGTCTCCGCGAGGTTGGAGCCGACGAGGACCACACAGCCGGTGCGCGCGATGTCCTCCAGCGGGAACGGCAGCCCCCGGTCCAGGCCGAACGCCCTGATCCCGGCCGCGGCCGCCGACGACATGCAGAACCGGCCGTTGTAGTCGATCTGCGAGGTGCCGAGCACGATCCGCGCGAACTTGCCGAGGCCGTACGCCTTCTCGTTGGTCAGCCCGCCGCCGCCGAAGACGGCGCACGCGTCCGGGCCGTGCTCGGCCCGGGTGCGCGCCAGAGCCTCGGCGATCCGGTCGAGCGCCTGCGGCCAGCTCGCCGGCACGAGCGCGCCGCCCGACCGCACCAGCGGCGTGGCCAGCCGGACCCCGGAGGCCAGCACCGCGGGCGCCGTACGGCCCTTGCCGCACAGCGCGCCCCGGTTGACCGGGAAGTCCGGGCGCTCGACCACCGCGACGCCCCCGTCCCGCGTGGGCGTGAGGTTCATACCGCACTGCAGGGCGCAGTACGGGCAGTGCGTGGGCGTCGCGATGTTCGGCATGCCGTTCAGCGTGCGTCGGGCGTGTTACGGGTGCGCAGGCTCCCTGGTTACACGGGCGGCACGGTGACCTCCCCGCGCGGCCGGGGCCACCGTGAGGGCACGCCCTAACGCCCCGTGGCCAGCGCGTCGGTGACCCCGGTCTCGCGCCGGCCGAGGAAGCGCGGGTCCGGTTCGACGACGGCGTCCAGCGCCGCCTTGCCGGCCGCGAACAGCTCCCGCACCCCGCCGTAGTACCAGGTGACGTCGTGCCGGGCGGCCACCCCGACGCCGTAGCTCGCGACCCCGGCCTCCTCGCAGAGCGCCACCGCCCGCCGGATGTGGAAGTCCTGGCTGATCAGCACCGCCTCGTCGACACCGAAGATCCTCTTGGCCCGGACGCAGGAGTCCCAGGTGTCGAAGCCCGCGTAGTCGCTGACGATCCGCGCGTCGGGCACCCCGTGCCGGACCAGGTACGCGCGCATCGCGTCGGGCTCGTCGTAGTCCTCGCGGCTGTTGTCCCCGGTGACGAGGACGACCTCGATCCGTCCCGCCCGGTACAGACGGGCCGCCGTGTCCAGCCGGTGCGCGAGGTACGGCGACGGCTCGCCGTCCCACAGCCCGGCCCCGAAGACGACGGCGACGTCGGTGCGCGGCACGTCGGCCGCGGTGCGCAGCCGGCCGTCGGAGGCCAGCCGCGTCCAGGTGGCCGGCAGCAGCGCCAGCACGCTCGCCGCCATCACGGCCTGCGCGAGCCTCCGCCGCCCGGCGCGGGTGCGCGGCAGACGCGGCCTCCGCGGACGCATACCCGGCCCCCTCCCTGTACGGCTCCCCGTGAGCCCCCGGTTCCCAGGACGTCCGCACGGCGGGCGCGGTTCATCCGCCCCCACGTGACGGTCTTCACCCCGCCTCGACGGAACCGCAGGTCAGGCCGCCTCACAGCAGCCCTGGACCGGACCGTGAACCGGGCGTAAGAACCCGTCATTCCCGTGAAACGGGACAGCAACCTCACCCCGCCACCATCGGTCCATGACGGCGTCGAACCCCTTGCACGACGAGTCCCCGACGGTCCACCTCGACAGTACGGCGCACCTCATGAACCGGATCAGCAGTCAGCTCGCCCGCCAGCTCAGTCTCGTCGGCCCCGACGGCAGGCGCCGCCCCGAGCCTCCCCCCGTGCCTGAACGGCCTGGGCGGTACCCCCATGCGCTCGTCGTCGTCGCCCACGGCAGCCGCGACCCGCGCGCCCTGCGGACGGTGACCGCGCTGCTCGACGAGGTCCGCGCGCTGCGCCCCGGACTGCCGGTCCACCTCGGGCACATCGAACTGAACGAGCCCCTGCTCGCCGACACCCTTGCCGCCCTCGGCGACCGTGAGGCGATCCTCGTCCCCCTGCTCCTCGGGCGCGGCTACCACATCAAGCGGGACATCCCCGGGACGGCCGCCGCCTCCCGGGTCCGCACCCGGGTGGCCGGCGCGCTCGGCCCGCACCCGCTCCTCGCGGAGGCGCTGCACGCCCGCCTGACGGAGGCCGGCTGGCGCACCCCCGGGGACGACGCCACCCGCCGCAGGACCGCCGTCGTCCTGGCGGCGGCCGGCTCCCGCGACCCCGATGCCAGGGTGGACACCGCCCGCACGGCCCGCCTCCTCGCGGCCCGCCTGGGCGTCCCCGTCGTCCCGGCCTACGCCACGACGGCGTCCCCGTCCGTCCCCGACGCGCTCACGGCACTGGCCGCGCGGGGCCGCACCAGGGTGGCGGTGGCGTCGTACTTCACCGCCCCCGGCCGCTTCGCGACCCAGTGCGCCGAGCAGGCCCCCTGGATCGCCTCGGCTCCCCTCGGCACCCACCCTGCGACGGCCCGCCTCCTCCTCCACCGCTACGACCGCGCGGCCGCCCCGGCGTCGGCCCCCGCCCTGGCCTCGGCCTGACCGTCCGGGCCCGACCCCCGCACCGGCCACGAGCCACCGCACCCACCCGCCCGCTGCTCCACCGCCCCGACCGCACGCCGGCCCCGGCCCCCGCCCCAACTCCCGGGACCGCGCCGCGCCCACCCGGCCACGAGCCACCCGCACCCACGGCCCGTCCGCGCCTCACCGCTACGGCCACACGGCGGGACCGGTCCCCGTCCCTGGCCTCGGCTGGACTCCCGCGCCGGACCGCGAGGCCACCCGCCCCGCCCGTCTGGCCGTACTGTCGGTGCATGTACTACGACGAGTCGGCAGTCGAACGCTGGGCCCCGGAACCCGACAAGCGCCCCGGCCGTACGGCCTTCCAACGCGACCGCGCCCGCGTCCTGCACTCGGCCGCGCTGCGCAGGCTCGCCGGCAAGACCCAGGTCGTGACCCCCGGCACGCACAGCAACGCCTGGGATCCCAGCCCTCGCACCCGCCTCACCCATTCCCTGGAGTGCGCCCAGGTCGGCCGGGAGCTCGGCGAGGCCCTCGGCTGCGACCCCGACCTGGTCGAGGCCGCCTGCCTCTCCCACGACCTCGGCCATCCCCCCTTCGGCCACAACGGCGAGGCCGCCCTCAACGAGTTCGCCGAGGACTGCGGCGGCTTCGAGGGCAACGCCCAGTCCCTGCGCCTGCTCACCCGGATCGAGCCCAAGCGGTTCACCCCGGAGGGCTCCGTGGGCCTCAACCTCACCCGGGCCACCCTCGACGCCGCCACCAAGTACCCGTGGCCCCGCGGCGCCCACCCCACCGACCCGCACTCGCGGAAGTTCGGCGTCTACGAGGACGACCGGCCCGTCTTCGACTGGATCCGCAAGGAGGCCCCCGGCACCCGCACCACCTTCGAGGCCCAGGTGATGGACTGGGCCGACGACGTGGCGTACTCCGTGCACGACGTGGAGGACGGTCTGCACGCCGGCCACATCGACCCCAACTGCCTGCACGCCGAGCCGGAACGCCAAGCGGTCTACGCCGTCGCCGTCGGCCGCTACGTGCCCGCGGACACCGACCCGGAGGAGCTGGCCGCCGCCCTCGACCGGCTCCAGGACCAACCCTGGTGGCCGCACGGCTACGACGGCTCGGCCGTCGCCCAGGCCCGCCTGAAGGACGCCACCAGCCAGCTCATCGGCCGGTTCTGCCTGGCCGCCGAGGGCGCGACCCGCGCCGCGTACGGCGGCGGACGGCTCACCCGCTACGCCGCCGAACTCGTCGTGCCGCGCGCGACCCGCATGGAGTGCGCGGTCCTGAAGGCCGTCGCCGACCGGTACGTGATGCAGCGCGCCGAGCAGGAACGGCTGCGCGCCGACCAGCGGGTCGTCGTCGCCGAACTGGCCGAGGCGCTGACCGCCCGCGCGCCCGACGGACTGGACCCGCAGTTCCGCGCGCTGTTCGACGCGGCCGGTGACGACCGCGCCCGCAAGCGCGTCGTCGTCGACCAGATCGCCAACCTCACGGACGCCTCGGCCGGCGCCCTGCACGCCCGGCTCAGCGGCCGGGCCTGACCCGCCCTCGCCCGGGTACCCGAAAGTGACCCTGCGTGGCCTGATCGGGTCACCCCCCCTTCCCGCACCACGCTGCGTGCGGGAGGCTCGTGGGGCGGCACCTTACGAGGAGGCATGAAGTGGTCGACGCGGATCAGACATTCGTCATCGTCGGCGGCGGGCTGGCCGGCGCCAAGGCGGCCGAAACGCTCCGCGCGGAGGGCTTCACCGGGCGGGTGATACTGATCTGCGACGAACGCGACCACCCCTACGAGCGGCCGCCCCTGTCCAAGGGCTACGTCCTCGGCAAGGAGGAGCGCGAGACCGTCTTCGTGCACGAGCCCGCCTGGTACGCGCGCAACGACATCGAACTGCACCTCGGGCAGACCGTCGACGCCATCGACCGCACCGCGAAGACGATCCGGTTCGGCGAGGACGGCACCGTCGTCCACTACGACAAGCTGCTGCTCGCGACCGGTGCCGAACCCCGCCGTCTGGACATCCCGGGCACCGACCTGGCCGGCGTGCACCACCTGCGGCGGCTCGCGCACGCCGAGCGCCTCAAGGGCGTCCTCACCTCCCTCGGCCGGGACAACGGGCACCTGGTGATCGCCGGCGCCGGCTGGATCGGTCTGGAGATCGCGGCGGCGGCCCGCGAGTACGGCGCCGAGGTCACCGTGGTCGAGCACGGTCCGACCCCGCTGCACGGCGTGCTCGGCCCCGAGCTCGGCGCGCTCTTCGCCGAGCTGCACCGCGACCGCGGCGTGCGGTTCCACTTCGGGCGGCGGCTGACGGAGATCGTCGGGCAGGACGGCATGGTGCTCGCCGTCCGCACCGACGACGGCGAGGAGCACCCGGCGCACGACGTCCTCGCGGCCATCGGCGCCGCCCCGCGCACCGGCCTCGCCGAGGCCGCCGGCCTGGAGATCGCGGACGCCGCGCACGGCCGCGGCGTCGTGGTCGACGAACGGCTGCGCACCTCCGACCCGGACATCTACGCGGCCGGTGACGTGGCCTCCTTCCCGCACGCCCTGTTCGACACCCGGCTGCGGGTGGAGCACTGGGCGAACGCGCTCAACGGCGGCCCGGCCGCGGCCCGCGCGATGCTCGGCCAGGACGTCACCTACGACCGCGTTCCCTACTTCTTCTCCGACCAGTACGACCTGGGCATGGAGTACAGCGGTTGGGCGCCCGCGGGGTCGTACGACGAGGTCGTGATCCGCGGCGACGCCGGCAAGCGCGAGTTCATCGCCTTCTGGGTGAAGGAGGGCCGGGTGCTCGCCGGGATGAACGTGAACGTGTGGGACGTGACCGAACCGATCCAGAAACTGATCCGCTCCAGGGCCCAGGTGGACACCGAAAACCTCGCGAACCCCCACATTCCACTCCAAGACCTCATCCCATGAGTGTCCGTCCCGCCCCGTAGAATTCACGCGTGGCAGGACGGATCAACGACGAGGACGTGAAGGCGGTACGGGACGCGGTCCCGATCGACGCCGTCGTCTCCGAGTACCTCCAGCTACGCAACGCCGGCGGCGGGAACCTGAAGGGGCTGTGCCCCTTCCACGACGAGAAGTCGCCGTCCTTCCAGGTCAGCCCCGCCAAGGGCCTCTTCCACTGCTTCGGCTGCCAGGAGGGCGGCGACACCATCACCTTCGTGATGAAGGTGGACCACCTCTCCTTCTCCGAGGCCGTCGAGCGCCTCGCCGCCCAGGCCGGCATCACCCTGCGCTACGAGGAGGGCGGCTACAACCCCTCCCACCAGCGCGGCGAGCGCATCCGCCTGGTCGAGGCCCACAAGATCGCCGCCGACTGGTACATGGAGCAGCTGGCGACCAGCCCGGAGGCCGACACCGGCCGCCAGTTCCTCGCCGAGCGCGGCTTCGACCAGGCCGCCGCCCAGCGCTTCTCCGTCGGCTACAGCCCGCAGGGCTGGGACCACCTCACCCGCTTCCTGCGCGGCAAGGGCTTCACCGACAAGGAGCTCGTCCTCTCCGGCCTGTCCCAGGAGGGCCGCCGCGGTCCCATCGACCGCTTCCGGGGCCGCCTGATGTGGCCGATCCGCGACATCGGCGGGGATGTCGTCGGCTTCGGCGCCCGCAAGCTCTACGAGGCGGACAACGGCCCGAAGTACCTCAACACCCCCGACACGGCGATCTACCGCAAGTCCCAGGTGCTGTACGGCATCGACCTCGCCAAGAAGGACATCGCCAAGGCGTCCCGCGCGGTCGTCGTCGAGGGCTACACCGACGTCATGGCCTGCCACCTCGCCGGGGTCCCGACCGCGATCGCGACCTGCGGCACCGCCTTCGGCGGCGACCACATCAAGATCCTGCGCCGGCTGCTGATGGACAACGGCTCGGCCCGCGTGATCTTCACCTTCGACGGCGACGCCGCCGGCCAGAAGGCGGCCCTGCGCGCCTTCGAGGACGACCAGAAGTTCGCCGCCGAGACCTACATCGCGATCGCCCCGGACGGCATGGACCCCTGTGAGCTGCGCCTCGCCAAGGGCGACGACGCCGTCGCCGACCTGGTCGAACCCCGCACCCCGCTCTTCGAGTTCGCGCTGCGCCAGATCGTCGTCCGCTACGACCTGGACACCCCGGCGGGCCGCGCCGCCGCGCTGGACGAGGCCGCCCCGATCGTCGCCCGCATCAAGAACAGCGGCGCCCAGCACGAGGTCGCCGTCCAGCTCGCCGGCATGCTCGGCATCCTGGACACCCAGTTCGTGGTCAAGCGGGTCGCCCAGCTCGCCCGGTGGGCCCGCGACCGCGGCGGCCGCGGCCCGGCCCCGGCGTCGTCCCGCGGCCCGCAGCAGCCGTACGACGCCGCGCCCCGGCCCCGCGCCACCGGCCCGGCCCTCACCCTGCGCAACCCCGTCTACGCCACTGAGCGCGAGCTGCTGAAGCTCGCCCTGCAGCGCCCCGAGCTGGTCTCCCCGGCCTTCGACGCGTACGGCCTGGACGAGTTCACCGCCGCGCCCTACGCCGCCGTACGCCAGGCGATCATGGACGCGGGCGGCGCGGAGCACGGCATCCAGGACCCGCAGGAGTACCTGGTCCGCGTCCGCGACGCCGCCCCCGACGACCAGGTCCGCGCGATGGTCACCGAGCTCGCCGTCGAGGCGATCATGCGCAGGACCGTCGACGAGAACTACGCGGGCGAACAGCTCGTCACCGTCCGCCGCCGCGCCGTCGAGCGCCGGGTCCGCGACATCCAGAGCCAGCTGACCCGCCTCGGTGCGGGCGGCGACCCGGCCCAGCTCGCCGCCGTGCAGAACGAGCTGTGGGTGCTCCAGCAGTACGACCAGGCGCTACGCGCCCACGGTGCCGCCGCCCTCTGACCGGCCCGCGAAGGTCGGCTTCACCGCCCGGACCAGCCGGTCCACGAACGCCTGCTCGTCGTCCGCGTGGCGCGGGTACTCGGTGACGAAGTGCCGCCACTCGACGAACCGCAGCGCCTCCACCACGTTGTCGAAGGTGACGTACTCCTGGTACGGGTAGGGCCACTCGCCCGAGAGCCGGAAGACCTCGTGCAGCAGCTCGTACGGCAGCGGGTGCCGCTCGGCGAGCAGCACGGCGTCGTACAGGTCCTTGCCCTGCGCGTACGCGTCGTTGATCAGCCACATCATCTTCCAGGCCAGCGACAGCGCGGGCGAGGCCGCCCGCAGGACCGCTCCGCCCGGCAGCTCCACGGGCTCCGGCGGCTCGGGCAGCCGCTCCTCGAAGACGAAGTCGAGCTGGACGTGGCCCTCGGGCAGGCCCGGCGCGCTCCACGGCAGCACCATGCGGCGGCCGGGTACCCGCTCATAGGTCCAGATGTCCTCCACGGCGGCGCCCTCGGCCGTGACCCGCACGCCGTCCCCCGACGCCTCCTGCGCCGCCCGCGCGATCCCGTCGAGCATCCGCGCGGTGCGCGCCTCCTCCATCCGCCAGGTCTCCGGCACGACGACGAAGTCCAGGTCGCCGGGCTCCCGGGCGGCCTCCCCGAACCAGGCGGCCATCAGCACGCTGCCGCGCAGCACCAGCGCGTCGGCCCACTCCGACCCGGCGATCGCGGTGAGGACCAGGTCCAGCGCCCGGCGCCGGGCCGCCCGCCAGGCGTCCGTGCGGGCGGGGTCGGCGAACGCGGGGTCGGTGGCGCGGTAGGCGTTCGGGTACTGCTTCATGGCCGGGTCGAAGACCAGGCGCTGCGAGACGTCCTCGCCGGGCACCGTGCGCAGGGTCCGCGGCAGCCGCCGGTCCCGCCGCGCGGCGTCGTCCAGCTCCTCCCGGGGCATCTCACGCCACAGGTTCCACTCCCGCCAGGACCCGCTCATCGCCCCACCTCCCGCGTCATGACGCCCCCGGACCGTCCGCCGGAGCCCTCCTCGATCCACCCGTCGATCCACCCGTCGTCCACGGACAGATCACTGTCGTACAGCACGAACTCCCGCTCCACGCCCACCACATGGAGCCCCGCCAGTTCGGCCAGCAGCCCCTCCAGGGCGCGTCCGGCCCCCGCGGCGTCCACCCCGCGGCACCGCTGCGTCACGAACCGCTCGTGGAGGGCGCCGACGACCCGCCGCGCGTTCCACGACAGATGCGCGCCGTACGGCACCACCCGGGCGGCCAGGGCCCCGAGGTCCGTGTCCGCGGGCAGCCGCAGCTTCACATGGTGCTCGAAGTACTGCCCGCCGCCGCACGGCCCGGCCGGCACCTCCGGCGCCCAGGGCGCCGACTCGATCTTGACGCGTACCGGGCTGAACCCGCCCGTCCGCAGCCGCGCCGCGACCTCCTCGGCGCGCGCCGCCGCCGCGGCCCGCGAGGGCGCGCCGGTCAGCGTCAGCATCGGCTGCGACGGCACACGGCCGCGGGCCAGTTCGATACAGGTGAGCTTCAGACCCGCGGCGGCCGCCCAGCGGCGCAGCCGCCCGGACTCGGACGCGTCGGCGCAGCGCACCGTCACATGGGTCTCGTACACGGATCCGGACACCGCCGCATCGTGCCAGACCCCGCCCGGCACGGGCATCCGGGTTTCCCGGCCACATCACCTCGTGGTCACGGCCCGAACGCAAAAAGTCACCGCACGCCCCTCGTGGCGGCGATGTGTCGTACCCCACACTGGGGGGCGGTGCCTGAGTCCTCGGAGCGCGGCCGGTCCGTCCCCCACGGATCCCATACCCCCGCGGTTCCGCTCATCGCGTACGGGACGGACAGCGGCGAGGCCGCCGACTCCGCCCTCGAAGCAGCGCTGCCGTACGCCTCGGCAGCGATCACCCTGGAGGTCGCCCCCGTGCAGACCCAGACCCTCGTCGAGACCGACACCCG
Source organism: Streptomyces sp. NPDC056628 (assembly GCF_042792555.1). Classification (NCBI taxonomy): domain Bacteria; kingdom Bacillati; phylum Actinomycetota; class Actinomycetes; order Kitasatosporales; family Streptomycetaceae; genus Streptomyces; species Streptomyces sp. NPDC056628. The sequence goes on from NZ_JBHTWG010000001.1 coordinate 663,449, forward strand.
TCCGGACGGCGCGGCGCCGGACGCGGACGACGACGTGCTCGCCGCGGTCCCCCCGCAGAGCCGTGCCGCGCACCGCCCGGAATCGGAGCCGCAGGCCCCGCCCGAGCCGCCGGACCCGCCCGCGGAGGCGCTGGACGACGCCACCGAGCCGGTCGAGGCGCCCCTCCCGGCCCGGGTCCGCCCCGACACCGCGGGCCCCACCTCCGACCTCTTCCGCCAGTACCTGCGGGAGATCGGGCGTATCCCGCTGCTCACCGCGGCCGAGGAGGTCGAGCTCGCCCGCCGGGTCGAGGCCGGCCTGTTCGCGGAGGAGAAGCTCGCCCGCACCCCCGACCTGGAGAGCCGGCTCGCCCAGGACCTGGACCGGCTGGTCGTCATGGGCCGGATGGCCAAACGGCGGCTCATCGAGGCCAACCTGCGGCTCGTCGTGTCCGTCGCCAAACGGTACGTCGGACGCGGCCTGACCATGCTCGACCTCGTCCAGGAGGGCAACCTCGGACTGATCCGCGCCGTCGAGAAGTTCGACTACGCGCGCGGCTACAAGTTCTCCACGTACGCCACCTGGTGGATACGGCAGGCCATGTCCCGGGCCCTCGCCGACCAGGCCCGCACCATCCGCGTGCCCGTGCACGTGGTGGAACTGATCAACCGGGTCGTCCGCGTCCAGCGCCGCATGCTCCAGGAGCGCGGCTACGAGCCGACGCCGGAGGAGGTCGCCGCCCACCTCGACCTGCCGCCCGAGCGGATCACCGAGGTGCTGCGCCTCGCGCAGGAGCCCGTCTCGCTGCACGCCCCGGTGGGCGAGGAGGAGGACGTCGCCCTCGGCGACCTCATCGAGGACGGCGACGCCACCTCGCCGGTGGAGTCGGCGGCGTTCCTGCTGCTGCGCGAACACCTCGAGGCGGTGCTGTCGACCCTGGGGGAGCGCGAACGCAAGGTCGTCCAGCTGCGGTACGGGCTCGCGGACGGCCGCCCGCGCACCCTGGAGGAGATAGGCCGCATCTTCGGCGTGACCCGCGAACGCATCCGCCAGATCGAGTCCAAGACCCTCAACAAGCTGCGCGACCACGCGTTCGCGGATCAGCTCCGCGGCTATCTCGACTGACGCCGGCTACGGACGCTCGGGGGGCCGGCTACGCGGTTCCCCGCGCCCCTCGGGCCGGCCGGCCCCCCGAGCGATCAATCAGTCGACCTCGGCGACCGCCTGCGCGAACTGCGCCTTGTACAGACGCGCGTAGGCCCCGTCCGCCGCCAGCAGCTCGGCGTGCGCGCCCTGCTCGACGATCGCGCCGTTCTCCATGACGAGGATGGTGTCCGCGTCCCGGATCGTCGACAGCCGGTGCGCGATGACGAACGACGTCCGCCCGTGCGCCAGTTTGGCCATCGCCTGCTGGATCAGCACCTCGGTCCGGGTGTCGACGGACGACGTCGCCTCGTCCAGCACCAGGATGACCGGGTCGGACAGGAACGCCCGCGCGATGGTGATCAGCTGCTTCTCACCCGCGCTGACCCCCGACCCCTCGTCGTCTATCACCGTGTCGTACCCGTCGGGCAGCGTACGGATGAACCGGTCGGCGTGCGCGGCCCGCGCCGCCTCCTCGATCGCGCCCCGGGTGACGTCCCGGGCCGCCCCGTACGCGATGTTCTCCGCGATGGTGCCGCCGAACAGCCAGGTGTCCTGCAGCACCATGCCGATCCCGGACCGCAGTTCGTCCCGGGACATCCGCGCGATGTCGACGCCGTCGAGCGTGATGCGCCCCGACGACACGTCGTAGAACCGCATCAGCAGGTTGACCAGCGTCGTCTTGCCGGCGCCGGTCGGGCCGACGATGGCGACCGTGTGCCCGGGCTCCACCGTCAGCGACAGGTCCTCGATCAGCGGCTTGTCCGGCTCGTACCGGAAGGACACCTTCTCCAGCGCCACCCGGCCGCGCAGCTCCTCCGGCCGCACTCCCGGCACCGGGTCCGCCGACTGCTCCTCGGCGTCCAGCAGTTCGAAGATCCGCTCGGCGGACGCCACACCGGACTGCACGAGGTTCGCCATCGACGCGACCTGCGTCAGCGGCATCGAGAACTGCCGCGAGTACTGGATGAACGCCTGCACGTCACCGATGGACAGCGCGCCCGACGCGACCCGCAGCCCGCCGACCACCGCGACCAGCACATAGTTGAGGTTCGACACGAACAGCATCAGCGGCTGCATGATCCCGCTGTTGAACTGCGCCTTGAACCCGGCCTCGTACAGCGCCTCGTTCTGCTCGGCGAACTGCTGCGCCGACTCCTCCTGACGGCCGAACACCTTGACCAGGGTGTGACCGGTGTACATCTCCTCGACGTGCGCGTTCAGCTTGCCGGTCGTGCGCCACTGCTGCACGAAGTGCGGCTGCGAGCGCTTGCCCACCCGGGTGGCCACGACGAACGACAGCGGCACGGTCACCAGCGCGACCAGCGCCAGCAGCCACGACACCCAGAACATCACGGCCAGCACCCCGATGATGGTGAGCACCGAGTTGATCAGCTGGCCCATCGACTGCTGGAGCGTCTGCCCGATGTTGTCGATGTCGTTGGTCGCCCGCGACAGCACCTCACCGCGCTGCCGCTTGTCGAAGTACGACAGCGGCAGCCGCGACAGCTTCGTCTGCACGTCCTCGCGCATTCGGTACATCGTCCGGTTCACGGCCCGGTTCACCAGCCGTGTCGCCACCGCCATCAGCAGACCCGCGGCGCCGAACACCGCGAGCGCGACCAGCAGGACGTCCCCCACCGCCGTGAAGTCGATGCCCTGACCCGGCGTGAAGTCGGTGCTGCGCAGCATGTCGGCGATCCGGCCGTCGCCGCGCTCCCGCATCGCCGCGAGGACCTGCTCCTTGGACATCCCGGGCGCGAACTGCCGTCCGACGATGCCCGCGAAGACCAGGTCGGTGGCCCGGCCGAGGATCTTCGGCCCGGCGACCGACAGACCCACGCTCACCACGACGCACACCAGCAGCGTCCAGATGGTCAGGCGCTCCGGCTTGAACCGCGCGACGAGTCTGCGGCCCGACACCTTGAAGTCCAGCGAACGCTGGTCGGGACCGCCGCCGGCCATCATCCGTCCCATGGGCCCGGCCATCAGGCGGCCTCCGCTTCCGTCAGCTGGGAGAGCACGATCTCCCGGTACGTCTCGTTGTCGGCCATCAGCTCGTGGTGCCGCCCGGTGCCGACGACCCGCCCCTCGTCGAGCACGACGATCCGGTCCGCGTCCCGGATCGTCGCCACCCGCTGGGCGACGATGACGACGGTCGCCTCGGCGGTCTCCCGCGACAGCGCCGAGCGCAGCGCGGCGTCCGTGGCGTAGTCGAGGGCGGAGAAGGAGTCGTCGAACAGGTAGATCTCCGGGCGCTGCACCAGCGTCCGCGCGATCGCCAGCCGCTGCCGCTGCCCGCCCGAGACGTTGGTGCCGCCCTGGGCGATCGGCGCGTCGAGTCCGCCCTCCAGCCGCTCCACGAACTCCTTGGCCTGCGCCACCTCCAGCGCGTGCCACAGCTCGTCGTCCGTGGCGTCCGGATTGCCGTAGCGCAGGTTCGTGGCGACCGTGCCCGCGAACAGGTACGGCTTCTGCGGGACCAGGCCGACGGTGCGGGCGAGCAGCCGCGGGTCGATGCCGCTCACGTCCTCGCCGTCGACGAGGATCCGGCCCTCGGTCGCGTCGAACAGGCGGGGCACCAAACCCAGCAGGGTCGACTTGCCGCTGCCGGTCGAGCCGATCACCGCGGTCACCTCACCGGGCCGGGCCACCAGGTCGATCGACTTCAGCACCGGCTCCTCGGCACCGGGGTAGCGGAAGCCCGCGCCCCGGATCTCCAGATGGCCGTGCCGGCGCAGCTCGGTCACCGGCGCGGTCGGCGGGACCACGCTGGAGGAGGTGTCCAGGACCTCCTGGACACGCTCGGCGCACACTTCGGCGCGCGGCACCATCATGAACATGAAGGTGGCCATCATCACGGACATCACGATCTGCATCAGGTAGGCGAGGAACGCCGTCAGATCGCCGATCTGCATCCCGCCGCTGTCGATCCGGTGGGCGCCGAACCAGACGACCGCGATGGACGACAGGTTCACCACCGTCATGACGATCGGGAACATCAGCGCGAGCAGCCGGCCCGTGCCCAGGGCCATGTCGGTGAGCTCGGTGTTGGCCTTCCGGAACCGCTGCTGCTCGTACTCGTCGCGGACGAACGCGCGGATCACCCGGTTGCCGGTGATCTGCTCGCGCAGCACCCGGTTCACCGTGTCCAGCCGCACCTGCATGGCCCGGAACAGCGGCCGCAGCCGGCGCACGATCAGCGTCACGCAGATGCCGAGGACCGGCACCACCGCGACCAGCACCGCCGACAGCGGCACGTCCAGACCGAGCGCGAGGACGATCCCGCCGACGCACATGATGGGCGCCGAGACCATCAGCGTGAACGTCATCAGCGCCAGCATCTGCACCTGCTGGACGTCGTTGGTGGTCCGTGTGATCAGCGAGGGCGCGCCGAACTGGCCCACCTCGCGCGCCGAGAACGACTGCACCCGGTCGAAGACGGCGGCCCGCACGTCCCGCCCGAGCGCCGAGGCGGTGCGGGCGCCGTAGTACACGGCACCGACGTTGCACACGACCTGCGCCAGCGAGATGCCGATCATCAGAGCGCCGTAGGACATGATGTAGCCGGTGTCGCCGGTGACGACGCCCTTGTCGATGATGTCGGCGTTCAGGGTGGGCAGGTAGAGCGTGGCGCAGGTCTGCAGGAACTGCAGCAGCACCAGCCAGCCGATGGGTTTTCGGTAGGGCCTGAGATAGGTCCGCAGGAGTCGTATGAGCACGAGGCTTCTCTCGGAGTGATCGGGTCGGCGACGGGGCGGTGGCTTGGTCGCCCCTGGCCCCTATCGTGCGACACTCCCGCGGCGTTACCTCAACCGATTAAGCCGTCAGCGGCGCTCCGTTCGGCCTTCCGGGTGCCGGTTCCTACCGGTCTCTTACCTTCCGCTCCCGCCCGGCCCCTCCCCGGCGCCCTACCGGAAGGCCCCGGGGTGCGTCTGCTCCCGCACCGACACGAACTGCTGCCGCACGGCCTGGCCCACCGCCAGCTCGTCGCCGGGCTCCAGCACCTGCGCCGCCGGGCCCTGCCAGAGCGGCGGGGTCCGCGGGTCGAGGGTGCCCTGCGTGGCTCCCAGCGCCCACGCCGCCTGCCGGGCCGCGCCGATCGCCGCGTAGTCGGCGGGCTGCGGGACGACGACCTGCGCCCCGAACAGCGACGGGGCCGCCGCCTGCACGGCCGGCAGCTCGGCGGCCGCCCCCAGCAGGAAGACCCGCCGCACCTCCACGCCCCGGCCGCGCAGCACGTCCAGCGCGTCCGCGAGCCCGCACAACATGCCCTCGAAGGCCGCCCGCGCCAGGTGCTCCGGCTTCATCGACTCCCGGCGCAGCCCCGACAGCGTGCCCGCGGTGTGCGGCAGGTTCGGCGTCCGCTCACCCTCCAGATAGGGCAGCAGCACCAGGCCGTGGGCGCCCGGCGTCGACTTCATCGCGAGGTCGGACAGGCTCTCCAGGTCGGGCAGCGAGAGGAGTTCGGCGGTGCCGCGCAGCGTGCGCACCGCGTTGAGCGTGGTGACGACGGGCAGATGCATACCGGTCGCGTCGGCCAGGGAGGTGATGATCCCGGAGCCGTCCACGAGCGCCTCGGGGTGCACGGCCATCACGGACCCGGACGCGCCGAGCGAGACGACCGCGTCGCCCAGCCCGATGCCGAGCCCGAACGCGGCGGCCATGGTCTCGCCGGTCCCCGCGGAGATCAGCAGCCCCTCCGGGGTCGTACCGGCCGCCTGGGAGGGGCCGATCACCTCGGGCAGCATGGCCGGGTGGCCCAGCGCCAACTCCACCAGGTCGGAACGGTAGGCGCCGCCCGCCGCCGACCAGTAGCCGGTGCTGGAGGCCCCGCCCCGGTCCGTGGTCCGCCGCACCGGCCGGCCGAGCAACTGCCACACCAGCCAGTCGTGCGCCTGCAGCAGGACGGCGGTGCGCGCCGCGTGCTCCGGCTCGGTCTTGGCGAGCCAGCGCAGCTTGGTGACCGGCTGCGCCGCCTGCGGCACACACCCCACCGCCTGCGCCCACGCCTCGCGCCCGCCGAGCGCGTCGATCAGGTCGGCCGCCGCGACCTGGGCCCGTTTGTCGCCGCCGACCATCGCGGGACGCACGGTGTTGCCCTGCGCGTCCACCGGCACCAGGGCGTTCTGCTGCGCGGACACGCCGATGGCCTGCACGCCCTCCAGCAGTCCGCCGCCGGCGGCCTCGCCGAGGGAGAGCAGCCACGCCTGCGGGTCGACGTCGGAGGGGCGCCCGCCGTCCGGCGACTCCACCGGGTGCGGGGCATACCCCTGCCTGAGCACGGCACCCGAGTCCGTGTCACAGACGACGATGCGAGTGAAATCGGGCGAACTGTCCAACCCGGCGACTATCCCCATGGCCCAGATTGTGCCGCAGTACCGCGCCTGTCCGGGCCACGGGCCGCTCAGGTGTTGCTGGTACCCCAGTCGTCCTCGGCGCCTCCGTTGTGCGCGCTGCGGTCGCGGAGGCTGCGGACGCGATCGGCGACGGCCGCGGGAACGCGGTCCCCGACCTTGTCGCTGACCGTGTGGTACGCCTTGCCCGCGAAGACACGGCCCTGCTGGGCCGCCGTCTCGGCGGTGTTGCGCACCGCGGGGTTGTGGGAGATCTCCCGGGCCGTCTTCTTCAGCTGCTCGTAGCGCTCGCGTCCGGCGCGAGTGCCGAGCACGTAACCGACGGCGAGTCCGACGACGAACGTGAGCCGGTAGCGCATGGCGGCCACCCTTCCCTTGCGTAGGTCCCTGATGCGGCGTCGGCGCCCCGGGGGGGAACCGATTGGCGGAGCACCCCCCTGCTTGCGCTAATGTATGTGTCGCAGCGAGCGCACGCCCCCTGGCGAATACCCAGGGAGGCACGTTCGATGCAACGAGGCATTCCTCCGTAGCTCAATTGGCAGAGCAGCCGGCTGTTAACCGGCAGGTTACTGGTTCGAGTCCAGTCGGGGGAGCTCGGTCCTCCGTAGCTCAATTGGCAGAGCAGCCGGCTGTTAACCGGCAGGTTACTGGTTCGAGTCCAGTCGGGGGAGCATGCTGAACGAGGACCCCCGAAGGGGTCCTTTTTCATGCCTTCCCACCTGCGGCGGGAACCGTGCAGGTCGCGGCGGTGTCCTTCAGGGCATGCGAAGTCGACCATACGAAGCAGGAGATCGTATGAGCGGCTATGCTGCGGCAGACGGCGCGCACACATGTACGCGACACGCCGCTATGGGGCGGTAGCTCAGCCGGTTAGAGCAGCGGACTCATAATCCGTCGGCCGTGGGTTCGAGTCCCACCCGCCCCACCAGGCGCCACCCGTGCAGAAACGATGCGACCAGGCCGTTGCCGGGGGATCACTCGCAGACGATCTCGTCCCGCGGGTCATAGTGCGTACGGAACGGCTCCCGCTTCACCGCCCGCCCGTCCTGGACGAAGACCCGCTGCACGGTGACGTCGAATCCCTCCAGTGGAGTCTGCGGGACGCACCGCTCGCCGCTCAGGACCTTCCGCTCCGGCTGCTTCACGTTGGTGCGCGGGCTCTTCACCGAGCCGATCTCGTCGTACTTGCGGGTGCCGAGGAACGAGACCGTCACCGAGTGGTCGGTGGACTCGGCCCGGATGTAGAGGGCGTGGCCGGAGTCGTTGGTGAAACGCAGGTCCAGACTGCCCCAGGCGACCGTGGCCTCCCGGCCCTCCGGGTAGCGCTCGATGTAGAAGGAGTGGGCGCCGTGCTCGACCGGCTTGACGCCCGCGAACCACAGCGCGTTGAAGAGGGTCGTGGCGACGGCGGAGACACCGCCGCCCGGCGCCTTCCTGAACTCGTCGTCGAAGATCATGATGCCGTCGACGAACCCGTTCTCCGGGGTGCGTTCGCCGACCCTGCGGTTGAAGCTCCACGTCTCGCCGGGCATCACGACGGAACCGTTGATCAGCTCCACCGCCCGGCCGATGTTCCGGGTGCGGTAGGGCGCCGGCTCGAAGTCGACCGTGAACGACGACATCCGCTCGCGCAGACCCAGCCGCTCCACGTTGGCCCGGGTCACCTGAGGCTCGCTCACCCGTGTGGCGATCTCGCCGCTGCGCGCGGCGCCCCGCTTCGTCAGCAGCGGCAGTACGGCCTTGCCCAGCGCCTTGTCGGTGACCACATGGCCCGCGTGGCCGTCCTCGGCGACCCCGACCCGGTCGCCGACCAGGCGCAGCTCGGCGTTGGCGGCCCGGGTGGGCAGGGCGGACAGCGGCCTGGCCACCGCCGGGTCGGCGCGCAGCCCCGCCGCGTCCAGCCTCGGCTCGAGCCGGCCCGCGGCGTCCGGGCGCATCGTCAGGTACCGGCCGAGGACGGGCTGCTCGACGGTGAAGCGGTGCCCGGCGGCGGTGAGGGTGACGGGCGCCGACATGGCGGGACGGGCGAACTCGCGCACCGCCCGGTCGAGCTCGCGTCCGGTCACCTTCGGTGCGGCCGCGCGGGCCGGCAGCGTGGTGACGGCACGGGCGTCGCCGCGCTGGAAGGCGTCGCGCAGCGGGGCGACCGCCGCGTCCGTGTCCAGGGCGTACCCCGGGTGCGGGGCGACCGTGCGGACCTCGCCGTCCTCGAACGTGACGGCGCCCTCGCGGACCTTCTGGTCGGCGTCCCGCGCGACCTTCTTCAGTCCGGTGCGGACCTTGTCCTCGTCGACGCTCACCGAGGGCTCGACGGGGCCGCCCGAGCGGAACAGGCCGCCGATCACGGTGAACGGGTCGAGGGCGCCGCTGCGGCTCGCCCGGTCGACGGTCCGCTCGTGGTCGAAGGCGATGCCCAGCCGGCGGGGGTCGACGGTGCCCTCGCGGTCGCCGACCGTCACACGGAGCTTGCGGGCGGCGGCCGGCGCGAGGCGGTCGTCCAGCTTGTGCACGGCCTCGGCGCGGCTCAGCCCGCCGATGTCCACGCCCCGCACGGTCGTCCCGTCCTCTATGTCCCCGCCCGCCGCGAGGAGCCCCGCGAGATACAGGCCGCCGAGGCCCACGGCCAGGGTGCCGCCGGCCAGGACGTACGGACGGACGGAGGCCACGCGGGACGACGGGCCCTTTCGCGGCGATGAGGGGGCGCGCAGACGCATGGGTCTCCCGGGCGGACGAGTGCTGGACGGAGCGCAGCGCGATACGGCGCTGTGCGCGAAGGCAAACACATCCAGCTAGCCATAGGCGGATGAAAACGCCTATGCCGAACACCACGTATGGTCCGGATCACGCCTGCGCCGTAGCCGCCCGGACGCCGGACGGCCCCGGGGACACGCCCCGGGGCCCTCCTCACCCCGCGGGGTGCGTGAGGGTTCTCACCTGCCCGTCCGGGCCTCCTCGGCCCGCTCCGGCCCCTCGCCCCCGGCCGCCGCGAGCGCCCTGTTGCGGCGGACGGACGCCAGGAAGGAGGAGGCGATCAGGACCACGCCGACCAGGCCGGTGATGATCTCGTTGATCTGGTACTGGATGGTGACCAGCAGGATCACGGCGAGGGCGCCGATGGCGTAGTGGGCGCCGTGCTCCAGGTACACGTAGTCGTCGAGGGTGCCCTGGCGGACCAGGTAGACCGTGAGGGACCGGACGTAGAGGGCGCCGATGCCCAGGCCGAGCGCCATCCAGAAGATGTGGTTGGTGATGGCGAAGGCGCCGATCACGCCGTCGAAGGAGAACGACGCGTCCAGGACCTCCAGATAGAGGAAGAGGAAGAACGCCGCCTTGCCGGTGAGGGCGGCCACCGGCCGTTCGCCCTCGGCCCGGGCCCGCTGCTCCTCCTCGTGCTCGCGTTCCTCCTCCGCCTCCAGGCGGTGCTCGAAGTGCGAGGACAGACCGCCCACGGCGAGATAGGTGATCAGTCCCGCGACCCCGGCGAGCAGGACCGTGGCCGCCTTGTCGGCGTGGCCCCCGCTGACGTGCGCGTGCCCGGCGACCGTCATGGCCGCGACCAGCAGGACGATCAGCGCCGCACAGGGCGCCAGCTGGTCGATCCGCCCGAGCCGCGCCAGGGGGCGCTCCAGCCGGGTCAGCCAGGTGATCTCCCGCTCCTCCAGGACGAAGTCCAGGAAGATCATCAGCAGGAACATGCCGCCGAACGCGGCGATCGCCGGGTGCGCGTCGGTGACCAGGGCCTCGTAGCGGTCCGGATCGTCCAGCGCCAGCCGCACGGCCTCGGCGGGCCCGACCCGGGCGCTGATGGCGACGATCACGACCGGGAACACCAGCCGCATGCCGAACACGGCGATCAGCACGCCGACGGTCAGGAAGATCCGCTGCCAGAAGGCGTTCATCCGCTTCAGGATCCCGGCGTTGACGACCGCGTTGTCGAAGGACAGCGAGATCTCCAGCACGGACAGGATCAGCACGACCCCGAACGCCTCCCAGCCCCACAGCCACGCCGCGAGGACGAGGCCGACGACGGTGACGCCCATCGACCAGCCGAAGGTCCTCAGCAGCATCGGCGGACCGCCGCGTTCGCTGCGGGGGCGAGCGGGGGGCGTGCCGCGCCGGGGGAGGGCGGGCGAGGGCCGGCCACGAGGGGCATCACGGTCTCCAGGGGGTCGGGCGGCGCTGGGCGCGCGCGGTGGACGGACGACGAGCCGGACTGCCGACGGACCCACCAGTACCAGGGGGGTCACGGCGCAAACCGGGTGCGACACGGGACCGCCCCGGCCCGGCGGCCCTCACCCGCGAGGGGTGTCGCCGTTCAGGGACGTTCCCAGGCGCCTCCCGTCGTGCGCTCGGCCGGGCCGACCAGCGCGACGATGTCGTCGGAGGCGACGTCGTGCAGCCGGAGCGCCAGGTCCTTCAGGGCGCGGCAGGCGGCCAGCTCGTCGCCGATCTCGGGGATGCTGCGGTCGTCGGGGTTGCGGTGGGCCGTGCCCCGGCCGGTGACGGTCGACGTGTCCGGGGTGGTCAGCAGGGCTTCGGCGAGGGTGTCGTCACCGTCCTCGGTGATGTGGATGCGGACGGTCCAGTTCTTGTCGTCCATCGCGATCACTTCCGTGGGAGGAGGTCCCTACGGACGAGCGTGCGCCTGTTCCCCCGGCCGGGTCCACCCCGCCCCCTCGGGGGGCCGTCTCCTCCCACGGGAGCACGTCCGCTCCCAACCGCTCCCACCGCGGAGGCATGACAACTGCCTGCGTGGGCACGATGTGCCGAAAGGTTGCGAAGAGAAGGCTGGTCGCAACGGACCCGACGGACCAGGAGGGCGCCATGAAGGGCCAGACGTACGTACGCGTTCGGGTCACCCGCCGGCCGGCCGCTCCCCGTGACACCCGGGGCGAGATCGACCGGCGCACTCCCTCGGGCCGGATCCTTCCGTACTGACCGGCTCAGGTCACCGGGTCCAGCTCCAGCGGCTCGATCATGCCTTCCAGCATGGTGCCGAGGCCCTGCACGGCGCAGATGTCGGGCCGTTCGGCGATGTGCACCGGCATGCTGGTGGCCTGCCGCAGCATCTCGTCGAAGCCCGGGAGCAGGGCGCTGCCGCCGACCATCATGATCCCGCGGTCGGCGAGGTCGGCGACCAGGTCCGGCGGGCAGTCCCGCAGCACCTTGCCGATGCTGTCCAGGACGGCGGTGAGCGGGGTCTGGATGGCGTCCCGCACAGCGGCGGTGTCGACCTTCACGGACCGGGCGAGCCCGGTGCAGACGTCCCGGCCGTGGATCTCCGTGGAGGTGGGGCCCTGCGAGGTGAGCCCGTTGCCGGACAGCGCGAGCTGGAGCGGCCGCACGTTCTGGCTGGGCAGCATCAGTTCGTGCTCGTGCCGCAGGTGCTGCACGATCGCGTGGTCCACGGCCTCGCCGCCGACCCGGATCCGCTCGGCCGTCACGATGTTGCCCAGCGACAGCACGGCCACCTCGGTCGCGGCGGCCCCGCACACCATGATCATGCTGGCCTCGGGCTGCTCCACGGGCAGTCCGCAGCCGACGGCGGCGGCGATCAGGGTGTCCACCAGCTCCACCCGGCGGGCCCCGAGGCCGACCAGCGTCTCGATGGCGGCGCGCTGGGCGAGCGGATCGGCGTCGTGCGGGGTGCAGACGGCGGCCCGCAGGAAGGGCCTGCGGCGCAGACTGCGGCGCATCTTGTCGCCCAGGAGATGCCGCAGCATGCGCTGCGCCATGTCGATGTCGACGACGGTGCCCCCGGAGACGGGCCGCACGACCCGGATGTAGTCCGGGGTGCGGCCGGTCATCCGCTCCGCGAACTCGCCGACCGCGATGAGCGCGCCGGTGCGGGTGTTGACGGCGGCGGCGGAGGGCTGGTCGACGACGAGCCCGGAGCCCTTCACATAGACGCGGGTCCTGGCCGCCCCCAGGTCGACGGCGAAGTGGCAGCGTCGCAGCTGCTCCAGCGTGGCGGTCATGGCGGTCCTCCCGAGAGCGCAGACCATGGGTCCGCCGGGTGGGTGGCGGGCCTAGCGTGGGGTGCGTGGTCGTGGTGTCGCGAGGCCGTGCGTGTGGCGGCCTCCCTCGCATCGTGCGCGCCGCCGGGTGCCGGGCGCATTCCGGAGGGGGCCGGGCGGGGTGCCGCTGAATGGGGGGTTCTGTCCCTGAGGGGGCGTCAGGAGGCGTGTCGGAGAGCGGGGAGCGGGACCGGTTCGGGTACGGCCGCCGCGTCCCCGTGGGGTGCTCCCGGGGGGGAGTCCGCCTACCCTTCGACGACGCCCCGGATCAGCCCCGCCTCGACGAGGTCCTGCGGCCGCAGGCGGAGCTGGTCCGCCGTCGCGTCCACCTCGTCGGGGCCGCGCTTGAGGATGGCCGCCGCGAGCTCCGGCGCGATCACCGAGAAGTAGCTGTCCGGTGTGGCCCAGGTGTTGCCGGGTGCCGCGAGGGCGAGCGCGCCCCCGGAGCCGCCCTCGCCGATCAGCAGGGTCGTCACCGGGGTGCGGACCGACGCCAGCGCCGTGAACAGGTCCGCGATGGCCGCGCCGACGCCCTCGCGCTCCGCCTCCGCGTCGTTCGCGGCGCCCGGCGTGTCGACCAGGGTGAGCACCGGGATGCCGAGCCGGTCGGCGAGCCGGATCAGCCGGGCGGCGGTGCGGTACCCGGCGGGCCGGGTGGCCGTCCCGGTCTGCGCGGCGTACGCGACCGTCCGGCCCCCGTGGTCGCCGAAGCCGCACAGCATGCTCTCGGGGTCCGCGCCGCCGCAGCGGTCGCCGGTGAGGGGGACGCGGTGCGTGAAGTAGGCGTCCAGATAGCGTGCCGCGCGCGGGCGTTCGGGCGCACGGGCGCGCCGCACGGCGTCCCGGCCCGAGCCCGGCGCCCCGGTGTCGCCGCCGAGCGCGCGCGGCGGGGGTGCCGCCTCTCCGGAGGACGCCGTCAGCAGCCGTAGCCAGCGGCCCAGTTCATGGCGCAGCCGGCCGGGCCGGACCAGCGCGTCCACCGCGCCGGACGCCAGCTGGGCCTCGGCCGTGTACGCGGCCGGGTCCGCGTCCGGCGGGCGGACCCGGGAGCCCGCGAAGCCGACCTGGGCGCCGGGCAGCGCGAGCGTCACGTCGGCGCTCGCGCCGAGCGTCGCCCAGCCGCCGCCGGTCGTCGGGTCCCGCAGCACCGCGATCTGCGCCAGCCCGGCCTCCCGGGTGAGCGCCGACTGCCGTGCCACCCGCTGGAGTTGGGTGAGGGCGACCATGCCCTCCTGCATCCGGCTGCCGCCCGTCGCCACCAGCGCCACCACCGGGAGCCGGTGGGCGCGGGCGTGCCGGTACGCCGCCTCCAGCCGGTCGCCGGTGCGCACGCCGAGCGAGCCGCCGAGATAGCCGAACTCGAAGGCGATCAGCACCGTGCGGGTGCCCTCGACGACGCCGGTGCCGCACACCACGGACTCCTGCTCGCCGCTGCGGGCGGCGGCGCGGGCGCGGGCCTCGCCGTAGCCCTCCCAGTCCAGCGGGCCGTCGGGGCGGTCGCCGGGCGGCGGGCCGCCGTCCTCGGGGCGCAGTTCGGTGAAGTCCCCGGCCACCAGGGCGATGACCTGGCGTGCCGTCAGGCGTTCCGTCATGCGCCCAGCGCCCGCTTCATGATCTTCCCCATGTCGTTGCGGGGCAGGACGTCGAGGTGGTGCACGCGGCGCGGGCGCTTGTGCGGGGCGAGCCGCCCGGCGACGTGGTCCGCCAGTTCCTCGGCCGACGGGGGCGCCTCGGGGTCCGCCGGGACCACCCAGGCCACGATCCGCTCGCCGAGGTCCGCGTCCGGCTCCCCGGTGACGGCCGCCTCCCGCACCCCGGGGTGCTCCAGCAGGGCGTTCTCGATCTCCCCGGCGCCGATCTTGTACCCGCCGCTCTTGATCAGGTCGGTGGCCTTGCGGCCGACGATGCGGACGTAGCCGTCGGGGTCGCGCACCGCCATGTCACCGGTGCGGAACCAGCCGTCCGCCGTGAAGGCGTCCCGCGTGGCGTCGGGCCGGTTCAGGTACCCGGTGAACAGGTTGGGGCCGCGCACCTGGATCTCGCCGACGCTCTCGCCGTCGTACGACGTCAGGGGGGTGCCGTCCTCCTCGACCAGCCGCAGCTCCACCCCGGGCAGCGGCACGCCGACCGTGCCGGCACGGCGTTCGCCGTCGGCGCGGACGCTGGTGTTCATCAGCGTCTCCGTCATGCCGTACCGCTCGACGACCCGCTGCCCGGTCGCGGCGGTGATCCGCTCGTGGTCGTGGACGGGGAGCGCCGCGGAGCCCGAGACGAGCAGCCGGGCCCTGCCCAGCGCCCGCGCCAGACCGGGCTCACCCGGCAGCGCCTGCGCGATCCGGTGGTACATCGTCGGCACGCCGAACAGCATGGTCGCGCCGTCGTCCAGTTCCCGGGCGACCCCCTCGGTGCCGAACCGGCCGAGGTGGCGCAGCGACCCGCCGCGGCGCAGCGGGCCGAGCACGCCGAGGACGAGACCGTGCACATGGAACAGCGGCAGGCCGTGCACGAGGACGTCCTCGCCGGTCCACGCCCAGGCGTCCGCGAGCGCGTCCAGGGTGTGCGCGACGGCCCGGCGGGGGAGCACGGCGCCCTTGGGCGGGCCGGTGGTGCCGGAGGTGTAGACGACCAGCGCCGCCTCCCCGTCGGGCACCTCGGTGCCGGGCAGTGCGCCCGCGGCGCGCACGTCGACGTCGACGCGTTGCAGACCGGCCAGCGGGGCGGGCAGGTCGTCGCCCGGGGCGGCGAGCACCGCCGAGGGCGCGCTGTCGGACAGGATGTGCCCGAGCTCCCGGTCGCCGGACCTCGGGTTGAGCGGGACGGCGGCGACCCCCGCCTCCAGCGCCGCCACCACCGCCACGGAGGTCTCCAGCGCGGGCGTCGCCCACACCGCGACGCGGCCCGCGCCGCCGATCCGTGCGGCGAGGGCACCGGCGGCGGCGCCGAGCTCGCCGTAGGTCAGGGCGCGGTCGCCGAACCGCAGGGCGGCCCGCCCCGCCGGGGCGTCCGCGAGGGCCGGGAAGAGAGAGGACACGCGTCGTACTCCTTGACTGCTCGACGGGGACGGCGGGCTGACCGTCCGACGGACACCGTGCACCGGGACGCCGGGCCACCCCCAGCCCGGTACGACCATCGCGAGCCAGACCACCGCGGGCACCACGGCCACCACGATTCCTCCGTACACCATCAGCTGCCGGAAGAAACGCTCCCGGTCCACGTCCGGCGCGGCGGCCAGCACCAGGGCGCCGTTCGTGGCCTGCCGTCGCGGGCGGCCGCGGCCATGCGCCGCCACGTCCGCACGGTGGCCAAGGTCCGCCTCCTCGACTGGGAACCGGACGACACCCCTTAAGGGGTGTCCCCGCGCCGCACCCCCACCAGCGCCGCCAGGTCCCCGGCGAGCGGGAGTTCCACGGTGTCCAGCGCCGGGTGCCGCAACCAGTGCATCCGGGGCCGGTCCACCTCGCCGCCGTACAGCGGGGGCCAGCCGGTGGCCGGGGTGAAGTCGTCGACGACGATCCGGCCGCCCGGCACGAGCAGCCGTGCCGGGTCGGCCGCGCCGTCGTCCCCGCCCTTGGCGGCACCGCCCCCGTCCAGCACCAGCAGGTCGTACGGCCCCCGCTCCCCGATCCGCCGCCAGTCGCCGTGCAGCACCTCCACCTCCGGCCGGCCGGCGAACACCTCGGCGGCGAGCCGGGCCCGCTCCGCGTCCCGCTCCACACTGACCAGCCGCACCCCCGGCCGGGCGCCCTCCGCGAGCCAGGCCAGGCCCACCCCGCAGCCCGTGCCCGTCTCACCGATGAGCCGCCCGGCGCCGCCCGCGAGGGCGTACAGCAGCCGACCCTGCTCCGGGCGGCAGGAGTGGACGAACCCGTGGGCGCGGGCCACGGCGAGGGCGCGCCCGACCAGCGGCGGGAGCGCAACTTCCGTGGCGTAGGCGTCCGTTCCGGTGAGCGACATGGCACCGATCCTGCCGTACGGGACGCCGCCCGGGGGCGCGGTCAGGCCGCGCGGTCCACCACGTCCGCCACCACACAGCTGACGTTGTCCGGGCCGCCGGCCTCGTTCGCCGCCTCGATGAGGGCCCGTACGGCGTCGTCGGGGCCGGCGGCGGAGGCGAGCAGCCCGCGGACGCGGGCGTCGGGGACGGCGGTGGTCAGGCCGTCGGAGCAGACGAGATAGCGGTCGCCGGGCTGGGCGTCCTGGAGCCGAAGGTCGGGCGGTGTGCCGGCGGACAGGGCCTTGACCAGCAGGGACCGCTGGGGATGGGTGACGGCCTCCTCCGGCGTCAGCCGGCCCTCGTCGATCAGCGACTGCACCACCGTGTGGTCGTCGGTGATGCGGAACAGGGCCCCGTCGCGCAGCACATAGGCGCGGCTGTCCCCGATGTGCACCAGGGCCAGCCGCGAGCCCGTCCACAGCAGGGCCGTCAGCGTCGTCCCGGCCTCCCCGCCGCCGCCGGCCGCGTCCCGGACCGCCTCCGTGGCGCCCCGGACCGCCTCCTCCAGGACGTTCAGCACATTGCCCGCCGGGAGCTCGTCCGTGTCCAGGAAGCGCAGCGCCTCCACCGCGGCGGCGCCGGCGAGCGCGCCCGCCGGGCCGAAGCCGTCGGCCACCGCGAGCAGCCGGCCCCCCGCGTAGGCGGTGTCCTGGTTGGCGGGGCGGACCAGGCCCCGGTCCGATCCGGCGCAGTAGCGCAGTTCCAGCATGGTGTCGTCCTTCCTCGGTTCCGTCAGCAGATGTCCGACGAGGAACCCGGCGAGGTCCCGCCGCGCGGCCGTGTCGGCCTCGACCCGCGCCCAGTAGGCGCGGATCTCCCGGGCGGCGGCGGCCGGAGGCAGCGCGCACACCTCGCGGATGCGGGCCAGCGGCATCCCCAGCCGGCGCAGCCACGCCACCAGCCGGGCCTGCTCCAACTGGCCCACCGCGTAGTAGCGGTAGCCGGTACCGGGGTCGACCCGGCGCGGCCGCAGCAGCCGCAGCTCGTCGTAGAGCCGCAGGGCCTTCGGCGACAGCCGGCAGGCCCGGGCGAAGGCCCCGATCGTCAGCTCGTCCTCGCGCACCCGGTCCCCCCTCGGTCGTTCGCACCGATGCTGTGGCTTCCCCGAAGGGGAAGGTCAAGCGGTCCGCCCCGGTTCCCTCCCGCGCGCTTGTTAGCCTGCGCAGCGCCCCCGTCCGCCCCCGCCTGGAGGAGCCCGTCGTGCCCCGCATAGCCCTGGTCACCTGCCGTCCCCGGCCCGACGTCAGCGAGGACCGGGACCTGCCGGTGCTGGTGCGCGCCCTGCACGAGGCGGGCGCCGCCGCCGACGCCGTGTTCTGGGACGACGACGGCGTCGACTGGGGCGCGTACGACCTCGCGGTGATCCGTTCCACGTGGGACTACAGCTGGCGGGCCGCCGAGTTCCTCGACTGGGCCGAGCGGTGCGGCGCGGCGACCCGGCTCGCCAACCCGGCGTCCGTGGTGCGCTGGAACGCCGACAAGCGCTACCTCGGCGACCTCGCGGCGGCCGGCGTCCCCGTCGTGCCCACCCGCTATGTCGCCCCCGGCGACAGCCCCGGTCTGCCCGACGGGCACGAGTTCGTCGTGAAGCCCACGTCCGGCGCGGGCGCCCGGTTCGCCGCCCGGTACGCGCCGCACGAGCACGGCACCGCGCTGCGGCAGCTCGCCCGGATGCACGCCGACGGCCTCACCGCGATGGTCCAGCCCTATGCGCGGGCCATCGACACCGGCGGCGAGCGGGCGCTGCAGTACTGCGGCGGGCGCCTGCTGCACGCCAGCCGCAAGGGCGCCGTCCTCACCGCCGGCACACCCTACGACCAGCGCAAGGTGGCCCACCCGGGCCTGGAGCCCTGGGCGCCCACCCCGGCCGAACGGGACGTCGCCGAACGCGCCCTGGCGGCCGTACCGGGCGCGGCCGGGCTGCTCTACGCGCGCGTGGACCTCGTCGACGGGGACGACGGGCGGCCGCAGGTGATGGAACTCGAACTCGTCGAGCCGAACCTGTTCCTGTCCGTGCACCCGGGCTCGGTGCCCCGCGTCACCGAGGCGATCCTGGCCGCCGCACGCTAGTCGGCGACCGCCACCCGCTGCAGCAGGCCCCAGGTGAACTCGGCGGTCACCTCCCGCGGCGCCCCCGGACCGTCCGGTGCCGTGAACGCCAGCCCCCAGCGGGTCGGGGCGCTGCCCTCCAGCGGGCGGGCCGGGGGGAAGGCGCGGGCCACCTCGTCGACCGTGCACGACCAGGGGGTGAGGTCGTCCAGGGTGCCCAGCACCGGCGCCGGGGCGTCCGGGGCGCGCACCAGCCACTCGTTCCACACCGCCCCGCCCGGCGCCAGCAGCACCTCGAACCGCAGCGTCGGCCACAGCGGCACCGGCCACCGCCATGCCTCGCAGTCCAGATCACCGACCCTGCGGGACAGCACCGACTCGGGCGGGCCCAGGACCGAGCGGTAGCGGGCGGCGGAGCCGCGCGCCCGGGGCGAGCGGACCATCGCCTGCCAGCGCTTGTTCGCCTCGCGCATCCCGGCCAACGACACCCCCAGCTCACGGCGCGCGTCCTCGACCAGACCGGGGTTGTGGTCGGCCATCCGGCGCAGCAGGACGAGCTGGAAGTGCAGCGGAGTGAACGGACCGGCGGCATGCGGCCCGCCGGCGGGGCGCTTCGCGGAGGACATGGGACCCATGCTCGCGCACCGGCCCGCCAGGACGGCGGCCGTCGGGCAGGAACAGCACCGAGTTGACGTAGCGGGGCCCGCGGAACGGCAGCACCCGGCGCAACAGGCCCAGCGCGACGACGTGCGACGTCGCGGCCTGGTGCGCCTCCAGCGGGAACGACGCCAGCGGCACCCAGGAACGGCCCGGCAGCACCCAGCCCTCGTAGCCGAGCATCGACAGATAGGTCAGTACCGGGCCGGGCGGCTGGATACGCGACTCCAGCTCCACGAACACGGCGGGCCGGTCCCGGGCGAGGATGCCGGTCGCGCCGCGCAGGACGGCCAGTTCGGCGCCGTCCACGTCGATCTTGACGAAGCCGACGTCCCGCAGCCCCAGATCGTCCAGGGCGACACAGGGCACCCATAGCGCCTGCCCGTGGATGTCCCGGCGCACCAGCGACGACACGCCCCGGTCGCCCTCGTCGTCCGGCGGCAGCCACAGCCGTGCCGTGCCGGGGCGGTCGGCCGCGGCGGCCCGCACCACGCGCAGGTTCGCCGGTGCGCCCGCGGCGAGCAGCCGCGCCAGCCGGGGGACCGGTTCGACGGCCACCACCTGCCGGGCCCGGCCGCACAGCCGGCGGGTCCAGGGGCCGTACCAGCCGCCGACGTCCACCGCCGTGCCGCAGTCGGGCGGGCACAGCTCGCCCAGCCGGGCCAGCTCGGGTTCGAAGCGCGGGTAGACGGCCCGCGCTGTCGCGGCGACCAGCCGCGCGGGCAGCAACGGCGCCAGCCGGGCCGTGAGGGTGGGGGTCATGGGTCCGTCCGGGTCGTCGTCGGGTCGGTCAGGGGGCGAGCCGTCTCAGCAGGGCCTCGTGCTCGTCGTCGGTGACCTGCTCACCGGAGTCCGGCAGCAGCTGCGGGACGCCGTCCACGATCGGATAGCGCCGCCGCAGCCGCGGGTTGTAGAGGGCCTCGTCCGGCGGCACGAGACGCAAGGGGCCTTTGTCGAGCGGGCAGGCCAGGATCTGGAGCAGCGGGTCGTCGGGTCTCATGGGGGTGTCAACTCCTTGGCATCGAAGCGGGGTCGAGGAGCCGGATCGTGCCTGGGCATGGCCAGCAGTACGGCGACGGCGAGCACCGTGCCCGCGAGACGCAGCGCGACCCGCGCCGGGTCGTGGGGCAGGGACTCGCCGAACGAGAGCGTGCCGAGCACCGCCGTGTACAGGCAGGTCACCGTCGTGCACACCGGCACGATCAGCGAGGCCCGGCAGCGCTGCAACGCCGCCTGTGACATGACCAGCCCGAACACCCCGGTGAACAACAGCAGATACGGGTACGGGGAGCGCAGCAGGTCGAGCAGGGCGGCGCCGGGAGCGGTCGAGGACAGGCGGCTCGACACGCCCTTGATGGCCAGTGAGCTGACCCCGTACAGCAGGCCCACCGCCACGCCGTACTCGACACCGGTCGTCGGCATGCGGTGCCGGTGCCGGGTGCGCCGCTCGGCGGAGCCGTACAGCCACACGCCCGCCGCCAGGGACGGCACGCACACCAGCAGGATGAGCGGGTACGGGGCATCCCGGCCGACCTGGTCCGAGCCCTCCTTCAGGGACAGCACGACCATGAGCAGGGCGAGCAGGATGGCGGCCAGCGCGTACCGCTCCCGCGCGGTCGTCTCCTCGCCCAGCAGCCGCGCCGACAGCAGGACCAGCAGGACCAGACCGGAGACGAAGATGCCCTGCGCGGCCGCGACCGGAAGGGTCCGGTACACCGCGAGCTGCGCTCCGAACCCGGCCGCCAGCGAGAGCGACCCGCCGATCCACAGCGGACTGCGCAGCACCAGCCCCAGCAGTCTGGCCGGCTGCCGGATCGTCACCTCCGGCAGGGAGCCCAGCGCCCGCTTCTCCAGCACGAACCCGACGCTGTACAGGGTGTTCGCCAACAGGGCCGCCGCCACTCCCCACCACATGGTCCACGCCCCCTACGTCCGGCGCGCGTGCAGCAGCAGGATCGACGCGAGGGACGGTCGGGCACAGGCCAGCCGGTCCAGCGCCCGCAGCGGACGCGGCACCCCGTGGAAGGGCGCGCCCGCGAGCCGTACGACCTCGAAGCCGGACGCGGCCACGAACTCCCTGAGCGCACGCGCCGTGTACAGCCGCAGATGCCCCACGACCTCCCGCCCCGGCCGCCCGTGGATCGCCCGCAGACTCACCTCCGAGAACACCGGCTGGACCCCGGCGAGCAGCAGGGCGCGGTTGTACCAGGCGGCCAGGTTCGGTGTGGACAGCATGAGATGGCCTCCGGGGCGCAGGACGCGGCGGATCTCGTCCAGTGCCGAGTCCGGGTCGACGAGATGCTCGACGACCTCGCTGAACAGCACGGCGTCCACGGACCCGTCCTGGAAGGGCAGCCCGGTGCCGGTCAGTTCACCCCGGATCGCGTACGGCAGCCGGGCGCGGGCCCGCTGGAGGGCGTCCTGGGACCAGTCGACGCCGACGATCCGGTGACCGGTGAGGAGCGGGGCGGCGGTGGCGGCCGCGGTGCCGTCGCCGCAGCCGATGTCGAGGACGGTGCGCGGTGCCGTACCGGCCGTTCCGAGGGCCGTGGCCAGCATGCGGGCCTGGCGCAGGGAGCGGGGGGTGCCGGAGGCGACCGGGACGGCGGGGTCCTCGTAGAAGTCCCGGAGGCCGCCGTGGCGCGAGGGCGCGGTGGTGTTCACGGGTCCACCTCCGTGGTGTGCAGATAGTGCTCGAAGAGGTCCCGCAGATGGGCGCCGTCGCCGTGGCCGAGCAGGGCCCGGGACCAGCGCAGGGCGAGATGGAGCCGGCCCGCGGTGGAGGCGGTGGTGACGGTGAGGCCGCGCGGCATCCGGGCGGGCGCCGAGAACCACACGGCGTGCGCGCGTCCCGCCTCCTCGCCGAAGTCCAGGGCGTACGGGATCCGGCCGATGTTGCTGAGCAGCGTCGTGGACGTCCAGGGCGCGGCGGCCCGGCGCAGCCCCCGGGTGAGGGCGGCCCGCCAGGCGACCGGCGTCACCGGGGCGGTCAGCAGGGCCGCCCCGCGTCCGAGCTGGGGCCGGGGCCGGGCCTTGAGGGCCCGGGTCCGGGCGGCCGTGCGCTGCAGCAGGGCGGGCATCCGGTCCGGGTTCGGCGTCAACTCCTCGTGCGTGAAGGCCACTTCGACCAGGCGGGTGCCGTTGCCGATGGGCATGCCGGCGTCGCGGGGGCGGTCGTCCACCGGCATGGTGACGCGCAGATGGCGGGGGCGGGCGCCGTGCTCGCGGTTCCAGTGGGCGAGGGTCAGGGCCGTGGTGACCATGAGCTGGTCGTTGACGGTGTAGGGGGCGCCCCGGGGGCGGCGGGGCAGCGGCAGTTCGGTGACGAGCAGACCGTTGCCGGGGGAGGGCTCGGGGGTGCCGGGGGCGACCCGGGCGGGACGGCGCCAGGGGGACGGGGCGGCGTCGGCGGGCGGAGGTGTCCCGGGTGCGCCGCGCACGGGGGGCGCGGCGGGGGAGTTGTCCCGCCCGCCGTACAGCTCGGCGGCGGTGGCCAGCACCCGCAGACAGGCCGGGCCGTCGAGGGCGGTGTGGTTGAGGGTCAGGAACAGCACGGAGCCGGCCCCCGCGTCCGGCGCGGGACGGCCCGCGTCCCGGGGCGGCACCCCGACCGCGTCACCCGCCTCGCTGCCCTCGACCGGCCCCGTCGCCCGGACCACCTCCAGCCTGACCGGCGGTGACGAGGACAGCGCGGGCGCCTCGGCCAGCGCCCGGGTCCGCGCGTCCCGCAGGGCGTTCCGCCCCGGCGGCGGGAAGCGCACCACCTCCACGTCCGGCTCCGCCGTCAGCTCCCACGCGTACCGGAGCCGGTACCACCGCCCCGGCGCCTCGCGCATCAGCACGCGCGGATGCCGGCGCAGCGCCTCGGCGAAGGCGGCGCGCAGCCGTGCCTCGTCCAGCCGGCCCGGCAGGTGCACCTCGATGTGCACGGTCTCCGGCTCCTCCTCCTGGAGGCAGTGCCGGGCCACCTCGTCGACGACGGGGAACGGCACCCGGACCGGTGCGGCGGCCCGCGCGGGGCGCTGGAGCGCGGTCATGTGCCCTGGCCCTTCGCGGAGTCGTCCGTCGCCGTGCGCGGGGCCGGAAGGTCCGGGCCGGGGGCGCCGGGGCCGCGCGCGGACAGGGTCGGGCCCGCGGCGGGGCGCGGCGGCTGCGAGGGCGCGCCCCGGGGGCTCTGTCCCCGCTCCCGGTGGGGCAGGTCCGGCAGCGGGCCGTCCGGTG
This sequence comes from Streptomyces sp. NPDC056628, assembly GCF_042792555.1. Classification (NCBI taxonomy): domain Bacteria; kingdom Bacillati; phylum Actinomycetota; class Actinomycetes; order Kitasatosporales; family Streptomycetaceae; genus Streptomyces; species Streptomyces sp. NPDC056628. The sequence continues at coordinate 686,867 of NZ_JBHTWG010000001.1, forward strand.
GCGCACCGGCCGGTGTCCGGGTCTCCTCCGGCCGCTCGCGGACGCTCACGAGCGCGGCGAACAGCCCTATGAGTGCCAGCAGCTGGGCCGTGTGCCCGAACGCGCCCCGCCCGGCCGCCACCGGCTCCCCGCCGCCCACGGCGGCGACGATCCCCGCCCCCGCGAGGGTCACGAACGCGAGCGGCACGAGCAGCGTGTGCCGGCGCCACGCGAGCAGCGCCAGCGCGGGGACCAGCAGTGCGAGCCACCCGGCGACGAGCACGGCCACCACCGTCAGCGCCACGGTGCCCGGCCACAGCCCCGGCAGCGGCGGCGTGGGCCGCGGCCCGTCCGGGTCCGGCTCCCGGCGCCGCCACAGCACCAGCCCCACGAGCAGCGCGAGCCCGACCGCGCCGCCGATCAGCCCGGCCTCGTACGTCACCGCCGGTTCGTACGACAGCCGGACCGTGCCCCCGGCGCCCGCCGGGATCCGCCAGCCCTGCTGCCACCCGTCGAGCCGGACCGGCGTCAGCTCCTCGCCGTCCAGTGTGGCGCGCCAGCCGTCGTTGAAGTTCTCGTACATGGTGAGGTAGCTCGCCGCCCCGGAGCCCACCGACAGGGTGCGCCGGTCGCCCAGCCAGTCCCGGACCGTCAGCTCCCGCGCGGACGCGGGGGCCCCGGCGACCGTGCCGCGGGTCAGCGTCACCCCGGTGAGCGCGAGCGGGCCGGCGTCACCGCCCTCGACCCGGTGCTCCCCGGCGGACAGCCGCACCCCGGCCTCGTCCCGGCCTCGCTGACACAGCGTCACCTCGATCCGCCGGCGCTCCACGAGGTCCCGTACGGTTCCGCGCGCGCCCGTCTCGTACAGCTCACCGTCCACCGCGACCACCGGGCCCTTGCCGCACGCAAGGGTGAACGGCCGGTCGGCCTCCGGCCGCGGGGTCCGGTACGCGTCGAGCGCCGGGACGTACGCCTCCGTCAGGCCCACCGGGAGCCGCAGGTCCTCGTCGACGACCGGGTTGTGCAGGGTGAGCGGCGCCGTCCCGGTGATCGTGACGTCCAGCCGGTCGGTGGTGATCGGCGGGAAGCGGACCACGCCGTTCTGGTCGACGCCCGCGATCGCCGCCCCGTCGGGCGAGGAGATGTGCACTTCGGTGGCCCGGGTGGACAGGCCGCCGGCCGGCGCCAGCACGATCTCGCCCACCGCCTGCTTCCCCGGCCAGGTCAGATGGATCGTGGGCCGGTCGCCCGCGATCCACGCCGTCGTCAGGTCGCCGTCGGTGAGGTTGCGCGCGGACAGTCCCGCCCCGAGCCGGGCGGTGGAGTCGGCGGTGGCGACGATCCGCTCCCGCTGCTCGGGCGCCACCGTGTACAGCAGCCGGTCCAGGGCCTCGCCGGGCACCGGCACCGCCTGCGCCCGCAGCTCGTAGGTCCCGGCCGTGGTGGTCGTGAAGCGCCGGTGCAGGCCCGCCTCGGTGCCCGTCGCGGACAGGCCGGTGGGGTCGGCGGCCCGGGACAGGGAGACGATCTCCGCGTCGGCGGGGGAGTTACCGGCGTCGGTGGGCAGCCGCAGCATCCGGGTCACCCGCACGTCCGGCAGGGCGATCTCCGAGAACCCCGCGCCGGTCAGTCCGGCCCGCCGGGACACGGAGTCCGTGACCGTCAGCTTCATCCAGCGGGTCGCGCCCGCGGCCGCCCTCACCGGTTGCACGGACCCGTCGGGCCGCAGGACGCTGCTGCGCTCCCCCTTCTCCGTCTCCACCCGCACCCGCGTCGGCGCGGCCCGCACCCCCTCCTGCGGCAGCGGCGCCACCTCGAACGACGACGGCATGTCGTACGGCCCGCCCGCGAAGTCGATCCGCAGCCACTCGCCGTCCGGCGACCCCGCCGAGCCCTCGGCCCACGCCGTCGCCGGATCGCCGTCGAAGGCGTTCACCGGGTCGAACTGCGGGAGATGGAACAGCCAGTTGCCGTACGAGGACGCCGTCACCGACCGGGCGCCGCGCAGCTGGGCCACGGTCTGGTGGGCGAGCCCGGTCACCGGCAGGATCTGGTGCGGCTCCTCGCCCGCGTCCTGCGCGGCGCCCGGCGCGTTGCGCTCCCCGGCGGTGTACGTGTAGGACGTGTTCGCGTTGACCAGCCCGAACCGGGTGTCCGCGCGCCGCATCCCGTCACCGGTCACCCGCACCCGCGGCACACCGAGACCGGGATGACGGTCGCCGGCCAGCACCGCGGCACGGCCCCGCAACTCCGGTGCCAGGGGCAGCAGCGCCTCCGGCCCGCCGGAGACCACGGCCGTGCCGGCCACCGGCAGCAGCCCGGCCTGGTGCGGGCGCGTCACGTCCGCGCCGGTGGGACGGTAGATCTCCACCGCGCGCTGCCGCGGATACAGCCCCTCCACCTGGAGCGGGGTGTCCGGGGCGATCCGCCCGCCGGTCATGACCGGCCCGAAGCCCGTCACCCGCTCGTACCCGGACTGCTCCAGGGTCCGCTTCACCGTGGTGGTGGGGACGGCACCGATCTGGTCGGGGTCGAGGTCGTTGCGGACGACGACGTAGTGGATGCCCGCCCGGCCCAGGAATCCGGCCAGCCCCGGCACCTGGCTCCCGGTCATCAGGGCCTGCTCGACCGCGTCCATCGCGCGCCGGTTGCCGGGTGTGCCGAAGGGCACGTAGTCCCGCTGCGCCCAGCGCGAGGCGGCGACCACGTCCAGCGGCTGGTCGATCGTGGTGCCCCACGTGTGGATGCCGTGGGCGGTCGCCGGAGCGACCAGCACCCGGGCGTCCGGGGAGTACTTCTCCATCCAGTCCGCCGTGGCCCGCCAGTACGCGGGGATCTCCTTGAAGGACCCCGGGTTGAGGATCGAGCCGTTCAGATACGGCCACAGCAGTCCCGGCAGCACCAGCACGGCCGCGGCCAGCGGCGCGAACCGGCGTCCGCGCACCGGCCGGGCGCCGCGCGTCTCGGCCGCCACGCCCGCCAGATGGGCGAGGCCCAGCACCAGCGCGAGAGCCAGTCCGGTCTGGAACTTGTAGATGTTGCGGAAGGGCGCCAGTCCGCCGTCCAGCCAGTCCTGCACCACCCCGTGGAAGGGGCCGCCGAACGCCCCGCCGTACCCGGCGAGCAGGACCGGCACGACCGTCAGCGCGGTCAGCACCAGCCACCGGCGTTCCGGCATGTCGCGCCGCGCCAGCCCCGCGAGCCCCAGCCCGGCCGCGAGCGCCGAGCAGACGATGACCACGGCGGACGAGGCGACGGTCCAGCCGGCCGGCAGCCACGCCTCCCCGAAGTGCAGATAGGCCACCCAGTTCCCGGCGCCGCGCAGGGCCTCCGTCGCCGCCATGGTGTCGGTCGTGGTCTGTGCACTCTCCACGTAGGGGAGGAAGTTCTCGCCGTAGGCGCCGAGCAGCAGCAGCGGGATCACCCACCAGGCGGTGGCCAGCAGCACCCCCGGCACCCACCAGGCGATCAGCCTGCGCTGCCGCGGCCCGGGCGGCCGGGACAGCAGGTACAGCGCGGCCGGCAGCAGCGAGGCCAGTGTGGAGGCGGCGTTGACGCCACCCATGAACGGCACGGCGAGCGCCGAGCGCAGCGCGGCGACCCGCGCGCCGTACCATTCGTCGGCCAGCGGCAGCAGCACCCACGGCAGGAAGGCGCCGGGCAGCGCGGCGGCCGACGTCGACCCGATGACGACGGTGAACACGGGCCACAGGGCGTAGGCGGCGGCCGCCACCAGCCGGGAGCCGCCGTTGCCCACCCGCAGCCGCTCGGCCAGCCGCAGCGCGCCCCAGAACGCGGCCGACACGATCAGCGACATCCACAGCCGTTCGGCCAGCCACACCGGCAGCCCCACGGCGCCGGCCAGCCAGTGGAACGGCAGCATCGGCCACAGATAGCCCGCGTACTGGTCCTGCAGACCGCCGAAGCCGCCCTGGTCGTGCCACAACTGGCCCAGGTCGCCGAGGAACCGCCCCGGATCGGTGGTCACGCCCAGCTTGGTGTCGAAGGTCTGCCGCCCCGGCCGCACCGCGAGGAACAGCACGAACGCCACGGCCCAGAACCCCAGCAGCCAGCGCCGGGACCGCGGGCCCTCGGGCGGTCCCGCGGCGGGCACGGGGGTGGGCACGGCCGCCGGGGGAGGGGCCTGGACCGTGGTCGTCGTCATGGTGGACACCGCCTGAGGATGAGGAGGAGGTTCCAGGTGGCGAACTCGCGGACACCGGGCGCCTTCACGACGGCCTCCGCGAGGAACGGCCAGTAGCGGGAGCGCGCCGACACGATCTCGACGTCGTGGCGGGCGCGGACCTGCCGCAGGGTGCTGCCGACGTGCACGGCGAACAGGTTCTCGCCGAGGGTGTGCTTGGCGTCGCGTCCGGTGCGGCGCCGGTAGCGGGCACGGGCGCGTTCGGCGCCGAGGTAGTGCCAGGGCGCCCACTCGTGACCGCCCCACGGGGACAGCCAGTTGGTGAACGACACGTAGAGCAGCCCGCCGGGGCGGGTCACCCGGGCCAGCTCGCTCAGGAAGGTCTGCGGGTCGGCGACGTGCTCCAGCACGTTGGAGGAGAAGGCGACGTCGGCGGCCCCGTCGCGCAGGGGCAGCAGATAGCCGTCGGCGACCACGGCCCCCTCGGGCGGCCGCGCGCCCAGCTCGCGCGGGTCCGGTTCGAAGAGGTACGCGTCGGCGCCCCGCCGCCGGAACTCCTCGACGAAGTACCCGCTCCCGCCGCCCACGTCGACCACGGTCCGCCCGGCGAGGGGACCGCCGTACTCCTCGACCTGGTCGGCGGCGTCCCGGGCGAGGAGGGTGTAGCAGGACGCGGGGTCGTCCTGCTCGTGGCGGAACGCGCGGAACAGGGCGAGGGACCGGCGCAGCGACGGGTCCCGGACGGGCCGGGGCGCCGGGGAGCCGCGCGGCCGGCCGCCGCCGCCTCGCGCGTGCGGCCCGGCCGGCCCGCTACGGCGTACGGCCGCCACGGCTCACCGCCTCCGCGGCCACCGCGCGGAACTGCCGCACCGTCCGCTCCCAGCGGTAGCGCGCCGCCCGGTCCCGGGCGGCCTTCCCCATCAGCCCCCGCCGGTGCCCGGACAGCGCCAGCGTGCACCAGGCGGCGGCGAAGGAGGACTCGCCCCGCGCCAGCACCCCGGTCTCCCCGTCCACGACGGAGTCCCGCAGCCCGGGTACGTCGAAGGCGACGGCCGGTGTCTCGCGGGCGGCGGCCTCGGTGACGACCAGCCCCCACCCCTCGACGGCGGACGGATGCAGCAGCAGCCACGCCGCGCACAGCAGCCGGTGCTTCTCCGCCTCGGAGACATGGCCGGTGAACTCCACACCGGGACCGGCGAGTTCCGTCAGCCGCCGCCGTTCGGGGCCGTCCCCGACGATCACGAGCCGTCCGCCGGTCACGGGCCGCACCCGCTCCCACAGCCGCAGCAGCAGGTCGATCCGCTTGTACTCGACGAGCCGTCCGACGGCGACGAACAGCGGCTCGGGGGACCGTTCGCCGAGCGGTCCGGGCTCCTCCACGCCGTTGTGCACGACGCGGATGCGCTCCCGCTCGACGCCGATCGCGCGCAGGGCGTGGGCCGTGGACGGGGACACGGCGACCAGCAGCCCCTGCTGCCGGGCCCCGGCGAGCGCCCAGTGCTCCAGGCACCGGCCGAGCCGGGCGGCGGGCGCGAGCGGCCCGCCGAACCGCATCGGCCACAGGTCGGTGTGCACATGGTTGACCAGCCGCACGGTCGGTCCGCGGTGCCACAGCGGGGCGAGGTAGGGCATGCCGTTGCAGACCTCGACCAGCAGGTCGCAGTCGCCGACCTGGCGGGCGAAGGCGGATCTCGCCCGCAGGTAGTGGTCGAAGGGGCCGCCCGCGGAGACGACCCGGTAGTCGCGGTAGGCCGCCGGGCCCCCGCACAGCAGGGTGACCTGGTGGCCGAGCCGGGTGAGGCCGTCGGCGAGCCGGTCGACCAGGAGCTCGGACCCGCCGGCGGAGCGGTTGCCCAGGTCGCGATGGGCGAGAAAAACGATTCGGCGCGGTTGTGGGGGGAGCGTCGAAGGGTGGTGCCGCGACGCGCAGGGGAGCGTGGCGCGCGGCGGCGAGGGCACGTGCTGGGGCATCGGTGCTCCAACTCGTCAGGGTGCGGAACTCGGTGTGGGGAGCGAGGTCGGGTTCCTGTGGGGGGAGTGGAGGGTCCTGGGCGGCGTGCGGATGTGGCGCGGGGAATGCGAGAAATGGGACGAGTATGGACAGGCTGTGTCCGGGTGGGAGGGGACAGTTTTCGCCCAGCCGCGGCCCCGCGGCTACTCACCGGGGTGACAATTTCGGCCCGAAACGGAGCTGACGTTATGTCACATCGTGAGAGAAGGGCGGGGCGTCTCCGACGTACCGGTCGATTCCGGGCGCCTTCGTCCCCGGACCACCAGAACGGCACCGGCCACCGCCGCCACGCCACCCGCCACGGCCGCGCCGATCGGCAGCGTCACGCCCACCGTGCGCAGCATCCCGCTGTCCCGCTCGGCCTGGCGCACGGCCTCCTTCTGCGTGGCCGTGGTGAACGCGATCTTCCGGCTGTCCAGCAGCACCGCCGCGTCCCGGTCGCCGCCCGGCGCCCGCAGCGTGCGGCGCGGACCGGTCCGGGCGTAGAGCACCCGGCCCGTGCGCTGGTCCACGACCAGCTCGAACCCGTGGTTGGCGTACCACTCCTCGGCCAGCACCTGCGGCCGCCCGGGCTCGCCGACGAGGCTGCCGGGGACGAGCCGGGTGCCGACCTTGCGGGGCGCGACCTCGGCGGTGAACCGGTAGCCCGTGTACCCCTGGACCTTCTCGGTGCCCGAGTACCGCATGGTCACCGTCGTCCCGCCGGTGTTGTCCCACCACTGGTAGGAGCGTTTGCGCACGTCGAACGGGAACTTCAGATACGCCTCGCCCTCGATGTACGGGCTCTCCTGGCAGCAGTGCACCGGCCGGGTCGTCCTGCGGTCCATCACCCAGCGGTGCGGCGTGACGTCCAGCGCGTCGTGCGGGTCGGCGGCCGGCAGCGTGTCGTCGGTGTCGACGGTGGTGACCACGTCCCAGACGGCGTTGCCGCTGCGCTCGCTCGCCGCCACGTCGCCCCGGACGCGCTGGGTGACGGTGATCGTCCGGTCCGGCACGGTCGCGATCCGCTCGGTGTCGAAGACGCTCCCGGTGCCCTTGTAGACCGCTGTGGTGTCGATGTCGACGGGGTTCACGGCGGCCCGCGGCGTCACGTACCAGGCCAGCATCGGAGCCAGGACCAGCAGAAACGTGCCGAGGCCCAGCAGGATCAACGAGACAGGTGAGGCTGTACGGCGCATCCGGCACTCCTGGGGGTCGACACGTGGACGATGCCTGGCCGTGCTCTGGGCGGGGAACCGTAGGCGGGCCGGACCGGGGTGTCAACGGTCTTGACGGGCCGTCACGGGTTGTCGACACTGGCCGGACAGGCAGAGGTCGGGACCGGACGGGCGACACCCGGGTGGGGGACGACTCCGGGATCTCGGACAGAGAGGCTGACCCTGCGATGTCCAGACTGCTCGCCGCCACGCTGACCGTCGTGCTCGCCGCCCTCCTCGCGGTGGGCGCCGCGCTCGGCGTCGTCGCGCTGCTGGAGGCCACCCCCGACCAGCCGAACACTCCCTTGATCACCTACGAGCGGGCCGGGCAGGGGAGTTGACGGTGGCCGTCACCCGCCCCGCCGCCGGGCCGGCCGCCCTGCGGCGCTCGGCCTGGCACGACGTCCCCCGCTTCCAGGTCCGCCGCTTCGCCCAGCTCGTCCTCGCCGACGCGCCCGCGCTCGCCGAGGAGATCCTGAGGGAGATCCGGCGCGAGTACCCGCACCTCCCGGTCGTGCTGGACGAGTCCGGCGAGCCCATGGCCCTCATCGGCATCCGGCGCGCGATCGAGGTCTTCGTCGGGCACCTGGAGACCTCGCAGGGCCGCCCGACCGTCCCGCCCGGCGTCTTCCAGGACTTCGGCCGCGGCGAGGGCTACAACGGGCGCTCCCTGGACTCCCTCCAGGCCATCTACCGGCTCGGCGTACGGCTGGCCTGGCGCCGGTTCGCCGAGATCGGCCAGCGCGTCGACATCCCGCCGCCCGCCATGTACGAGCTGGTCGACGCCGGCTACGAGTACCTGGACGGCCTGGTCGACCAGTCGGTGCGCGGCTACGCCGAGGCCGCGGCCCGCCAGGCCGGCGAACGCCTGCGCCTGCAGCGGCGCCTGATGGAACTGCTGCTCGCCGAGCGCCACCGCGGCGACCCGGCCGACGCCCTCGCGGAGCGCGCCGCCCGGATCGGCTGGGCGCTGCCGGAGAAGGTCGCGGTGGGCGTGCTGCTGCGCCCGGCGCGGGAGGCGCTGGCCCCGGCCGTCGGCGAGGGCGTACTGCTCGACCTGGAGTACGAGCGGCCGCGGATGGTCGTCCCCGAACCGGCCGCCGCCGGCCGCCCCGAACTGCTCAGCCGGGCGCTGAGCGGCTGGTCCGGGGCGATCGGACCGCCTGTGCCGCTGGCCGAGGCCGCGAAGTCGCTGCGCTGGGCCGAGGCCGCCGTAGGGCTGATGGAACGGCGGCTGCTGCCGGCCGGGGAGGTCCTGCACTGCACCGAGCACACCGAGGCGCTGGTGCTGCTCCAGCCCGAGGAGCTGATCGACGACCTGGCGGTGCGTTGCCTGGCGCCGCTGGCGCACTGCGGGCCCTCGCACGGACGGCGACTGGCGGAGACGCTGCTGGCCTGGCTGGAGACCAGGGGCGGGGCCCCGGAGGTGGCGGCCCGGCTCGGGGTGCATCCGCAGACCGTGCGCTACCGGCTGCGGCAGATCCGCGAGCTCTGGGGCGCGGAGATCGACGACCCGGACCGGCGCTTCGAGCTCGAACTGGTCCTGCGCGCCCAGCGGTTGCGCGGGGTGCTGGGCGAGACGCCCCGGTAGGCGTTTCCACAGTCCCGTCCGGGGCGACGCCGCATGCGAGACCCGCCCCAGCCGGCCGGTCAGGCGTCCTGGCGGACCCGCCGCCCCGTGCCGGACCGGGCGCGGGCGGCCTCCTCGCGCTGCCGGCGCCCCCGCCGGGTCAGGCCCCAGGGCTTCAGCACCGAGATCACCGTCATGAAGACGTACGCGGACAGCGACACCACCGGGCCCATCAGCACGTCCCCGGTGTCCGGCAGCGGCCCGCCCGCGGCGACCTCCGCGACGGCGGCGTTCACGGCGGGCCGCAGGACGAAGGCGGTGGCCGCGGTGGTGCCCAGGGTCAGCCAGAACTTGGTGTACACCCAGCGGTGCCGGGCCAGCCCCCAGGGCGTACCCAGCGACAGCACCAGCCCGCTGACCAGGGTGAGCAGGGCGAGCGGCAGCAGCAGCCAGTCGGCGAACAGCTTCATGGCCCGCACGGACGCCTCCACGGCCGCCGCGGACCCGGTGGTCGCGGCGGTGGTCCCGAGCGCCAGCAGTCCGAGCGTGAGCCCGAGCCAGCCGGCGGAGGCGAGGACATGGACGACGAGGAGGCCCCGGCGGGCCGGGCGGCTCAGCCTCGTGGCGGGGGTGGAAGCGGTGGACGACATGGGCACCACGGTGCCGCGGACGGGTCCCGAGGGCGTCCGACGGCGGGAGTAACCCGGCGTACCCGCGAGGGAGTAGGCGCACGGCCATTGCCGGAGCGAAGGGCTCCGACTAGCCTGTGTTCGTCATTCCGATCGGCTGTTGAAATACCGAACACAGCCTCTTCGACACCCAAGGAGGAGGCCGGACGTGGGACGCCTCGTACCTGCCGTGACCCGGGCTCTCGACATCCTCGAGCTCTTCCTCGACGGGGACGGCACGCTCTCCGCCCCCGACATCGTGCGCAGGCTCCAGCTGCCGCGCACCACCGTGCACGAGCTCGTCACCACCCTCGCCGCCCGGTCGTACATCGTGCAGGTGCCGGGCCAGCCGGGACGGTACCGGCTGGGCGTACGGCCGTACCAGCTCGGCAGCCGGTACGCCGAGCAGCTCGACCTCGCCGCCGAGGGCCAGCAGGTCGCCCGGTCCGTCGCCGAGACCTGCGACGAGACCGTGCACGTGGCCATCCTGGAGGGGACCGACGTCATCTACATCGCCAAGGTCGACTCGACGCACGCCGTCCGCATGGTGTCCGCCGCCGGGCGCCGGCTGCCCGCCCACTGCACGTCGGTCGGTAAGATGCTGCTCGCCTCCCTCCCGGAGGCGGAGCTCGCCTCCCGCCTCCCCGACGGCACCGAACTCGCCGCGATGACACCGAACAGCATCACCGACCCGGCCGTGCTGCGCGAGGCCCTCGCCGGGATCCGCGAGCGGCAGCTCGCCGTCGAGACCCGCGAGTCCAACCCGGACGTCTCCTGTGTGGCCGCGCCCGTACGGGACCGCACCGGGCAGGTCGTCGCCGCACTGTCCATCTCCGTCCCCATGATCCGCTGGAGCGACGAGCGGCGCGCCGAACTGGAGCAGCTCGCCGTCAAGGGCGCCGCCGAGCTGTCGGAGCGCCTCGGCCACCGGGGCGCGGCATGAGCGCGCCCTACGAGGTGGCGGTGCGGGCCGAGGCCCAGCTCGGTGAGGGCCCGACCTGGGACCCCGCGAGCGGCCGCCTGCTGTGGATCGACATCCTGGGCTCCCGCGTCCACACCTACGACCCCGTCTCCGGGCGCCGCTCCGTGCGGACCACCCTGCAGCACATCGGCGCCGTCAAGCCCCGCGCCGGCGGCGGACTCGTGCTGAACCTGAGGGACGGCGTGGGACTGCTGGACCCGGACGGCGGCTTCCGCTGGCTGCGCCACGAACCGGTCCCCGGCCGCCGCGCCAACGACGCCGCCGTCGCCCCCGACGGCTCGCTGTGGGCCGGCACCATGCGGTACGACGAGGCGCCCGGCGGCGGCACGCTGTCCCGGATCACCGGGGACGGCACGGCGGAGGTCGTCCTCGACGACGTGGCGGTGAGCAACGGCACCGGCTGGAGCCCCGACGGACGGCTCCTCTACTACATCGACTCGCCGACCCGCCGGGTCGACGTCTTCGACCACGACGGCGGCCGGGTGGCGAACCGGCGCCCCTTCGCCGCGATCGAGGACGGGGCCGGCGTCCCCGACGGGCTGACCGTCGACGCCGAGGGCGCCGTCTGGGTGGCCCTGTGGGACGGCTCCGCGGTACGCCGCTACACCCCCGACGGGGTGCTGGACCGGGTGATCACGTTTCCGGTGCCGCGCGTGACGGCGTGCGCGTTCGGCGGGCCCGGCCTGACCGACCTGTACGTCACCACGGCCCGGGTCGGCCTGGACGCGCCTCCGCCGTCGGCCGGCTCGCTGTTCGTGGTGCCCGGCGCGGGGAAGGGGCTGGCCCAGCCCGCCTTCGCCGGGTAGGTCAGAGCAGTCCCGCCTTCTTCATCTCCTCGGCGGTCAGCGGCGGCGCGGTGAGCTGGGGCTTCAACGGCCCCACCGCCGCCGCCAGCAGCACCGACGGGCTCAGCAGCACCTCCGCCCGCCGCTCCAGCGACGTCACGTCGGTGACGCGGCGGGCGATCCGCCCGTTGCCCGTGGCCGTGTGCATCAGCCGGTCCACGTACCCCGCCACCAGCCGGTCCCGCAGGGTCGGCCCGGTCTCGGTGGCGCCCGGGTAGAACACGTCCTGGCCGATCGCCAGGTCCCAGGCCGCCCCGACGGGGCGCGCCACGGCCTTCTGGACCCGCCGGGCCAGACCCGCCGCGCCCCAGCCGTGCCGCCGGACCGTCTCGCGCAGGATCAGCGCGCTCTGCGCCCCGACCGCCAGCCCGTGCCCGTACACCGGGTTGTACGCGGCCAGCGCGTCACCGAGGACGGTGAAGTTCTCCGGCCAGGCCGGCATCCGCTCGTAGTAGTGCCGCCGGTTGGCGGTGGTACGGGTGAAGGACACGCCGGACAGCGGCTCGGCCCGCGCGAGCAGGTCGCCGATGACCGGATGCCGCAGCTCCTCGCGGGCGAACCGCTCGAAGTCCTCGTCGGACGCGCCCGGTTCGCCGCCCCGGGTGCCGCTGAGCGTGACGAGCCAGCGGCCGTTCTCGATCGGCAGCAGCACCCCCGCCCGGCCGGGGCCGTCCGCGCGCGGGTCGGCCTGCACGTTGACCACCGGGAAGCCGTCCCGGGCCGGCTCGGGCGCGAGGTGCAGCCGGCTGGCGTACGCGAGACCGGAGTCGACCTCGCGCCGCACCGGCGCGGGAAGTCCCAGCGCGGCCAGCCAGCGGGGCGCCCCCGAGCCCCGGCCGGTGGCGTCCACGACCAGCCCCGCCTCCAGGGTGCTCTCGTGCCCGTCGCGCCCGCGCAGCCGTACGCCGGTGACGGCCCGCGCGTCGCCGAGCAGGTCCACGACCTCCGTGCCGTCGCGGAGTTCGATCCGCTCGTCGGCCAGGACCCGCGCGCGGACCGTCGCGTCGAGCAGGTCCCGCCCGGCCAGGACGACGTGGTGCGACTCGGGCCAGCGCCGGAACCAGCCGCGCGGCGAGAGGGCGACCATGTCCGTGGTGACCGGCGCCCGGCGGGCCCCGGCCGCGAGCAGCGCCTCACCGATGCCCGGCAGCAGCTCCTCCATCGCCGGCAACCCGCCGGACCAGAGCAGATGCACATGGCGGGACTGCGGCAGGCCCTTGCGCGGGTCGGGCCCGGCGGGCAGCACGTCGCGCTCCACCACGACCACCCGGTCGGCGGACCCGGCCAGCGCCCGCGCCGCGAGCATGCCGGTATGCGATCCCCCGAGGACCACGGCGACTCTGGCGGGGGAGGGACGTTCACTCATGCGCGGACATGCTCTCTGCCGGGACGGCCGCGCGGGCGCGGACCGCCTTGATCTCGTCGGGCCTGCGCAGGACGCCGGAGACGGCGTGGATCTCGCGCAGCAGATAGGTGGTGTCGGGTTCCGCGGCGCCGTCGCCGTCCGGGACCCGCCGGCCGCTCTCGACGGCGTCGGCGATCGTCACGGCGACGGCCAGCGCCTGGGCCCGGTCCGGATCCGCGCCGAGCGCGAGGGCGGCGGCGTGGGCGCGCCGGCGCAGGTCGTCGTCGAGATGGCGGGAGAGCAGGAGCAGCGCGTCACGGATGTAGGTCTCCCGGCGGATCAGCCGGATCTCCGGCGCCGCCCGCAGCACGAACGGCTCGTGCCGGCCGGCGACCGGACGCAGCAGCCGGGCCAGCGGCCGCAGCCCACGGCGCCGGCGCCGGACCAGCAGCCGCTCCTGGAGGTACTGGCCGGCGTGCGGGACGATCACGCCGACGGCGACCATGGTGGCGCCGACGCAGGCGGCGGACGGCGCGACGTTGGTGTTCAGCCAGTCCAGGTCGTGCCCGGTCCAGCGGGCGATGATGGCGGTGAACTTGGCAGCGCTGAACGCCAGGTTGGTGACGTAGCCGACGCTCAGGAACCGCAGCCCCCAGCGCAGCCAGCCGTCCAGGCCCTCGGTGCGGATCCAGGTCCAGATCAGCCGGGCGGTGATGAGACAGGCCACCGTGTGCACGATCAGGTAGAGGAGGATCTCCTCGCGCATGAACGGCGTGGACGCGTAGTAGGTGTCCAGGTCCTCGATCTGCTCCACGGGGACGTCGGCGAGCGCGAACAGCACCCACAGCGCGGCCACCACGGTCGCGTAGACCGAGACCACCCAGCGGGTCGCCCGCCGGGTCCGCTCCCGGCGGTCGGTGTGACCGCCGCGCCAGTGCACCACCAGCAGCAGCCAGGACGCGGACAGCGCGGTGATCAGGGAGTACACCCAGGGCGCGGCGATGTTGGGGACGCCGACGACCCGGTTGGTCCAGGCGATGGTGCCGGGAGCCGCGAAGACGAACACCATGCAGGCGAGCAGCAGCAGACCGCCCACGGCACGCAGCAGCGGGTCGCGCCACAGCTTCACGATGCTGGGCAGCTTGATCGCCAGGGCCGCGCCGAGGACGAGGCCCGGGAGCCAGAAGGAGATGTACAGGCCGGACAGGAACTCCACCGGGCCTTCTGCCAGTTGCGGGTGTGTCACCGCGTCCTGCCTCCGCGTCCGCGATAGCCGAGCGAGCGGTGGACCGGGTCGGGCGAGGCGCCCCGGCCCTCGCCGGACACCAGGGTCCGCACGGCGGCGGCCAGCCGGTGCCCGAAGTCGTCCGCCTCCGCCTCGTCGGTCTGCCGGGAGCCGTCGCGCGCGGCCACGGTGAGGGCCACGTCGTCCCAGCCGGGCCGGCCGGCGAGGGCGTGCGCGGCGGCGGTGCCGATGCCGTGGTGGTGGTGCCGGTGCCCGGCGTGCAGGTGCCACAGCTCGTGGCCCAGTATCACCAGTTGCTGGATCGCTTCGGCGCGCTCCTCGACGATGACGAGGTCGAAGTCCTGGAACTCGACCCAGAGTCCGGTCACCTCGATCTCGTCGGGGAACCGCTCGAAGCGCAGCTCGACGGGCCGGCCGCCGCGCCGGGCGCTCATCCGCGCGCACAGCGCGTGGCACACCTCGCGGACGCCGGCCGGGGCGGAGGACCCGGAGCGCACGGCGGCACTCAGGTCGCGGACCAGGTCCCGCATGACGACGGTGGTGTGGGCGCGCCGCAGCCGTAGCGCCGAAGCGACCCGGGCCGCTGTCGCGCGCGCGCCCGCGATGTCCATCGCACCCCCTGTTCCCCCCGCCGCCTCGACGGGCTGTTCGAGCCTACGCGGCACCTGGTGTCCCCGTCATGCGGTCCGGCGTCCGTCGTTCAACGGAGAACGACCGTCGCGCCCCGGGGCATGGACGGGCAAGCGCTTGCACCCTCCTGGAACGTGATCCGGCCGGCCTGGGCCGGGCCGGGGCGACGACTGCGCACTACAGTCGGTTTGTCTTCAACTACCTTATAAATGGCCGGAGTTGGCCCCTGCGGAGGGCGCTTTCCGCCCCCTACGATGCGTACGCTTCCGGCCTTCACAGAAACCCCACCTTTTTCTTCAAAGCTTCAACCAGGGTGGGCCGGGCCGGGGGCGCAGCCACCCCCCATCCTGAGGAGAGATCCATGGCACGTGGACTCCTGAGACTCCTGCTGAGCGGAGGCGCGCTGACCGCCCTGCTCACCGCGGCCCTGCCCGCCCACGCGGACCCGGCGTTCGACGACCCGCCGCCGGACAAGATCGTCATCAAGGTCGCCACCGTGAACGGCTCCGGCTGTCCGCAGGGCACCACGGCGGTCGCCGTGTCCGAGGACAACACGGCCTTCACCGTGACCTACAGCGACTACCTCGCCCAGGTCGGCGGCAACTCCGACCCGACGGCCTTCCGCAAGAACTGCCAGCTCAGCCTGGTCGTGCACGTCCCCGGCGGGTTCACGTACGCCATCGCCAGCGCCGACTACCGGGGCTTCGCCGCCCTCCAGCCCGGCGCCAACGCCATCCAGCGGGCCTCGTACTACTTCCAGGGCTCCCCGAACACCCAGTTCCGCAACCACCCCTTCAACGGCCCCCTCAACGACAACTGGCAGGCCACCGACGAGACCGACTGGGCCCAACTGGTCTGGGCGCCCTGCGGAGTCCAGCGCAACTTCAACATCAACACCGAACTGCGCGTCAACCTCGGCTCGTCCTCCCCGAGCAAGGTCAGCTTCATGACCATGGACTCGACCGACGGCGACATCAGCACGATCTACCACCTGGCCTGGAAGGAGTGCCCGAAGAAGTAGCCGACGCGGGCGCCCTGGCCCCGACCGCCGGCGCGGCCGGGGCCCGGGCACGCATACATTCGGCAAATATTCACACCTGCGCCCGACGGGGCCGCTCCGGGGCCGACCGGGCAGGTGACGGCGAACCAGGTACTGCCATGCGCTCGCCGAGACGGTGGGTCCTGTGAAGAAGTCGGCAGGTTCGGGTGACCCCGTGGTCATGGCGGTGAAGACACCCGTCGCAATGCCGCGGTGCGGGGCGAGGTGACAGTTGGCCGCTTCTTCGCCTCCGTGCTTTGATTCCCGAAATTTCGACAGCCCCGGCTGTCGAAGAGCGTTGATTCGAAGGGAACCGCAGGCCATGAACTTCACCCCTCAGGTCGAGACCGCCGAGATATCCGACGCCGCCTTGGACCAGGTCTCCGGCGGGCAGGCGGGCAGCGCCTCCGCCGGTCTGACGGGCGCCCTCGCCGGCACCGTGAACGCGGTCGCCTGCGTCGACGTCTTCGCCGCGGCCTCCCCCGAGGGCGTGGCGCTGGGCCTGCACACCCACGCGCAGGCACAGGCCACCGCTGTCTGACGGACCGTTCGCGACGGCCCCCCGGAATTCTTCACGGGGGGCCGTCGGCATTCGCAGGGGGTCCACCGATCAGAAGATCGGCCGCTCGATTTCGGCCGGACGTCCCGGCAACCGGTCGCGGGCAGGGGCGCGGATCTTTTCCGTCACTCGTCGGCCTTCCCTCGAAAGTGGAACCCGCAAGGGGTGAGTGCGCGGGAGCCGGTTCAGGCGCCCGCCGCGTTGGGCCAACTCTGGCTGCCCGGCCATCCGGTGGCCGGAGCGGGTGCCAGCCCGGGGCCGGTGGTGCCGCGGACCTGCGCCGCCGTGAGGCCGCCCCGGGCCGGGACGCCGGGCGGGGTGGGGCCGGGCGGCACCATCGTCGCGGCCGGCGCCACCGGGGACGGGAAGGGCATCGGCGTGGGCGCGGGCGCCACGGGGGACGGGAACGGCGTGGGAGTGGGGGCGGGCGCGGCCGCCGCGGCCGCGGCGGCCGGCACCGGGGCGGGCGCCGGCATGGGGACCGGTGCGGGCGCGGGAGCCACCGGTAGGGGGGTCGGCATGGGCGCCGGCATGGGGGCGCCGCCGCTCTGCGGCACCGGCTGCGGCTGCGGCACCGCCGTGAAGCCCGCCCCGTTGGTGGAGCCCACCAGCCGGTCCACGGCCGCCGTACCCGAGCTGTAGTTGGTCCCGTTACCCGGCTCGGGTACGGCGGCTCCCCTCCTGGACCCGTAGAGCACCTGCTCCAGGCCGGACACCAGGCGGCGCACGTCCACCTGGGGGCGCACCACGAGTCGCAGGAAGCGGCTGGACGAACCGATCTTGTTGCCGCACTCGCGGACCAGGATCCGGTGCTCGGTGAGCATCCGGTCGCGGACCACGGTGCCCTCGGCGCCCACGGGAAGGCGCACGAAGAGGAAGTTGCCCTGGGACGGGTAGACCGTCAGGCCGGGCAGCGCCGACAGGGCCCCCGCCATCTCCAGCCGGTCCCTGCGCACCTGCTGGAGGCTCTGCGCGTACTCGGCGCCATGCTCCTTCAGCATGAACACCACGTGCTCGGCGAAGGAGTTGAGGTTCCACTTCGGCAGCATCGAGCGGACCATCCGGGCGAGGGCCGGGTTGGCCACCAGATAGCCGAAGCGGATGCCGTGCAGGCCGAAGTTCTTGCCGAGGCTGCGCAGCACGATGACGTTGGGCCGCAGCATGGCCTCCTGGACGACCGACGGCTCCTGCTCGGCGTCCGCGAACTCCAGGAAGCTCTCGTCCACGACGATCAGGTCCAGATCGGCCATGGCGTCCATGAACTGCACGATCGCGTGCTTGTGCAGAAAGCCGCCGTCGGGGTTGTTCGGGTTGCAGATCACCGCGACCCGGGTCCCCCTGGTCCGGATGAACTCGGCGTACTGCGCGAGGTCCAGGGCGAACCCGCTGGACTCCTGGAGCGGGAACATGTCGACCCGCTTGCCGGTCTCCATCGGCTGGTCGGTCCAGCGGCCGAACGTGGGGACGGGGACGGCGAGGGACTCCCGGACCATCAGATGGTCGATCCAGGTGATCAGCTCGGTGGAGCCGTTGCCCATCGCCACGCACTGCGGCGGAAGCTGGAGCAGGCTGCACAGCTCGGCCGTGATGGTGTCGGCGCTGCTCGGGTAGTACGTGATGATGTCCCGCAGCTTCCCCGCCATGTCCTCGAACATCTCGGGCGTCGGGAAGTAGGGGTTGCAGGGGATGCAGAAGTCGACCGGGCCGGCCCCGTCGCCGCCCTCGCGTGTCAGCGCCGCCATCGACGGGCTGTGTGCCGCGGTGCTGCGGAACAGCGAGGTGACGTTGTCGGCCATGGAACCTCCGTAGGGGGCGGACCCGGCGGGGACGACCGGGCCCGTCGTCTTGGGGTGGCCCGCGCGGGGGAGCGCGGGCCGCCCCTACATACGGAGACTGGGGTGAAGCCGTTCAATCACCGGGGAATCAGCGGGTGAACGAGTGCACCGTCGTCGATCGGTAGGTCTGCCCCGGCCGCAGCACCGTCGACGGGAACGACGGACGGTTCGGCGAGTCCGGGAAGTGCTGGGTCTCCAGGCACAGTCCGTCGCCCTGCCGGTAGACGCGGCCGCCCGTGCCGACGAGGGTGCCGTCGAGGAAGTTGCCCGAGTAGAACTGGAGCCCCGGCTCGGTCGTCGCGATGCGCAGGGTGCGCCCCGAGGACGGGTCCTTGAGAGTGGCGACCCACTCCGGGCGCGGTGAGATCCCCTTGTCGAGCACCCAGTTGTGGTCGATGCCCTTGCCGTACAGGAGCTGCTGGTGGGCCGCGCGCAGGTCCTCGCCGACCGCCTTGGAGCGGCGGAAGTCGAAGGGGGTGCCCGCGACGCGCGCCAGTTCGCCGGTGGGGATGAGGCCCTCGTCGACGGGGGTGTAGCGGGAGCCGTCGATCTTCAGCTCGTGGTTCTCGATCGTTCCGCTGCCCTCGCCGGCGAGGTTCCAGTAGACGTGGCTGGTCAGGTTGACGACGGTGGCCTTGTCGGTGGTGGCCGCGTAGTCGACGCGCCAGTCGCCGTACCGGGTGAGGGTGTACGTCACCTTCACGCGGAGCGTGCCCGGGTAGCCCATCTCGCCGTCGAGGGACGTGTAGTACAGGCGCAGGCCGACGTCGGTGCCCTTGGTGAACGGCTCGACGTCCCACACCCGCTTGTCGAACCCCTTGGCGCCGCCGTGCAGGCTGTTCTCGCCGTCGTTGACGTCGACCTGGTACGTCCTGCCGTCGAGGGTGAAGCGCCCCTTGCCGATCCGGTTGCCGTACCGCCCGATCAGCGCGCCGAAGTACGGACTCGACGCCACGTAGTCGTCGAGGGAGCGGAAGCCGAGGGAGACGTTGGCGAACCGGCCCCGGCGGTCGGGGACCTCCAGGGACTGCACCACACCGCCGTAGGAGAGGACCTTCATCCGGGTGCTGCCGTTGGCGAGCGACCAGCTGTGCACCTTCGTGCCGTCGGGGAGGGTGCCGAAGAGGGACCTGACCGGCGCCCCGCCTCCCGTCGCGTGCGCGCTGCCGAGGGTCGCGGCGGTGATGCCCGCCGCCGCGGCACCGGCGATGACCGTGCGTCTGCTCATGTCCATGTGCGGCTCCTGTTCAGGAAGGCGGGGCCCCGCCGCACGGCGGGGCCCCGTGCGTGGACCTACGAACCGACCTTGCGCTTGTTCCACACGTCGAAGCCGACCGCCGCCAGCAGCACCAGGCCCTTGATGACCTGCTGCCAGTCGGTGCCGATGCCGACGAGGTTCATGCCGTTGTTCAGCACGCCCAGGACCAGACCGCCGATGATCGCGCCGAGGACGGTGCCGACACCGCCGCTCATCGACGCGCCGCCGATGAACGAGGCCGCGATCGCCTCCAGCTCGAAGTTCAGGCCGGCCTTGGGAGAGGCCGCGTTGAAGCGGGCGGCGAAGACCAGACCCGCCAGGGCCGCGAGCATGCCCATGTTCAGGAAGACCAGGAAGGTGACCTTCTTGTCCTTCACACCCGACAGCTTGGCCGCGGGCAGGTTGCCGCCGATCGCGTAGATGTGGCGGCCGATGATCGCGTTGCGCATCACATAGCCGAACCCGACGAGCAGCACCCCGAGGATGAGCAGCACGATCGGGGCGCCCTTGTAGCTCGCCAGCAGCATCGTCAGCGTCAGAACGGCGGCGGCCAGCGCCACCAGCTTCAGCAGGAACAGGTTGAACGGCGGGACGTCCAGCGAGAACTCCTGCTGCCGGCGGCGGTCCCGGAACTCCTGGAAGACCACGACCGCGATCATCGCGAAGCCGAGCAGCAGCGTGAGGTTGTGGTAGTTGGTGTCCGGGCCGACCGCGGGCAGGAAGCCGTTCGCGACCTTCTGCAGCCCCTCCGGGAACGGGCCGAGGGTCTGGCCCTCCAGGAAGATCTCCGTCAGACCGCGGAAGATCAGCATGCCCGCCAGGGTCACGATGAACGACGGTATGCCGCCGTACGCGATGAAGAAGCCCTGGGCCGCGCCCGCGAGCGCGCCCATCGCCAGGCACAGCAGGACCGCGAGCGGCCACGGCATGTCGTTCTTGACCATGAACACGGCGGCCATGGAGCCGACGAACGCCGTCAGCGATCCCACCGACAGGTCGATGTGGCCCGCGATGATGACCAGCATCATGCCGATCGCGAGGATCAGGATGTAGCTGTTCTGCAGCACCAGGTTGGAGACGTTGCGCGGCAGCAGCAGGTCGCCGTCGGTCCACACGGCGAACAGCACCACGATCAGGCCGAGCGCGATCAGCATGCCGTACTGGCGCATGTTGCGGCGCAGGCCCTCCAGCACCAGCTGGAGCAGTCCGTCGCCCCCGCCCCGCGCGCTCTTCCCCGGCGGCGCGGGGGCCGGGCTCTTGGCGGTCACATCCGTGCTCATCGGGTTACCTCTTTGTCCTTCGTCATCTGACGCATCAGCGATTCCTGCGAGGCCTCTTCGCGGGAGAACTCGCCGGTCAGCCGGCCCGCGGCCATCGTGTAGATGCGGTCGCACATGCCGAGCAGCTCGGGCAGCTCGGAGGAGATGAAGACGACCGCCTTGCCCTGGGCGGCCAGCTGGTCGATGACCGTGTAGATCTCGTACTTGGCGCCGACGTCGATCCCGCGGGTGGGCTCGTCCAGGATCAGCACATCTGGACCCGCGAAGATCCACTTGCTGAGGACGACCTTCTGCTGGTTGCCGCCGGACAGCTTGCCCACCGGCTCGAAGACGGTCGGCGCCTTGATGTTCATGGACTTCCGGAAGCCCTCGGCGACCTGCCGTTCGCCGTGCTCGTCGACCACGCCCCGCTTGGCGACCTTGCCCAGCGCGCTGAGCGAGATGTTGCGGTTGATGGTGTCGATGAGGTTCAGGCCGTAGTGCTTGCGGTCCTCGGTGACGTACGCGATGCCGTGCTTCACCGCCTCCGGGACGGTCTTGGTGCGGATCTCCTTGCCGTCCTTGAGGACCGTGCCGCCGTGGTAGCGGCCGTAGGCGCGCCCGAAGACGCTCATCGCCAGCTCGGTGCGGCCGGCGCCCATCAGCCCCGCGATGCCCACGATCTCGCCGCGCCGCACCTGGACCGACACGTCGTCGACGACCTTGCGCTGCTGGTCGATCGGGTGGTGCACGGTCCAGTTGCGGATCTCCAGGGCCGGAGCGGCGCCCTCCTCCGGCTCGTGCGGGGTGCGCTCGGGGAAGCGGTGCTCCAGATCCCGGCCGACCATCCCGCTGATGATCCGGTCCTCGGTGGTCTCCGGCGCCTTCACGTCGAGCGTCTCGATGGTCCGCCCGTCGCGCAGGATCGTCACCGAGTCGGCGACCCTGCGGATCTCGTTGAGCTTGTGGGAGATGATGATCGAGGTGATGCCCTGCTTCTTCAGCTCCAGGATCAGGTCCAGGAGCTTGCCGCTGTCCTCGTCGTTGAGGGCCGCGGTCGGCTCGTCGAGGATGAGCAGCTTCACCTTCTTCGACAGCGCCTTCGCGATCTCCACGAGCTGCTGCTTGCCCACGCCGATGTCGGCGACGCGGGTGTCGGGGTGGTCGGAGAGCCCCACCCGGCGCAGCAGTTCGGTGGCGTGCCGCAGCGTCTCCCGCCAGTCGATGAAGCCGCCCCGGGCGTGCTCGTTGCCGAGGAAGATGTTCTCCGCGAGGGAGAGGAACGGCGACAGCGCCAGCTCCTGGTGGATGATGACGATGCCGCGCTGCTCGCTCGCCCGGATGTCCTTGAACTCGCACACCGCGCCCTCGAAGAGGATCTCCCCCTCGTAGCTGCCGTGCGGGTGGACGCCGGAGAGGACCTTCATCAGCGTGGACTTGCCGGCGCCGTTCTCCCCGCAGATGGCGTGGACCTCGCCCTGCCGGACGGTCAGTGTGACGTCCGACAGCGCCTTGACGCCGGGAAAGGTCTTGACGATCGAGCGCATTTCCAGGACGGGTCCCGCCATGGTCGTGCCTTCCAATCAGAGTGGGCCGGCGGTTACTTGAGGTCGCTCGCCTTGATGTAGCCGGAGTCCACGACTTCCTTCTGGTAGTTGGTCTTGTCCACGGCGACCGGCACCAGCAGGTAGGCCGGGACGACCTTCGAGCCGTTGTCGTAGGTCTTGGTGTCGTTGACCTCGGGCTTCTTCTTGTTGAGCAGGGCGTCGACCATGTTCGAGGCCACCTTGGCGAGTTCGCGGGTGTCCTTGTAGACGGTCATCGACTGCTCGTCGTCGATGATCGACTTCACCGAGGCGACCTCGGCGTCCTGACCGGTGACGACCGGCAGCGGCTTGTCCTTGGAGCCGTAGTCGTCCGACTTCAGGGCGGAGAGGATGCCGATGGAGATGCCGTCGTACGGCGAGAGCACGGCGTCGACGCGCTCGCTCTTGTAGGCCGAGGTCAGGATGTCGTCCATGCGCTTCTGCGCGGTGCCGCCGTCCCAGCGCAGGGTGGTTACCTGGTTGAGCGCGGTCTGCTTGGAGCGGACGACGAGCTGCTTCTTGTCGATGTAGGGCTGGAGCACCTTCATCGCGCCGCCGAAGAAGTAGCGGGTGTTGTTGTCGTCGTTGGAGCCGGCGAACAGCTCGATGTTGAACGGGCCCTTCTTCGAGCCGTCCTTCAGGCCGAGCTTGTCGATGATGTAGCCGGCCTGGAGCTCGCCGACCTTCTCGTTGTCGAAGGAGGCGTAGTAGTCGACGTTCGGGGTGCCGAGGATCAGGCGGTCGTAGGAGATGACCGGGATGTCCGCGTCCTTGGCCTGCTGGAGGACGTTGTTCATCGACTTGTTGTCGATGGCCGCCACGATCAGCGCCTTGACGCCCTGGGTGATCAGGTTCTCGATCTGCGAGACCTGCTGGTCGGGGTCGTCCTCGCCGTAGACCAGCTTGGTCTTGTAGCCCTTGGACTGCAGGTCCTTGACGACGTTGTTGCCGTCGGCGATCCAGCGCTCGGAGGACTTGGTGGGCATCGCGATGCCGATCGTCGCCCCCTTCGCGCTGCCGTTGTCGTCCTTGCTGCCGCCCTCGCTGTCCTGGCCGCAGGCGGTCAGGGTCAGGGCGAGGGAGGCGACGGAGGCCATGGCGGCGAGTGCGGCTCTGCGACTACGCATGATCATCATCCTTGATGTGAGTGGAGCGGGGCTCGGTCGTGCTCGGTCCGGTCAGGTCCGGGTGCTGCGGTGGGCGTTGCGAGGACATGTCCGGGGCTGTTCGGGTCGGCTGGTCGGTCGACCAAGGGTGTGTGGGATTGTGTTCGCCTGCGTCTGCTTCTGTGAAGGGGGTTTCGCCGGAACGTTATGCGCGCGTTTCGAAACGCGTCAGCGTTCCGGGCAGCCGGGAGCCGAGGGGCGCCATCGCGCCGTCGGCCCCGTGCCGTGCGAGCAGATCCAGGGCCAGCCGTCCGCGCCGGACGCGTTCGCGGGCGGTGGCCAGCGTCAGCTCTCTCATGTGGTGGCCGTAGGGATAGATGCCGGGGGCCTTGGAGAGCCCGAACTTCAGGTAGAGCGGGGCACCGCGCCGGATCAGCTCGGCGACCTCGTACATGCGCACATAGCCGCCCAGGTCGTCGGGGGCCTCGATGTACATGTCCATGGGGGCGGCGGAGACCCGGCGGATCTCCGTGAGGTGGTCCAGCGTCAGGTCGCTCGGCACGTTGACCGAGTCGGCGCCCAGCCGCTCGTACACCGCGTAGGCGGCCGGGTTGACCGGGCCGATCAGGGCGCTGACCTTCAGGGTGGTGTCGGCCGGGAGAATGCCCGTGGCGCGCGCCCGGTGCAGCGTCCACAGCACGCCCTCGTCGGCGACCAGCAGGCACTTCACGCCCAGTTCGGTGGCGCGCACGGCGTCCTCGACGCAGCCGGCCACCGCGTCGTGGCCGCGGGCGCGCAGCCCGGCCCCGCGGGAGTCGGTGCGGGTGGAGCCGCCGATGTCCCAGGTGCCGCGCGGGCCGGTGAACAGGCAGAGCTCGATGTCCCGTTCGGCCGCCGCCTCGACCATCTCGGTGATCTCGGCGTCGGTCAGCATCCACACGCCGCTGCCCTGGCTGATCCGGTGGATCGGCACGTCCAGCCGGGAGGCTTCCTTCAGGACGACGGCCAGCGTCTCGGGCCCCTCGCACGAGGGGATCTCGGTGCGCCAGCGGCCCCCGCCCGGGAAGGTGTGGGGCGAGGCGTCGGCGGGGGAGAGGTCGGGCGCGCCCAGGCCGAGGGCGGCGAGCACCCGCTCGCCGGGTCGTCGGGCTGCGGAGGCGTCGGTCACGGGATGTCCTTTGTGTTCGGTATTTCGGACGAGGTTCGCGTCTCTCGGTGTGCGGGACCTCGGGAGTACGCCGGCACGGGGACCGTCAGGGTGCCCCCGTGCCGGCGTACGGCGAAGGGCCGCTCACGGGCGGAGGAGAACCTTGCCCACCTTCGGGTCGCCGGAGCCCACGAGCTCGATCGCCTGCGGGAACTCCGTCAGCGGCAGTTCGTGCGTGACGAGCGGCAGCGGGTCGAGGAGGCCGGCGGAGAACACCCGCACGGCGTGCGCCCAGGCGTCCGGCGGCGCCCCGAAGACGGTGTGCACCTCCAGCTGGCGCACGACGAGATCGGTCGGGTCGAGCCCCTGCGCGCCGGGCGCCGGAATGCCGGTGAGCACGAGACGCCCGCCCCGCCGCAGCAGCGCGGCCGAGGTGCGCGCGGCCTCCGCCGACCCTGCGGTCTCCACGACGACGTCGAAACCGCCCGGCAGTTCCTCGTCCTTGGTGCGGAAGGCGGTGGCCCCGTACGCGCGCGACAGCTGCTCCCGATCGCGACGCGTGCCCACCACCAGCAGCTCGCCGGGCGAGCCCGCTGCCAGGAACTGCACGGCGAACATCCCGAGCGTCCCGGTGCCGACCACCGCCACCCGCTCGCCCGGCAGCGCGCGCGCCTTCATCGCGGCGGCCGCGACGCAGGCGGCCGGCTCCAGCAGGGCGGCGGCGGTGAGGTCGCAGTCGTCCGGCAGGACGTGCAGCAGCCGGGCCGGGAGCGTGAGCGTGGCCGCCATGGCCCCGGGCCGGGTGAACCCGGTCTCCTCGTACCCCGCCTCGCACAGCGTCGTCTCACCGGCGTGACAGCGGTCGCAGACCTGGCAGTTGCGGAACCCCTCACCGACGACCTTGCGGCCGACGAGCCGCTCCGGCACCCCGGCGCCGACCGCGGCGACGGTCCCGGACCACTCGTGGCCCGGCGTCAGCGGGTAACGGACGTACCCCTCGGGCCGGTTGCCCTGGTACACCTCGCGGTCGCTGCCGCAGATGCCGGCCGCGTGCACCCGGACCAGCGCCTCGCCGGGGCCGGGCGCACGGGGCGTGTGCTCGGCGAGCCGGTGCCGGCCGGGCGCCTCGACGACGACGGCGACGCTCATCGTGTCCCCTTCGGCTTGCGCTGCTCCCAGCCCTCGGCCCACAGGTCGAACCGGGCCTGCTGCTGCGGGAACTCGGCGGCGGCGTCGGCGTCGAACTCCACGCCGAGCCCAGGGGCGTCGGAGAGGTGGAAGTACCCGTCCACGACCTGCGGCGCGCCCTTGACCACCTTCTTGATCTCCGCGTCGGCGAAGTCGTTGAAGTGCTCCAGGATCTTGAAGTTCGGTGAGGTGAACCCGACCTGGAGGGAGGCGGCGGTGAGCACGGAACCGCCGACGTTGTGCGGGGCGATGAGCGTGTAGTGGGTCTCGGCGGTCGCGGCGAGCTTGCGGGTCTCCCAGATGCCGCCGATGTGACCGACGTCGGGCTGGATGATGTCGACGGCCTGGCTCTCGAACAGCTCCCGGAACTCGATCCGGTCGTGGATGCGCTCACCGGTGGCGACGGGGATGTCGACCTTCGCGGCGACCTTCTCCAGCGCCTTGAGGTTCTCCGGCGGGCAGGGCTCCTCCAGCCAGGCGGGCTGGAAGGGCGCCAGCTCCCGCGCGAGGCGGACGGCGGTGGCGGGGGAGAAGCGGCCGTGCATCTCCAGCATCAGCTCGGCGTCGGGGCCGATGGCGTCCCGTACGGCCTCGATGAGGGAGACGGCGTAGCGGGTCTGCTCGTGGTCGAGCTCGAAGTGCCCGGTGCCGAAGGGGTCGATCTTGAGCGCCTTGTACCCGCGCTCCATCACCCCGCGGGCGGCCTTGTGGTACGCCTCGGGTGTGCGCTCGGTGGTGTACCAGCCGTTCGCGTACGCCTTGACCTTGTCGGTGACCTTGCCGCCGAGGAGCTGCCACACCGGCACCCCGAGTGCCTTGCCCTTGATGTCCCAGCAGGCCATCTCGATCACGGCGATGCCGGACATCACGATCTCACCCGCGCGCCCGTAGTCGCCGTACTTCATACGGCGCACCAGGTCCTCGACGGCGAACGGGTCGGAGCCGAGGACGTGGTTGGCCTCGGCCTCCCGCAGATAGCCGATCAGCGCGTCGGTGTGGCCCAGCATCCTGGTCTCGCCGACTCCGGTCAGCCCTTCGTCGGTGTGCACCTGGACGTAGGTCAGATTGCGCCACGGCGTCCCGACCACGTGTGTGCTGATTCCGGTGATGCGCACGGCAGTTGCCCCTTGATGCGTCGTCGGCTCATTCGGTTGTGCACCCGGCGTGTTCGATATTTCGTCACACGTTCGAAATGCTGACGTGACAGTAGGGAGAGGGTGACGGGGGTGTCAATGGGTCGCGCGCATAACGGTTTCGACACCGCTTCCGGCGTCCGAAACCGGCCTCTTCGTCGCGCAGTGTGCGGGGCGTGTCTGGCGTGTCATGGCATATCCGCCAACCGGTCATGCCTGTGCGCATTGTTGTCCACAAAACTTTCACAGCGGTGACTAGGAACGGTGTGCGTCCGGAACCTAGTCTTCCCGCGTCATGGACTACTGCCAGCCGTGCCGACGGCACCTGAACGGCGCACTCGCCTGTCCGGGGTGCGGCGCCACGACCGATCAGCCGCATGCGTACGCGGACGCCCTCGCCGGCGCCGGGTACTCCCAGCCGGCCGAGCGGTCCCCGGGCGCGCCCGCGGCGTACGCGGGGCAGTACACCGACGCCGAACCGGACGCTCCCGGGGGCGTGCGCGCCCCCGGTGGCACCGGTGAGTTCGCGGAGGCGGCACCGGCGGGCGGCCGGGCCGCGCGGCGGGCGGCGCAGCGCCGCGGCCGGGGCCGCCGGCGCGGCCGTGACGAGCGGGATGCCCATATCGGCCCGCAGGACGAACGGACGGGCCCCGACGGCTACGACGACTCCGAGGGGTACGGCGACCCGGACGCGTACGACGACGAGGACGCCTACGACGACGAGGACGGCGACGCCGACGAGAGCGGGGCCGGCGCGAGCCGCCGGGACCGCAAGGCCGCCGCGCACCGCCGCAGACGGCGCCGCACCCTGCTCGTCGCCGCGGGCTTCGTCCTGGCCGCCGGCGGCCTGAGCCTCGCCGAACTCGGCATGGACGCCCCCGGCGGCAGCCCCACGACGGCCGCGGCCGGCGACTCCTCGGTGGATGGCACCGCCGAGGGCGAGGTGCCGGCGTCGCCCGGCGCCACCGGCG
This sequence comes from Streptomyces sp. NPDC056628, assembly GCF_042792555.1. NCBI lineage: Bacteria > Bacillati > Actinomycetota > Actinomycetes > Kitasatosporales > Streptomycetaceae > Streptomyces > Streptomyces sp. NPDC056628. Next base: position 714,564 of record NZ_JBHTWG010000001.1, read on the forward strand.
TCGCCGTCGGCACGGGGGCGGGCACGGCCTCGGGGAAGCCGTCCGCGTCCCCCTCGGCCTCCGCGTCCGGCGAGGACAAGGACAAGGACGAGGACGGGAAGAAGGGCGAGGACGCGGACGGGGACGGCACCCCGGACCCGCAGTCGCAGTCGGCGTCGGCGGGTACCGGCGCGGAAACGCCGCCCCCGGCCCCCGACCCCACGCCCACGTCGGGCGGCGACCCCGCCTCGACCGAGGCCCCGCCGGCCACGTCGGAACCGACGCCCGACCCCAAGCCGACGGAGGAGTGCGAGCGTTTCCTGTGGTGGTGCACCTGATCCCGCCGCGCGCGGGCGGGCGTCAGTCCGCCAGCATCCGGCGCAGCAGGTCGCGCAGCGCCACCCGCTCGTCCTCCGACAGGCCCGCCAGCGGCTCCCGGGCGAACCGCAGGGACTCCCGCAGGCTCCGGGCCACCTGACGGCCCTCCTCGGTCGCGGCGGCCAGTTTCACCCGCCGGTCCGCCGGGTCCGGTCGGCGCTCCACCAGGCCCCGTACCTCCAGCCGGTCCACGATGCCGGTCACGTTCGACGGCTCGCAGCGCAGCCGCTGCGCCAGCTTGCGCATCGGCAGCGGCTCCAGCGAGAGCAGGCTCAGCAGCCGTGCCTGGGCGCCGGTGAGCGCGTGCTCCGCGGCCGCCTCCTCGTACTCCGCGTGATAGCGGGCCACGACCGCTCCGATGAGATCGACGACCTCGAAGGTCAGCTCGTCCGGACGGTTCGTCTTGGGTGGAGTGGTCACTCGTCCAGGGTAACGGGTTACTTGACATCCTGAAATATTCAGGCGCATGGTTGTTTCAGGTACTGAAGTATTTTGATGGAAGGGCACCCCGTGATCAACCGCGAATGGCACCTCGTCTCCCGTCCCGTCGGCTGGCCCAAGGCCGAGGACTTCGCCCTGGTCGAGGCCGAGGTGCCGACGCCCCGCGAAGGTCAGGTGCTCGTCCGGAACCGGTACCTCTCGGTGGACCCCTACATGCGGGGCCGTATGTCGGCCGCGAAGTCGTACGCCGCCCCCTACGAGCTCGGCAAGGTCATGCAGGGCGGCGCGGTCGGCGAGGTGGTCGCGTCGAACGCCGAGGGCATCGCGGTCGGCGACCACGTCCTGCACTTCTTCGGCTGGCGCGAGTACGCGGCCCTGGACGCCCAGCACGCCGTCAAGGTCGACCCGGAGGCCGCGCCCCTGTCCACGTACCTCGGCGTCCTCGGCATGACCGGCCTCACCGCCTACGCCGGACTGCTGCGCACCGCCGCCTTCAAGGAGGGCGACGCGGTGTTCGTCTCCGGCGCGGCCGGCGCCGTCGGCAGCCAGGTCGGCCAGATCGCGCGGCTCAAGGGCGCCTCGCGCGTCATCGGCTCCGCCGGCTCCGACGAGAAGGTCAAGCTCCTGGTCGAGGAGTACGGCTTCGACGCCGCCTTCAACTACAAGAACGGCCCGGTGCGCGAGCAGCTGCGCGCCGCCGCCCCGGACGGCATCGACGTGTACTTCGACAACGTCGGCGGCGAGCACCTGGAGGCCGCCATCGGCTCCCTCAACCGGGACGGCCGTATCGTGGTCTGCGGCATGATCTCCGTCTACAACGACACCGAGCCCGCCCCCGGCCCGCGCAACCTCGCCCGGCTGATCCAGACCCGCGGCCGTATCGAGGGCTTCCTGGTCGGCGACCACTACGACCTGCAGCCGCAGTTCGTCCAGGAGGTGGGCCCCTGGGTCGCCTCGGGCGAGCTGAAGTACCGCGAGACCGTGGTCGAGGGCATCGAGAACAACCTCGAGGCGTTCCTCGGCGTGCTGCGCGGCGACAACACCGGGAAGATGATCGTCAAGCTCTGACGGTCCCCGCACACGCAGCGGCCGCGCCCCCGCAGGGGGGCGCGGCCGCGCGTGTTCCCCGCTCAGCCGGCCCGCGCCGCGGTGTGCACCGCCCGCACCAGCCGGTCGTTCTCCACGGCCGCCCCGCCCGGAAAGGCGTAGCGGCGCCGGGTGTAGCCGTACGCGAGACCGCCGCGCGGGTCGGCGAACGCCTGGGAGCCGCTCGCGCCGGCGTGCCCGAACGAACCGGCGCCCAGGAACGGGTACCAGGGGTCCGCGACCGCCTGGAAGCCGAGCCCGAACGACTTGTACGTCCCGGACACCAGGTCCCGGCCGGTGGAGTGGATCTGGCCGACCTCGGCGACCGTGTCCGGCTTCAGCAGGGGCGGGCGCCCGCCCAGCCCGCTCACGGCGGCCGCGTACATCCCCGCCAGGCCCCGCGCGGAGGCGACACCCCCCGCCGAGGCGGGCCCGTTCGCCCGCACCGCACGGGAGTTGGGGTAGTCCGCCGGCTCACCCGGCATCGGCACATGCGTGTTGTACGCGATCGAGGCCAGCGTGTGCGGGCCGGTCGGTACGGCGTCCAGCGCCGCCCGCTGCTCCGGCGTGGGCTCCATCGGCTGCACCGGGCGGTAGCGGGACTCCAGCTCCTCGGGCAGCCCGAGGAAGAAGCCCAGGTCGTGCGGGGCGCGGACGCGCTGCTCGTAGATCTCCTGGAGGGTGCGGCCGGTCGCGCGCCGCACGACCTCGCCGGTCAGCGCGGCGACGCTGAGCGCGTGGTAGCCGAAGGCCGTGCCCGGCCGCCAGAACGGCCGCTGCCCGGCGAGGCGCTCCGCGATCGCCCGGTCGTCGGCCAGCTCGTCCGCCGTGAATCCCGCGTCGAGGCCGACGACCCCGGCGCGGTGCGCGATCAGCTCGCGCAGGGTGATCCCGGCCTTGCCCTCGGCCGCGAACTCCGGCCAGTAGGACGCCACTTCGCGGTCGAGGTCCAGCACGCCGTCCTGGACGAGCAGCGCCACCACGAGATGGGCCGCGCCCTTGGAGGACGAGAACACCCCGTAGAGGGAGTCGGCCCCGGCACCGGGGCCCGCCCACAGGTCGACCACCCGTCTGCCGTGCACGTACGCGCACACCTGGCCCTCGTAGTCCGGCCGTTCCGTGGCCACGAACGCCGCGAACTCCTCCCGGACCACCTCGAAGCCGTCCGCGACCGTGCCGTGGATCTCCGGTGCCATCCGCTCTCCTCACCCTGGCCCGTGACGTCTGCCACGCCCACAACACCCGCCCTGCCCGGGCCCATTCTCCCGGGGAGGCCGCCGGCCGCCGTGACCGGGCACCGAAGCCACCGTGACGGCGGTGTGACACACCCCGTCTACAGTGATCCGCATGCGCGATCTCGGTGCCGGTTTCAGATTTCTCCTCAAGGGCCAGCGATGGGTGGCCCGGCACGGCAGGCAGTACGGCTTCGGGTTGATCCCGGGCCTGATTACCCTGGTGCTGTACGCCGCCACGCTCGTGGCCCTCGCCTTGTGGGGCCAGGACCTCGTGGCCTGGTCGACCCCGTTCGCCGACGGCTGGGCGAGCCCCTGGCAGGGCCTGTTCCGCGGGCTGCTCACCGCCGTCCTGTTCGCCCTGGCCCTGCTGCTGTCCGTGGTCACCTTCACCGCCGCGACCCTGCTGATCGGCCAGCCCTTCTACGAGAGCCTCTCGGAGCGGGTCGACCGGGACGTCTCGCCCGACGGCACGGCGCCCGAGTCCGGGCTGCCGCTCTGGCGCGAGCTGTGGATCTCGGGCCGGGACAGCCTGCGGATCGTCGTGCGCGCCGCCGTCTGGGGCGTGCTGCTGTTCGCGGCGGGCTTCGTCCCGGTCGTCGGCCAGACGGTCGTCCCGGTCCTCGGTGTCGTCGTCACCGGCTTCTTCCTCACCGAGGAGCTGACGGCGGTCGCCCTCCAGCGCCGCCGCGTCGAGCTGCGGGAGCGCATGCGGCTCCTGCGCTCCCGCAAGATGCTCGTCTGGGGCTTCGGCACCCCGCTCGCCGCCGTCTTCCTGGTGCCGTTCGTCGCCGTGTTCCTGATGCCCGGCGCGGTCGCGGGCGCCACGCTGATGGCCCGGGAGCTGTCGGGGGAGGAGACGCGGGAGGACGAGCCGGCCGAGCCCGAGGGCGAGAAGGTCACCTGGTGACCGGGTTGCCGGCCGCCACCGTCAGGATCGTGCGGACCTGGGCGATGATGTCCAGCCGGTTGCGCACGAACTCCGGGTCCGTCACCGCCCCCGACGCCGGATCGGTGTTGCCGGCCCCGAACTGCAGCACCGGCGTGTGCACATGCCCGCCCGGCAGCACGTCGTGCAGCCCCAGCCGGTCGCGCAGCAGCGTCGCCCGGTAGGCGATCTCGTTGGAGAGGTAGTCCCCGCCGCCCCCGGCCCGGGCGCTCGAACCGGGCGTCGGCCCGTCCGGCCGGACGACGGCCGCGGTGCCTCCCGCCGGGATCTCGGTCACGCTCGTGTTGTCGAACACGGGGAACCGGCCGGTGGGCGCGGCGACGACCGCCGCGTACGGCAGGGTGGTCGTCGTCCACTGCGGCTGCGGCTGCGGGCCGGGGCTGGCGACGGGGACCAGGCCGGTGCTGGAGGCGTTCTCGTTGTCCGGGAACCCGCCCCGCCAGGCCCCGTTGGTCCGCTCCACGTCGAACCGCCCCACCCGTCCCTGGCTCACGGTCGTGAAGAGGTCGACCCGCCCCAGGTACGGCCGCAGCGCCCGCTCCACCGTCCCCTCCGCGAAGTCCCGCCAGCGCACCGGGAACACGGCCGTCTCCACGCGCGCCGGACCGGCCGCCGTCTCGACGACCGTGCCGTCCAGCGCCAGCGCGGCCGCCCCCGACGGGTTGGAGATACGGATGTCGCGGTCGAGCGTGAACGGGTCGAACCCGGTGACCAGGATGCGCCGGACGCCCTTCTCCCGCGGCAGCCGGATGTCGCCCTGCCCGCGTGAGGTCCGCTCCAGCGCGTCGAGCAGCGCGGCCCGCCGTCCCTCGCCGAGGGCGAAGCCCGGCTCCCACGTCCGCAGTTCCCGTGTCATCGTCAACCGGGCCCAGTACAGCGGCCGGTCGTCGTCCCGGCTCAGGTCGCCGCCCGCCGGTCCCCGCCCCTGCGCCCGGTCGACGGCCCGGCGCCACAGCGCCGCCCCGTGGTGTTCGACGGCCCGGCGGGCCGCCGCGTAGCCGTGCGCGCTCTCCAGGGCGCGGGCGAAGGCGGCGGTGGCGGTGCCGAACCCGGAGCGGCGCAGGATCTCCTGGGGGACCGCCCGGGTGAGCCGCTGTTCCTCGACGGTGGGCGCGGCGGCCGTCCCGGCGGCGGCAGCGGTCCCGGTGGCGGGCGCCGCGAGGCCGGTCAGCAGGGCCAGGGTGAGCACTCCGGTCCGAACACGGGTGGATATCACAGTGGTTCCGGTCCTTCCGTCACGGTGGGGGTCGTGCGGGACGCCGGAAGTATCGCGTGACGGGAGAGGTCCACGCCATGGTGCGTGCGCCTGGTCCGTCCGCCGCCGTCAGCCCTGCGGCTCGCCCAGCAGCCGCAGGAAGTCCCGGAACGCGCCCGGCATGTCCACCGACGCGGGGTCCAGCAGCCACTGGTACTGCAGCCCGTCCATGACCGCGACCAGCAGCGGGGCGGTGCGCTCGGGCGTGAGCCCGTTCGGCAGACGGTCGCCGTACTCGGCGCGCAGCATCTCCGCCATGCTCGCCCGCACCCGGGTGTACCGCTCGGAGAAGTACGCCCGCGCCGGGTGCCCGTCCGTCACGCTCTCGCCGAGCAGCGCCGAGAAGGTCTGCACGATGCCGGGCCGCATCGCGTTGTACTCGACCAGCGCGGCCAGCAGATCGACCCGCCACCGGCTGTCCGGCACGGCGTCCCACCGGTCCCGCTCCTGGAGCACGGCGACGAGCAGCGCGTCCTTGCTCGGGAAGTGGTGCATCAGCCCCTGCTGGGTGAGCCCCACCCGTTCGGCGACCGCGGCCAGGCTCGCGCCCCGGTAGCCGCGCTCGGCGATCACCTCCAGCGCCGCCCGGACGATCTCGCCGCGGCGCTCCTCGCCCCTGACCCTCGCGTTCATGGCGTCACCGTACGGGATGCCTCCGGCCCTCGTATAACGCGCGGATAACGAAACCTACCGGTCGACAGGTGACCGAGGCAGGATGGTGCCCACAGCCCGGACTCGACGAGGAGGCACCGCGATGGCGGGAACGCGCACCCAGGCCGACGCAGCACGCGAGGCGGTCGTGGAGACGGCCCTGGCCCGGCTCGACCTCGACGCGAAGACACGGCTGCTCTCCGGCCAGGACATGTGGACCCTGCCCGCCCTCCCCGGGATCGGCCTGCCCTCCCTCGTGATGTCCGACGGCCCGATCGGCGTCCGCGGTGTGCGCTGGACCGCCGACGACCCCTCCGTCGCCCTGCCGTCCCCGACCGCCCTCGCCGCCGCCTGGGACCCGGACCTCGCCCGTCGCGCCGGCGTCCTCCTCGCCCAGGAGGCCCGCCGCAAGGGCGTCCACGTCCTGCTCGCCCCCACCGTCAACCTGCACCGCTCCCCGCTCGGCGGACGCCACTTCGAGGCGTACAGCGAGGACCCGTATCTGACCGGGGTCATCGGCGCGGGCTACGTGTCCGGCGTGCAGTCCGGCGGCGTCGGCACCACCGTGAAGCACTTCGTCGCCAACGACGCCGAGACCGAGCGCTTCACGGTGAACAACGTCGTCGGCGAACGCGCGCTGCGCGAGCTGTATCTGGCGCCCTTCGAGCACATCGTGGAGCACGCCCGCCCCTGGGGCGTGATGACCGCGTACAACACGGTCAACGGCACGACCATGACCGAGCACCGCCGGCTGGTCGAGGAGGTGCTGCGCGGCGAGTGGGGCTTCGACGGCGTCAACGTCTCCGACTGGGCGGCCGCCCGCGACACCGCCGCCGCCCTCGACGGCGGCCTCGACATCGCCATGCCCGGCCCCCGGACCGTCTACGGCGAGGCCCTCGCCCGGGCCGTGCGCGACGGCGAGGTCCCCGAGTCCAGGGTCGACGACGCCGTGCGCAACGTCCTGCGGCTGGCCGCCCGCGTCGGCGTACTCCCCGGCGCCGAACCGGCCGTCACCGCTCTCCCGCCCGAGACCGACGGCACCGCCCTGGCCCGCGAGATCGCCCGCCGCTCCTTCGTCCTGGTCCGCAACCAGGACGCCCTGCCGCTGCCGCCCGGCGGCACGGTCGCCCTGATCGGCGCCGCCGCCCGCGACGCCCGGGTCCTCGGCGGCGGCTCCGCGACCGTCTTCCCGGCCCGCACCGTCTCCCCGCTCGACGGCCTCACCGCCGCCCTCCCCGAGGGCGCCCTGACCTACGCCGTCGGCGCCGACCCCAGCACCGAACCCGGCGTCGCCGACCGGGGCTTCACCCTGCGGGCCGTGTGCCGGGACGCCGCGGGAGACATCCTCGGCACCGGCTCCGCGCCCAGCGGGCACATCCAGTGGATGGGCTCCGACCTCCCCGACGGCGTCACCCACGAGACCCTGCACAGCGTCGAGCTGACCGGCACGTTCACCCCGCGTGTCACCGGAGCCCACACCTTCGGCATCAAGGGAATCGGCGCCTTCACACTCGTCGTCGACGGCACGACGTACTACGACGACGTCCAGCGCCCCACCAAGGACGACCCGTTCATCAGCTTCTTCGGCGCACCCGTCCCGCGCGCCCAGCCCGAACTCACCGCCGGCACCCCCGTCGAGGTCTCCCTCACCCACGTCGTCGAGCACGCCGAGGCCCCGCTGAGGGTCGTCGGCTTCACGCTCGCCCACCAGGAGCCGCTGCGCGACCCCGACGAACTCATCGCCGAGGCCGCCGAGGCCGCGCGCGCCGCCGACACCGCCGTCGTCGTGGTCGCCACCACCGAACGGGTCGAGTCGGAGGGCTTCGACCGCACCGACCTGAGGCTGCCCGGCCGCCAGGACGACCTGGTCCGCGCCGTGGCCGCCGCCAACCCCCGCACGGTCGTGGTCGTCAACTCCGGCTCCCCGGTGGAACTGCCGTGGCGCGAGGAGGTCGCCGCCGTCCTGCTGGGCTGGTTCCCGGGGCAGGAGGGCGGCGCCGCCCTCGCCGACGTGCTCACCGGAGCCGAGGAGCCCGGCGGCCGGCTGCCCACCACCTGGGGCCCGCTGGCGGACGCCCCGGTCACCGACGTCGTCCCCACCGACGGCGAGCTCGTCTACTCCGAGGGCGTCTTCATCGGCTACCGCGCCTGGGAGAAGGCGGGCCGCACCCCGGCGTACCCGTTCGGGCACGGCCTCGGCTACACCACGTGGGCGTACGAGTCCGCCGAGGTCAAGGGCACCACGGTGCGGGTGCGGGTGCGCAACACCGGCGAGCGGCCGGGCCGCGAGGTCGTCCAGGTCTACCTGGCGCCCGCCGAGCCGGACGCCGGGCGGCCGGCGCGGTGGCTCGCCGGGTTCGCGGGGGTGTCGGCCGAGCCGGGGCAGAGCGGCGAGGCCGTGATCGAGTTGCCCCGCCGGGCTTTCGAGGTGTGGGACGAGACGACCGAGGTGTGGACCTTTGTGAAAGGTTCGTACGAGATTCAGCTCGGACGCTCGATCGCCGACCGCAGGCTGACCGCGACCATTAACGTCTGATCCGGGAGAAGTGCCCAGGAACAGCCCCGGTCCGGGCCCTGACACCGGGACCGGGGCTCGGGCCTTCTCCGTCCGTCAGCGCGCCGAGAAGGCGTACACCGTCTCCGACCGGTACACCTCGCCGGGCCGCAGCACCGTGCTCGGGAAGTCCGGCCGGTTCGGGGAGTCCGGGAAGTGCTGGGTCTCCAGCGCGATGCCGTCACCGGGGGAGAAGGGCTCGCCCAGCTGGTCGGCCGTGTACAGCTGCAGGCCGGGCTCGGTCGTGGCGACCGTCAGCACCCGCCCGGTCGAGGGTTCGTACAGCTCGGCTACCTCCCGCGCGTCCTCGGTCACGCCCTTGTCCAGCGCGAAGTTGTGGTCGTACCCGGAGCCGACCTTGCGCGTTCGGCGGAAGTCGAAGCGGGTGCCCGTGACGTCCTCCAGGACGCCCGTCGGGATGAGATCGGCGTCGACCGGGGTGAACCGGGAGGCCGCCAGCCGCAGTTCGTGGCCGCCCGCGTCACCGGAGGCCGCCCCCGCGAGGTTGAAGTAGCTGTGGTTGGTCAGATTGACCACGGTCGGCGCGTCCGTCACCGCCTCGTACCCGAACCGCAGCGCCCCGTCGGCCTCCAGGGTGTACGTCGCCGTCACCTCCAGGCGCCCCGGGAAGCCCTCCTCGCCGTGCGGGCTGACGCGGGTCAGACGCAGCCCGTGCTCGACGGGCGTCACGTCCCACACGCGCTTGTCGAACCCGCGGGCGCCCCCGTGCAGGGAGTGGGGCGGGGTGTTGGGGCCGAGCGCGTGGGTGACCCCGTCCAGCGGGAAGCGGCCGCCCGCGATCCGGTTGGCGTACCGGCCGATCAGCGCGCCGAGATACGGCCCGGGATGCGTCACGTACCCGTCGAGATCGGCGAACCCGAGGACCACGTCGGCCGTCCGGCCGTCCCGGTCGGGCACCTCCAGTGACTGCACGATCCCGCCGTACGACAGGACTCGCGCCCGAACGCCCGCGCGCTCCAGGGTCCAGCGATGGACCTCCGTGCCGTCGGAAAGTGTTCCGAAGTGTTCGCTCATGAGCGGAACACTAGTTCGTGACCGTGCGGTAGGCGATCTCCGCCAGCCGCGCCTGACCGTCCACGCTCGGATGGAAGAAGTCCCACTGGCTCAACTGCGCCTGGCTGAACTGGTAGCCGTACACCGCCCCGCCGTCGAACCGGCACCGGCGGTCCTTCGCGCAGACGTCCTTCAGCACCTTGTTGTACGCCTCGACCCGGCCCTGCACGGTCGCCCGGCGCTGGTTCGCCGCCGCCGTCAGGGACTCCGCGTCACCCAGCATCGACGGGCAGATCCCCAGGTCCCACACCTGCCGGGCCGTCGGGTTCAGGCGGCCCTGCTCCCACAGCCGCATCAGGTTCGGCACGCTCGCCACGTACACCTGGGACTTCGGGAGCGACCGGCGCAGCGTGCGCAGCGCCTCCTCGAAGCTCTCGCGGAACTCGGCCACCGGCGTCATCGCGTCGACCGATCGGCGGCAGGCGTCGTTGGCGCCCGCCATCACCGCGACCAGCTGCGGCCGGTGCGTCACGACCCGGGCCATCTGGCCGGGAACGTCACCGATTCGGGCCCCGGTCACGGCGAGGTTCCAGCTGTGCTCCGTCGCCTTCGCCCGGCCCAGCAGCCGCACCGCCAGACTGTCGACCGCCGCACGGGTGCCCGTCGCCCAGGACACCTCCGGGCAGTCCGACAGCACCGCACAGGCGTCGAACCCCGTGGTGATCGAGTCGCCGACCGCCGCGACCGAGGCGGGAGCCCGGTCCCACACCGGCGCCGGCTTCGGCGAGGGCCGCGCGCCGCGCCCCCCGGTGCCGGTGGGGGCGGGGGAGGTGCCGCCCACGGCGTCGCAGCCGGACGCGCCCAGCACGGCCGCGGTCACGGCGGCGAGGACAGCGCGTGTGACAAGCCGTCGCTTCCGCATACCCGTCCATTCCCTCGTCGGACCCGTCGAAGTGTGAACCCATGACACCGCACGCGGGTTCCCCGGCCCGCGCATGCAACGGCTCACACCCGCACAAGCGTCCTGCCGGGTGAATGGCAGGCGTTTCACGGCCCCGGGACCGACGGTACGTCACACTCCTTGCCCCGCCGCACGGTAGCCTCGCCATCAAACGTGGCTCCCCTGCCACGCTCGTCCGCCAGTTCGCAAGATGTCCGCTCAGCCCGGAGGTCCCGGTGACGACACGTGGAGTTCTGTACGTGCACTCCGCGCCGCGCGCGTTGTGCCCGCACGTCGAGTGGGCCGTCGCCGGGGTGCTCGGCACGCGCGTCAACCTCGACTGGATCCGGCAGCCCGCCGCGCCCGGCACCTGGCGCTCGGAGTTCTCCTGGCAGGGCGAGGCCGGCACGGCGTCCAAGCTGGCGTCCGCCCTGCGCGGCTGGCACCTGCTGCGCTTCGAGGTGACGGCGGAACCCTGCCCCACCGCCGAGGGCGAGCGCTACAGCTGCACCCCCGACCTGGGCATCTTCTACGCCGTCACGGGCATGCACGGCGACATCCTGATCCCCGAGGACCGGCTGCGCGCCGCCCTGACCCGCGCCCAGCGCGAGGGGGCGGACCTGGAGGCGGAGATCGCCAAGCTCCTCGGCAAGCCGTGGGACGACGAACTGGAACCCTTCCGGTACGCGGGCGAGGGCGCGCCGGTGCGCTGGCTGCACCAGGTGGTCTGACACCCGCTCACCTCCGGGCACACGAAAGGGCCCCCGCCTCGAAGGCGGGGGCCCTTCCCGTGCGTACGGGGGTCGCTCAGACCGTCCGGAACGCCAGGACCACGTTGTGCCCGCCGAAGCCGAACGAGTCGTTCAGCGCGGCGATACGGCCCTCCACGGGCAGCTTGCGGGCCTCGCCGCGGACCACGTCGGCGTTCGCCTCGGCCTCCGGGTCGAGGTTCTCCACGTTGATGGTCGGCGGGGCCAGCCGGTGGTAGAGCGCCAGCACGGTCGCGACGCTCTCGACACCGCCGGCACCGCCCAGCAGGTGCCCCGTCATCGACTTGGTGGCGGAGACGGCCATGTGGTCGGCGTCGTCGCCGAAGACCTTGCGCAGCGCCTTCAGCTCGGCGATGTCACCCGCCGGGGTCGACGTGGCGTGCGCGTTGACGTGCACGATCTCCGCCGGGTCCAGGTCGGTGCGGTCCAGCAGGTTCTGCAGGGCGTGCGAGATGCCGCGGCCCTCCGGCTCCGGCTGCACGATGTCGTGCGCGTCGGCGGAGATGCCCTGCCCGACCGCCTCGGCGTACACGCGGGCACCGCGCTTCGCGGCGTGCTCGGCGGACTCCAGGACGATCACGCCGGCGCCCTCGCCGAGGACGAAGCCGTCCCGGGCGACGTCGTAGGGACGCGACGCGCCCTGCGGGTCCTCGTTGTTCTTGGACATCGCCATCATGTTGCCGAACGCGGCGATCGGCAGCGGGTGGATGGCCGCCTCCGTGCCGCCCGCGATCACGACGTCGGCGCGGCCGCTGCGGATCATCTCGATGGCGTAACCGATGGCCTCGGCGCCCGAGGCGCACGCCGACACCGGCGTGTGCACGCCCGCGCGGGCGCCCACGGCCAGACCGACGTTGGCGGAGGGGCCGTTCGGCATCAGCATGGGGACGGTGTGCGGGGAGACGCGGCGGACGCCGTTCTCCTTCAGCACGTCGTACTGGTCGAGCAGCGTCGTCACGCCGCCGATGCCGGAGGCGATGACCGCGCCCAGGCGGTCCGGGTCGACGGTCGGGTCCTCACCGGCCCTGGCCTCGAACCCGGCGTCCTTCCACGCCTCCTGAGCTGCGATCAGGGCGAACTGCGCCGAGCGGTCCAGGCGGCGGGCCTGCGGCCGGGGGATGACCTCGGTGGGCTCCACGGCGACCGTCGCGGCGATACGGACCGCCTGGTCGGCGGCCCACTCCTGCTCCAGGGGCTTGACGCCGGAACGTCCGGCGACCAGGCCCTCCCAGGTAGAGGCTGCGTCGCCACCCAGCGGTGTGGTTGCGCCGATACCGGTGACGACCACGGTGCGATTGGTCGGGCTCACGGGAATTCTTTCTCCAACGGATACGAGGATTCAGCGGCGCCACCGCCGGGTGGCGGGGCAGTCGGCCCAGGGGCCGGTCGGTCGATCAGCCCTGGTGCTTGAGGATGTATTCGGTCGCGTCGCCGACGGTCTTGAGGTTCTTGACGTCCTCGTCGGGGATCTTCACGTCGAAGCGCTCCTCGGCGGCGACGACGACCTCGACCATGGACAGCGAGTCGACGTCCAGGTCGTCGGTGAAGGACTTGTCCAGCTGGACGTCCTCGACCGGGATGCCGGCGATCTCGTTCACGATGTCGGCGAGACCGGCGACGATCTCTTCCTGAGTGGCGGCCATGGTGGCGCTCCTTCGTTGTTGTTCAGGTTCTTCAGAGGGTTGGGCGCCCGCCGCACGAGCGGCAGGTGGTGCGCGTCCCGTGCCGGTTCACATGATCCGGCACGAAGTGCCTAGGGGAGAGTAACGACCGTGGCGGCGTAGACGAGACCCGCCCCGAATCCGATGACGAGCGCGGTGTCGCCGCTCTTCGCCTCGCCGGTCGCCAGGAGCCGCTCCATCGCGAGCGGGATCGAGGCGGCCGAGGTGTTGCCGGTGGTGCGCACGTCACGGGCGACCGTCACGTGTTCCGGCAGCTTGAGAGTCTTCACCATCGAGTCGATGATCCGCTCGTTGGCCTGGTGCGGGATGAAGACGTCCAGGTCGTCCGGGCTGATCCCGGCCGCGTCCAGCGCCTGCTGGGCGACCTTCGCCATCTCGAACACGGCCCAGCGGAAGACCGCCTGACCCTCCTGCGTGATCGCGGGGAACTTCTCGACCTCGCCGTCGCGGTAGTCCGTCCACGGCACGGTCTGCTTGATGGTCTCGGACTTGTCGCCCTCGGAGCCCCACACCGTCGGGCCGATGTGCGGCTCCTCGGAGGGGCCCACCACGACCGCGCCGGCGCCGTCGCCGAACAGGAAGGCCGTGGCACGGTCCTCCAGGTCGGTGAGGTCGCTCAGCCGCTCCACGCCGATCACCAGGACGTACTCCGCGGAACCCTCGACGATCATGCCCTTGGCGAGGGTGAGACCGTAGCCGAACCCCGCGCAGCCGGCCGAGATGTCGAAGGCTGCGGCCTTGTTCGTGCCGAGCTTGTCGGCGATCTCCGTGGCGACGGCCGGCGTCTGCTTGAAGTGCGAGACGGTCGAGACGATCACGCCGCCGATCTGCTCGGCCGAGATGCCGGCGTCGGCGATCGCCTTGCCGGACGCCTCGATCGACATCGCGGCGACGGTCTCCTCGTCGTTCGCCCAGTGACGCGTCTGGATGCCGGAGCGCGAACGGATCCACTCGTCGGACGAGTCGATCGTCTCCAGGATCACCTCGTTGGGCACCACCCGCGTGGGCCGGTACCCGCCCACGCCCAAAACGCGTGCGTACGGGGCGCCCTTGCTGGGCTTCAGCTTCGCCATGCTCCGGGCTCCTTGTCAGGCGTGCTCTGCGACGAGCTCGCGAGCAGCGTCGAGATCGTCGGGGGTCTTCAGCGCCAGGGTCTTCACGCCCGGCAGGGCGCGCTTGGCGAGTCCGGTCAGGGTGCCACCGGGGCACGCCTCGATCAGGGCCGTCACGCCGAGCTCCTTGAAGGTCTCCATGCACAGGTCCCAGCGGACCGGGTTGGCGACCTGGCCGACGAGGCGCTCCAGCACCTCGGCGCCGGTGGTGAGCGCCTTGCCGTCCTTGTTGGAGACGTAGGCGACCTTCGGGTCGGCGGGGACGAGCTCCTTGGCGGCCTCGGCCAGCTTGTCCACGGCCGGGCCCATGTGGTGCGTGTGGAACGCGCCGGCGACCTTCAGCGGGACGACCTTGCGCACGCCCTCGGGCTTGTCGTCGTTGAGCGCGGCCAGTTGCTCCATGGTGCCGGCGGCCACGATCTGCCCGGCGCCGTTCATGTTGGCCGGGGTCAGGCCCAGCTTCTGCAGGTGCGCGACGCTGACCTCGGGGTCGCCGCCGAGCAGCGCCGACATCCCGGTCTCGGTGATCGCGGCGGCCTCGGCCATCGCCAGGCCGCGCTTGCGCACGAGGGTCAGCGCGGCGGTGTCGTCGAGGACGCCCGCGTAGGCGGCCGCGGTGATCTCACCGACGCTGTGGCCGGCGACGGCGCCGGGGACGATGTCACCGAGTGCCGCGGCGGACAGGATGCCGGCCGCCACCAGCAGCGGCTGGGCCACCGCGGTGTCCCGGATGGCGTCGGCGTCGGCCTGCGTCCCGTAGTGGGCGAGGTCCAGTCCGATGGCGTCCGACCAGGCGCCGAGGCGGTCGGCGGCACCGGGCAGTTCGAGCCAGGGGGTCAGGAAGCCGGGCGTCTGGGCGCCCTGGCCGGGAGCGACGAGTACGAGCACTCTCACACTCTCTCTTGGGGACGGCCGACGCCGCCCGTGAGGACAAGGACGAAGAACACGAGGGGGTTTTGTGGGCCTCCGACAAAAGACTAGAGCTGGAGATCGCCGTCGGCCAGACGCCCCAGGATCAGCGCGATTCGCAGGGTGAAGGCGGAGCGTACATCGGACGGTGACCAACCGGTGACGTCAGTCACACGTCGAAGCCGGTAGCGCACGGTATTGGGGTGAACGAACAGCATCCGGGCCGCGCCCTCCAGACTGCTCGCCTGTTCCAGATAGACGGACAGCGTCTCCAGCAGTGCCGACCCCGCCTCCTCCAGTGGTCTGTAGATCTCCTCCACCAACTGCTCGCGCGCGCTCGGATCCCCGGCGATGGCGCGCTCCGGGAGGAGGTCGTCCGCGAGCACCGGACGCGGCGCGTCCTGCCAGGCCGTGCACGCCTTCAGCCCGGCGGCCGCCGCCTGCGCGGACCGTGTGGCGGCCAGCAGGTCCGGTACGACGGGCCCGGCCACCACCGGTCCGGCCGCGTACGGCCCGATCAGGGACTTGGCCACGGCGAGCGGGTTGTCGCTGCCGCCCGCGATCACCACGAGCCGGTCCCCGAGCACCCCCGTCAGCACCTGGAGCTTGGCGTGCCGGGCGGCCCTGCGGATCGCCTCCACCGTCAGCTCGCTGTCGCCGTCCGGCGCGGTCCCGAGCACCACGCAGACGTGCTCCGGCGAGTTCCAGCCGAGCGCGGCCGCCCGGGAGACGGCCCCCTCGTCGGCCTCCCCGCTGAGCACGGCGTTGACCACGAGGGACTCCAGCCGGGCGTCCCAGGCACCGCGTGCCTCGGCGGCCTGGGCGTAGACCTGCGCCGTGGCGAAGGCGATCTCCCGGGCGTACACCAGCAGCGCCTCGCGCAGCACGCTCTCGTCGCCGGGCGCCGCGACCTCGTCGATCGCCGACTCCATGACCTCGATGGTGGTGCGCACCATCTCCACGGTCTGCCGCAGCGTGATGGCCCGGGTCAGCTCGCGCGGCGCGGTGCCGAAGACGTCGGTGGAGATCGCCTGCGGCGCGTCGGGATGCCGGAACCACTCGGTGAACGCGGCGATACCGGCCTGGGCGACGAGACCGATCCAGGAACGGTTCTCCGGGGGCATGGCCCGGTACCACGGCAGCGTCTCGTCCATGCGCGCGATGGCCTGCGCGGCGAGCGAACCGGAGGACTTCTCCAGTCGCTTCAGGGTCGCGGCGTGGGCGTGGACGTCGTGCGCGGCGGCTTCGGGCTTTCGGGTTACGGGTTCGGGCACGGGGACAAGACTGCCTTATCGGGACGCCGCCGCGTGCCCGAGGGTCGCCCGCGGGCTGTCCGGTGGGTCTACGGTGGTCCCGTGATGGATGTACGGCGCGCCGCGGAGCGCTATCCGGGAGGGGATCCGGCCGCGGGCATCACCTCCCGCCACGCCTTCTCCTTCGGCCCGCACTACGACCCGGACAACCTCCGCTTCGGCGCGGTCATCGCCTGCAACGAGGAGCGGCTCGCTCCCGGCGCCGGCTTCGATGAGCACCCGCACAGCCACACCGAGATCGTGACCTGGGTGGTCGAGGGCGAGCTCACCCACCGCGACTCCACCGGCCACGCCACCGTGGTGCGCCCCGGCGACGTCCAGCGGCTCAGCTCGGCGGGCGGCGTCCGGCACGTCGAACGCAATGACGCCGACGTGCCCCTCACCTTCGTGCAGACCTGGCTGGCGCCCCTGGCCCCGGGCGGCGACCCGGCCTACGAGATCGTCCACGGCATCGCGGACTCCACCCCGTACGCCGTCCCCGAGGCGGGTGCGATGCTCCATGTACGGCGGCTCACGGCGGGGGAGCGGACGGCCGTACCGGACGCGGCGTACCTGTACGTCCATGTCGCGCGCGGCGAGGTGCGGCTGGCCGGGGAGGAGCTGGGCCCGGGCGACGCGGCCCGCGTCACCGGCGCCGTGGACCTGGAGGCGGTCGCGGTGACCCCGGCCGAGCTGCTGGTCTGGGAGATGACCGGCTGACCGGCGTCAGCCGAACGGCCACGGCGGCGGACGCCGCACTGATCCACCCGGCGTCCGTGGACGCCCCGCCGGCTGGACAGGAGCCTGAAAGCCCGGCCGCCGACCGGGGCTACACCTCGGCCAGCACCGCGTCCGTGAAGGGCGGCCACGCCTCGGCCGCCCACGGCCCGAACGCCCGGTCCGCGAGCGCCACGCAGGCGACGCCCGCGTCCGGGTCGATCCACAGGAACGTCCCCGACTGGCCGAAGTGCCCGAAGGTGCGCGGTGAGGACGCGGCGCCCGTCCAGTGCGGCGCCTTGCCGTCCCGGATCTCGAAGCCCAGCCCCCAGTCGTTGGGGTTCTGGTGCCCGTACCCCGGCAGGACGCCCTTGGTGCCCGGGTACTGCACGGTCATCGCCTCCGCGACCGTGCGCGGGTCCAGCAGCCGGGGCGCCTGCACCTCCGCCGCGAACCGCAGCAGATCCCCGACCGTGGACACGCCGTCCTTCGCGGGGGAGCCGTCCAGCGAGGTGTCCGTCATGCCCAGCGGCTCCAGCACCGCCTGGCGCAGATACTCCGCGAACGGGATGTCGGTCGCCTTGGCGATGTGGTCCCCGAGCTGCTCGAACCCGGCGTTGGAGTACAGCCGCCGCTCCCCGGGCGGGGCCGTCACCCGGTGCTCGTCGAAGGCCAGCCCCGAGGTGTGCGCGAGCAGATGCCGTACCGTCGAGCCCTCCGGCCCGGCCGGCTCGTCGAGTTCGACCGCGCCCTCCTCGTAGGCGACCAGGGCCGCGTAGGCGGCCAGCGGCTTGGTCACCGAGGCCAGGGGGAAGCGGTGTCCGACGGGGCCGTGGGTACCGAGGACCGTGCCGTCGGCCCGGACGACTCCGGCGGCGGCGGTGGGAACAGGCCAGTTCTCGATCAGTGCGAGGCTGCTCAGCGACATGCCGTCGAGCCTAAGCCTCCCTGTCCCGGGCCGGGACACGGCGTAGGCGACAGCGTCCGTATCCGGCGGCCATGGAGATCGCGCCATGTGCCACGCGTTTCTCACCGTTTCCGCTTGCTTGGAGCGCACTCCAAGGCCATAGCGTGGACGCCATGACGGTGATGGAGACCACGAGCACCGACAGCTGCGCCGCCCCGCCGCGCCCGGACCGGCGCCCCCAGGGGCAGGACAGCTACACGATCAGCGAGGTCGTCGCGTTCACCGGCCTGACGGCCCACACCCTGCGCTGGTACGAGCGCATCGGCCTCATGCCGCACATCGACCGCTCGCACACCGGCCAGCGCCGGTACAGCAACCGGGACCTGGACTGGCTCGACCTCGTCGGGAAGCTGCGGCTCACCGGCATGCCGGTCGCCGACATGGTCCGCTACGCCGAGCTGGTGCGCGCGGGCGACCACACCTTCGGCGAGCGTTTCGAGCTGCTGGAGGCGACCCGCCGCGACGTCCTCGCCCGGATCGCCGAACTGCGGGACACCCTGGCGGTGCTCGACCGGAAGATCAATTTCTATGCCGACGCAGGCCGCCGTTTCGAACGGGAGGCCTACCTGGACGAGAACACGGAGCAGGCCAGATGAGCGACGGCAGGACGGCGACGGCGCGCCTCGGGGCGGACGGCCCCGAGGTGGGTGTCCAGGGCCTCGGCTGCATGGGCATGAGCTTCGCGTACGGCCCCGTCGACGCGGACGCCTCGCGGGCCACCCTGGAGAGGGCACTGGACCTCGGCGTCACGCTGTACGACACGGCGGACGCGTACGGCAGCGGTGAGAACGAGCGGTTCCTGGCGCCGTTCTTCAAGGCGCACCGCGACGAGGTGGTGATCGCCACCAAGTTCGGTCTGGCGATCGACCCCGAGGACCTCACGAAGCGGATCATCCGCAATGACGAGCCGTACGTCCGCCAGTGCGTCGAGGCGAGTCTGAGGCGGCTGGACGTCGACGTCATCGACCTCTACTACATGCACCGCCGCCAGGTGGAGGTGCCGCTCGAGGAGACCGTCGGCGTGATGGCCGAACTGGTCCGCGAGGGCAAGGTGCGGCAGCTGGGCCTGAGCGAGGTCACGGCCGGCGAACTGCGCCAGGCGCAGGCGGTGCACCCGATCGCGGCCGTCCAGTCCGAGTGGTCCCTGTTCAGCCGGGACATCGAGTCCGGCGTCGTCCCGGCCGCCCGCGAGCTGGGTGTGACCCTGGTGCCGTACTCCCCGCTGGGCCGGGGCTTCCTCACCGGGTCCTTCGCCCGCGCCGAGGAGCTGAGCGCCGACGACTTCCGCCGTCAGCAGCCCCGGTACACGGGCGAGAACGCCTCGGTCAACGCGGCCCTGCTCGAGCCGATCCGCGCCCTCGCCGGGGCCCGGGGCGCGACGCCCGGCCAGATCGCCCTGGCCTGGGTCCAGCAGCGCGCGGCGGTGCACGGCCTCCCCGTGGTCCCGATCCCCGGCACGCGCAGGCCCTCCCGCGTGGAGGAGAACACGGCGGCGACCCGCATCGAACTGGACGCGGCGGAACTGGCCCTGCTGGAGCCGCTGGCGGAGCGGGTGGCCGGCACCCGCTACGCGGACATGTCCTTCACCTCCGCCGGCCGGGAGTAGGAGCGCTCACAGCTCGGCGAGCAGTTCCGCCTTCTTGCCGGCGAACTCCTCGTCCGTCACCAGCCCCGCCTGGTGCAGCTCGCCGAGATGACGGATCCGCTCGGCGATGTCGGCCGGGTCGCGCCGCGGCGCCCCGGCCGGCGGCACGGCCACCGGTCCGGCCCGGCGGACCGCCGCGAGCACGGCCGCGGCGAACGGCAGCGACTCGTGCACCGGCCCGTACCCGAGCCCGAAGACGACGGCCGCCGGGTCCTGGTCGGCCTGCGCGGGCTGCTGTGCCGAGTCCTGCCGCAGCAGTCGCAGATGCCCCTCGAAGACCTCGGGCGAGCGCCATTCGACACCGCTCAGCTCGGCCAGCGGGAAACTCTGGTCGCCGGCCTTCCACTTCGCCGAGGACGCACCCGTCCAGAACCACCTGAAATGGACGATTTTCCCATCGAACGAGGCTTTTCCGTCATATGCCTTGAACTGCAACGGCGCCTCGGGCGCGCCCACGAGGAAGTCCTCGACCGCCCCGGAGCCGGTCAGCCGGTCCCGCACCTCGTCGCGGTAGTACTCGGCGAGCGTCTCGCGCTCGGCCGGCAGCACCAGCCGGTACGGGTCGCTGCCCTCCTTCAGCTGCCCCGCGGCCGCCGCCAGCAACGGATCGGCGCCCGCGCGCAGTTCGAGACGCAGCACCACGGTCCCGCGTCTGCCCGGCGTCAGCGTCGCGTCGGCGATCGCCCGGTAGGGGACGCGGCGCTCCCCGAGGGCCTGGAACAGCTTCGGTGTTCTGAGGCCCCGTTCGTAGCGGATGAGTACGGAGTCGGACTCGAACTCCCAGGCGGCATGAAATCCGGCCAGTACGTCACCCATGCGGCTCATCGTATGCGGCACGTGTTCCTCCGTCCCCACCCCGCGCACACCGCAGTTCCTTTCGTCTCTACGCGCGTCCGGCCGACGCGGCGTCCGGCAGGCCCGCACGGCACCCGACGGTGCCGTCGGCGCACCGCACCGACTCGTACGCGCCCACGCCGATCGCCGCGAAGTTCGTCACACTCTCCGTGCCGGGCTCGAAGTAGCCGCTGTGCCCCTTCGCGTCCCGCGCCGACAGCACCCGCGCGCCGAACACCGAGGACACCGGGTCCTCGCCGTGCCCGAGGCCGCCGAGCTCCAGATACGGCACGTCCTGCACCCAGTCGTCGGCGTCCCGCATCGCCCACACGTGCGCGGACGTGCGCAGCTGCGAGACCCGCTTGACCCGCATACCGGGGCTGCCCGCCACCGCTATGTCGGTGACCCGGCCCGGCAGTCGGTGCGCGGCCAGGCCGCACAGCACCGAGCCGTAGCTGTGGCAGAACAGCGAGACGGGCGACCGGCCCGGCAGCGCCCGCAGCAGCGCGTTCAGCCGTACGGCCCCGTCAGCGGCGCGCGTCGCGGTCGCCGAGTCCAGCCCGAGACCGCCGGGCGCGGTGTAGTCGGCCCAGGCGATGACGGCCGTACGCGTCGAGGGGGCGGCCCGGCCCTCGGCGTCGTACAGCGACCGGGCCATGCCGACCGGGGCCGAGTACCTGCGGTGCGTGCGCTGGAAGGTGAGCACGTCGGTGTCGACGCCGGGGACGACGACCGAGACCCGCTCGGCCCGGTCCAGGTCGCCGAAGACCTCCGCGGCCCGTCCGGTGCCGGCCGGGTCGAAGGCGAGGATCTGGCGGTCGGAGCGCAGCAGCGACCCGAAGCGCTCCTCGCGGTGTGCCGCCTCGCGCTGCCCGTCCGGCGTGAGACCGCTGTCGTGCACGCGCTTGTGCTCGACCTCACGTGCCTCGCGGAGCGCGACGCGGTTGGCGCGGTACCGCAGGTCGACCGGGGCGCCGTTCATGTTGCCGACCGCGAGCGGATAGCGGCGTACGAGATCCGAACGCTGGTACTCGGTGAGGGAGGCGAAGAACGAGGCGAGCCGGGCGGGGGAGGAGTCCGCCGCCGGAAGCCGGCGCCCGGCGAGACTGCCGTGCTCCCAGGCGCTGAGCGAGGCTTCGAGCGGGGCGGTGCCGCGTTCGTGCCGCAGCGCGGTCCAGCCCGTGGTCGCCAGCATCACGAACACGACGGCCAGTGCGAGCAGAGCGCGCCAGACGTTCAGTTGCGGGGTGGTGTCGAAGGAAGTCACTGGGAGGACACACTAGGAGAACGAGAGGGTCTCGCGTTGACCAAGTGACACGGATCACGTTTGGATCAAGGTGGCGTGAACGGGCCGACCCTCTCAGCCTGTTCGCCAGCTCCCGGTGAGGGCCGGACCGACCTGTTCCAGGTACCGCTCCGCCAACGCCCGTATGGCGTCCAGGCTCGTGTCCCCGCCGGTGCACCACCGGCGTTCCGTCAGCCGCATCACCCCGCCGAACACGGCCACGGCCAGCCGCGGCCGCGGGTCCGCGTCGATGTCGACCCCCTCGCGTTCGGCCAGCACCCGCGCGATCGCCTCCTCGGTCTCCAGCGAGCGCCGCAGATGGGCGGCGAGGAGGACCGGCGTCGACTCGATGACCTGGTACATGCGCAGGAACACCTCGACCGGCGCCACGGACTCGACCACCTCGCTGAGCGTGTCCCAGCTGTCCAGGACGGCCTGCCGCAGCGCCTCCATCGGGGCCTCGTGCGGCGGCCGGGCGCGCACCGCCCGCAGGAAGTGCGTCTCCGTCATCTCCTGCAGCGCGAGGGCGGCCTCCTCCTTGCCCGCGAAGTACCGGAAGAACGTGCGCTGCGACACATCGACCGCGTCGGCGATGTCGTCGACGGTGGTGTCCTCGTACCCCCGTGTCGTGAAGAGCTCCAGCGCGGTACGCAGCAGCGCCTCCCGGGTGCGCTGCTTCTTGCGTTCGCGCAACGTTTCCATAGGTGTCAGTTACCGACTTGTGAATCGGTTTGTCAATTGTCAGTGACTGTCACTAGCCTCGAACACATGACTAGTCAGACCACCATCGACACGACGGGGTCGGGGGGCGACGCGCCGGCGGTCCCCTCGGACGCGACGTCGGCCAAGGGGATGCGCGGACACCCCTGGCTCACGCTGATCACCGTCGCAGTGGGGGTCATGATGGTGGCCCTCGACGGCACCATCGTGGCCATCGCCAACCCCGCCATCGGCGAGGACCTCAAAGCCACCTGGTCCGATCTGCAGTGGATCACCAACGCGTACTTCCTCGCGCTGGCGGTCTCCCTGATCACCGCGGGCAAGCTCGGCGACCGGTTCGGGCACCGCCAGACCTTCCTCATCGGCGTGGCGGGCTTCGCCGCCTCGTCGGCCGCCATCGGGCTGTCCCAGGGCATCACGATGGTCATCGTCTTCCGTGTCTTCCAGGGACTGTTCGGCGCCCTGCTGATGCCGGCCGCGCTCGGCCTGCTGCGCGCGACCTTCCCGGCCGAGAAGCTCAACATGGCCATCGGCATCTGGGGCATGGTCATCGGCGCCTCCACCGCCGGCGGCCCGATCCTCGGCGGTGTCCTCGTCGAGCACGTCAGCTGGCAGTCGGTGTTCTTCGTCAACGTGCCGGTCGGCGTCCTCGCCGTCGCGCTCGGCGTGTGGATCCTGCTCGATCACCGCGCGGAGAACGCGCCGCGCTCCTTCGACCTGCTCGGCATCGCGGCGCTGTCCGCCGCGGTGTTCTGCCTCGTCTGGGCCATCATCAAGGCTCCGGAGTGGGGCTGGGGCGACACCGGTGTCTGGGCCTTCATCATCGGCTCGCTCGCCAGTTTCGGGTTCTTCGCCTTCTGGGAGACGAAGGTCAAGGAGCCGCTCATCCCGCTGGGCCTCTTCCGCTCGGTCCCGCTGTCCGCCGGTGTGGTGCTGATGGTCCTGATGGCCATCTCCTTCATGGGCGGCCTGTTCTTCGTCACCTTCTACCTGCAGGGTGTCCGGGGCCTGGGTCCGGTCGACGCCGGTCTGCACCTGCTGCCCCTTACCGGCATGATGATCGTCGGCTCCCCGCTCGCGGGCGCCATGATCACCAAGGTCGGCCCGCGCATCCCGCTGGCGGGCGGCATGGCCCTCACCGCCCTCGCCATGTACGGCATGTCGACGCTCGACACGGACACCACAAGCGCCGTGATGTCGCTCTGGTTCGCCTTGCTGGGCCTGGGGCTCGCCCCCGTCATGGTCGGCGCCACCGAGGTCATCGTGGGCAACGCGCCGCTGGAGCTGTCCGGTGTCGCCGGCGGTCTGCAGCAGTCCGCGATGCAGGTCGGCGGAAGCCTCGGTACGGCGGTGCTGGGTGCCGTCATGGCCTCGAAGGTCGACAGCGACCTCCCGGGCAACTGGACGGGCGCCGGACTGCCGCCGCTGACCCCCGAGCAACTCGAAGGGGCGGCGACCGCCGTGCAGAAGGGCGGCGCCCCCGTTCCTCCGGGCACCCCCGAGGTGATCGCCGGGAAGATCGCGGACGTGGCCCACGAGACCTTCATCTCCGGCATGAGCGCGGCCTCCCTGGTCGCCGCCGGGGTGGCCGTCGTCGCCGTCCTCGTCGCCTTCCTCACCAAGAAGGGCGAGAACGCGGGCGCCGGCGCGGGCGCGGCGCACATCTGACGCGGGCGAACGGAGGGGTTCGCGGCGGGAGTTCCCTCATCAGGGTGACAACGCCGCGGATCCCTCCCGTCGTCGGGCCCCGCAGGTGACAGTAAGTCAAGCCCTCCGTACGGCATGGTCCTCGGGCAGGTGGACGCCGCCGGGAAGGGTGACCGCGGCCAGCGGCGCGCTGCCGGAGGGGGACAGCGCGCCGACGGTCCGGTCCGCGCGGGCATGAAGTCCGCCACAGCGGTTACTCGTCAAGTCCAACGCCGAACCAGGGAGTTGACGATGGCGGGCTTCGGACACGGCACGCGCAGGTACCCCCGCTCACGTGGCCGGACGTGGTCACGGACCGGGCCGGATCGCGCGACGCTGGGAATCGTCGGAGCCATCTGCGCGATCGCCGGATTCTTCGTACTGGGCATCGTTCTCGGCCCGGTGGCGATCGTCTGCGGCTGGCTGGCCATGGGCCGCTCATGGTCGGGAGCCCGCCCGGCCCCCGCCCTGGTGGCGCTGGTCCTGGGCGCGATCGACACCCTGCTGGCGATCATCTGGCTGGCGGGCGCGGCCACCCCGGGCATCGGCCTGGCCTGACCCGCCCGGCCCCACGGCGGTCGCCGCCGTGAACGGCCACGCCGGCCGGTCACCCGGCGCCCTGGTGTTCCCTTCCGTACGTGACGACGTCGTACATGAGGACGGGGTGGGGCGCCCCGCGGATCATCCGCGGGG
>NZ_JBHTWG010000002.1:0-177768 GCF_042792555.1 Streptomyces sp. NPDC056628
AGCGTGAGGGAAACGCCCGGTTACATTCCGAACCCGGAAGCTAAGCCTTACAGCGCCGATGGTACTGCAGGGGGGACCCTGTGGGAGAGTAGGACACCGCCGAACTCCTTTTAGAGCTCTGGCTCTTGGGCGTGACTGCCCGAGAGCCAGAGCTTTTTTGTGTTGAGGTAGGGTCGGGTAGCATCGTCGGTTCGTTCACCACAGGAGGCCCCCGGGTGGAGGTCCAGGAGACCCGTGTCCAGACAGACCGGGTCCTCACCATCCCCAACGTCCTCAGCATGGCGCGGCTCGTTGGCGTGCCGCTGTTCCTGTGGCTGATTCTGAGGCCTGAGTTCGGTGGGCCCAAGAGTGACGGCTGGGCGCTTCTGGTGCTGGCCCTGAGCGGTGTCAGCGACTACCTGGACGGCAAGCTCGCCAGGCGCTGGAACCAGGTCAGCAGCCTCGGCCGGCTTCTGGACCCGGCGGCCGACCGGCTCTACATTCTTTCGACTTTGGTCGGCCTCACGTGGCGGGAGATTCTGCCGCTCTGGTTGACCGCGGTGCTGCTGGCGCGTGAGCTGGTTCTGCTGGTCATGGTCGGGATCCTCAGACGCCACGGGTATCCGCCGCCGCAGGTGAACTTCCTGGGGAAGGCGGCCACCTTCAACCTGATGTACGCCTTCCCCTTGCTGCTGCTCAGTGACGGCAGTGGTTGGATCTCGTCACTCGCTGCTATTTTCGGATGGGCGTTCGCTGGATGGGGTACAACACTCTATTGGTGGGCAGGAGTCCTCTACGTGGTACAAGTCCGCCGTGTCGTTCGCGCGGACGCCGCCATGGCCGATTGAACTCGCCGATTGCAGAGGGCGTAGCGGCTCGATGGCCCGCTCGGGAAAAGTGCGGGACAATCAGGACGGGTGAAGTCGGCTAGACCGTCGTCTCTGGAGGAGGACGCTTCCGACATGAAGGCCGTCGTGATGGCCGGGGGCGAAGGCACTCGCCTTCGCCCCATGACCTCGAGCATGCCCAAGCCGCTCCTGCCGGTGGTCAACCGGCCGATCATGGAGCACGTGCTGCGGCTGCTCAAAAGGCATGGGCTGAATGAGACCGTCGTCACCGTTCAGTTCTTGGCCTCTCTCGTCAAGAACTACTTCGGTGATGGCGAAGAGCTCGGTATGGAGCTCACGTATGCCAATGAGGAGAAGCCACTCGGTACCGCCGGAAGCGTCAAGAACGCAGAGGAAGCACTGAAGGACGACGCTTTCCTCGTCATCTCCGGCGATGCCCTGACGGACTTCGACCTCACCGAGCTCATCAACTTCCACAAGGAAAAGGGCTCGATGGTCACCGTCTGTCTGACGCGTGTGCCGAATCCGCTGGAATTCGGTATCACGATCGTCGACGAGGAGGGCCGCGTCGAGCGCTTCCTGGAGAAGCCGACCTGGGGCCAGGTCTTCTCGGACACCGTGAACACCGGCATCTACGTCATGGAGCCCGAGGTATTCGACTATGTCGAAGCCGATGTGCCCGTTGACTGGTCGGGTGACGTCTTCCCTCAGCTGATGAAGGAGGGCAAGCCCATCTACGGCTATGTCGCGGAGGGCTACTGGGAGGACGTCGGGACGCTCGAGAGCTATGTGAAGGCCCAGGCCGACGTCCTGGAGGGCAAGGTCGACGTCGAACTCGACGGCTTCGAGATCTCTCCCGGTGTGTGGGTGGCCGAGGGCGCCGAGGTACACCCCGACGCCGTGCTCCGGGGGCCGGCCTACATCGGCGACTACGCCAAGGTGGAGGCCGGCGCCGAGATCCGTGAGCACACGGTCATCGGCTCCAACGTCGTCGTGAAGAGCGGTGCCTTCATGCACCGGGCCGTCGTGCACGACAACGTGTACGTCGGGCAGCACAGTAATCTGCGAGGCTGCGTCGTCGGCAAGAACACCGACATCATGCGCGCCGCGCGGATCGAGGACGGCGCGGTCATCGGTGACGAGTGCCTGATCGGTGAAGAATCGATCGTTCAGGGCAATGTGCGGGTGTACCCGTTCAAGACCATCGAGGCCGGTGCCTTCGTCAACACCTCGGTGATCTGGGAGTCCAGAGGCCAGGCGCATCTCTTCGGCGCCCGCGGCGTCTCCGGCATCCTGAACGTCGAGATCACGCCCGAACTGGCGGTGCGGCTGGCGGGTGCGTACGCCACCACTCTGAAGAAGGGGGCCACCGTCACGACGGCCCGTGACCACTCCCGTGGTGCGCGGGCGCTGAAGCGGGCGGTGATCTCCGCGCTTCAGGCCAGCGCCATCGACGTACGGGACCTGGAGAACGTGCCGCTGCCGGTCGCGCGGCAGCAGACGGCGCGGGGCAGTGCCGGCGGGATCATGATCCGTACGACGCCCGGGGTGCCGGACTCGGTGGACATCATGTTCTTCGACGGACAGGGGGCCGACCTGTCGCAGGCCAGTCAGCGCAAGCTGGACCGGGTCTTCGCACGGCAGGAGTACCGGCGCGCGTTCCCGGGCGAGATCGGCGACCTGCACTTCCCGGCCAGTGTCTTCGACTCCTACACCGGGTCACTACTGCGGAACGTCGACACTACGGGGATCGCGGAGTCCGGGCTCAAGGTCGTCGTGGACGCGTCCAACGGAAGTGCCGGTCTGGTGCTGCCCAGCCTGCTCGGCAAGCTGGGCGTGGACTCGCTGACGATCAATCCCGGTCTCGACGAGTCCAGGCCCACCGAGTCGGCCGAGACACGGCGGTCGGGGCTGGTGCGGCTGGGCGAGATCGTGGCGTCGGCGCGGGCCGCGTTCGGCGTGCGTTTCGACCCTGTCGGAGAGCGGCTGTCGCTGGTCGACGAGAAGGGGCGGATCGTCGAGGACGACCGGGCCCTGCTCGTCATGCTCGACCTGGTGGCCGCGGAGCGGCGCAGCGGGCGTGTGGCGCTTCCGGTGACCACCACCAGGATCGCGGAGCAGGTCGCCGCCTATCACGGGACGCAGGTGGAGTGGACGACCACGTCGCCCGACGACCTGACCCGCGTGGGCGCCGAAGAAGGGACGATCTTCGGAGGTGACGGCCGCGGTGGCTTCATCATCCCGGAGTTCAGCAGCGTCTTCGACGGCACCGCCGCCTTCGTCCGGCTGATCGGACTGGTGGCGCGTACCCAGCTCACGCTCAGCCAGATCGACGCGCGGATCCCGCGGGCACATGTCCTGAAGCGGGACCTCGCGACCCCGTGGGCGGTCAAGGGGCTCGTGATGCGCCGGGTCGTCGAGGCGGCCGGGGATCGCTTTGTCGATACGACCGACGGTGTGCGGGTCGTGGAGACGGACGGCCGCTGGGTGATGGTGCTGCCCGACCCGGCCGAGGCGGTCACCCATCTGTGGGCCGAGGGGCCGGACGACGCGTCCGCCCAGGCGCTGCTCGACGAGTGGGCGGCGGTCGTGGACAGCGCCGGCCGCTGAGTCCCGCGTAAGCACGTCTGCCGGACAGGTACCCCTGAAAGGGGCCTGTCCGGCACACGCGGTGGGGCCATTCGGAGTATCGGCGGCGACGTGCGACGATGTGCGGCATGCCGCAGCCCCCCGTTCGGAGCACACCCACGCGCCCGCCGCGTCCGGACGCGTCCATGTCGCTGCTCACCAACGTCATGGATCACAGTCTCGACGACGGCTACGCCGAGGCCGCCGCCCGTAAGAAGGCCGCCGGTGAGGGTGGGCTGCCCAAGACGCTGCGGGCCAAGCTGGGGCTCGCCGTGGGCCTGGTGCTCGCGGCGCTCGTGGTGACCGTGGGAGCGGCGCAGGCGCGCGTGGCGGCGCCCGTCGTGGCCAAGGAGCGTGAAGAGCTCGTCGACCGCGTCGAGAAGGAGACCGAGGCGGCGGACGAGCTGGAGAAGACGGTCGACGAGCTGCGGGCCGATGTGAGCGCCCGGCAGCGCGAGGCGCTGAAGGCGGCCGGCCACGGCGAGCAGGCCGACCTCGTGAGCATCCTGTCGGGCGCCGTCGAGGTGCGGGGACCCGGCGTGAAGCTGGTCGTGGACGACGCCAAGGAGGCCGGTGACGCCGCCGGAGGTGACGCGCGCGGGGCGTCCGGCTTCTCGGACACCGGACGGGTGCGCGACCGCGACATGCAGCGCGTCGTCAACGGACTGTGGGAGTCCGGCGCGGAGGCCGTCTCGGTCAACGGGCAGCGGCTGACCGCCCTGTCCGCGATCAGGGCCGCGGGTGACGCGATACTGGTCGACAACAGGCCGCTGGTGCCGCCGTACACGGTGCTCGCGGTGGGGGACGGGGAACGGCTGAGCCGCGCTTTCCAGGACAGTGCCGACGGCCTGTACCTGAACGCCCTGCAGGAGAACTTCGGCATCCGGACCAGCATCTCCGCGCAGGAGGACCTGCGGCTGCCCGCGGCGCCGAGTGTGATCGTCCGTACAGCACAGCCGAACACCGAGACAACTGAGAAGGGCACATCGTGATCGCCGTACTGGGTCTCGTCGTGGGCGTCGTGGCGGGCCTGTTGGTCCGGCCCGAGGTTCCGGCGGTCGTCGAGCCGTATCTGCCGATCGCCGTCGTGGCGGCTCTCGACGCCGTCTTCGGTGGTCTGCGGGCCATGCTCGACGGCATCTTCGACGACAAGGTCTTCGTCGTGTCGTTCCTGTCGAACGTGGTGGTGGCCGCGTTGATCGTGTTCCTGGGCGACAAGTTGGGCGTGGGCGCGCAGCTGTCGACCGGCGTCGTCGTGGTGCTCGGCATCCGGATCTTCTCCAACGCCGCGGCGATCCGCCGGCACGTCTTCCGGGCGTGAGGCCGATGAGCAACCAGGACGCGACCCCCGAGAACCGGCTGCGCAAGGAGTTGCCCGAGGAGGTGCGCGCCGACCCCGACGAGGCTCCTGAGGCCGCTGAGGAGGACGGCGACCGTACGGCGGAGCTGATGACCGGCCGGCAGCGGCTGGTGAAGGGGCTGTGGCCGCCGCGGGCGAGCCGGGCCCAACTCATCGTGGCGCTGCTGCTGTTCGGGCTGGGCTTCGGTCTCGCAGTCCAGGTCGCCTCGAACAGCGACGGCGACAGCGCCCTGCGCGGAGCACGCCAGGAAGATCTTGTCCGCATCCTCGATGAACTCGATGACCGCAGTCAGCGTCTTGAGGACGAGAAGCGAGGTCTCGAGAAGCAGCGTGACGAACTGGAGAACAGTTCCGACCAGGCCGAGGAGGCCCGCAGGCAGACGGTCGAGAAGGAGAGACAACTCGGCATCCTCGCGGGCACCGTGGCTGCTGAGGGACCCGGCATCACGATCACCATCGACGACACGAAGGGCACGGTCGAGGCGGACATGCTGCTCGACGCGATCCAGGAGCTGCGGGCGGCCGGGGCGGAGGCGATGCAGGTGAACGGTGTCCGCATCGTCGCCGGCACCTACCTGTCCGACGCGGGCAACACCGTGAGCGTCGACGGGAACAAGATCAACGCCCCCTATCGTTTCAAGGTCATCGGCAAGCCGCAGGATCTGGAGCCGGCCCTCAACATCCCTGGAGGCGTGGTCCAGACACTGGAGAAGGAGCAGGCCATCGTGACCATCCAGCGGTCTGACAAGATCGTTGTGGACGCCTTGCGGGCGGCGAAGCGGCCTGACTACGCTCGGTCGTCCTCCAGGTGAACCGGTGGTGCATGGGGGACTTCCGGCAAGGGCATGAGGTTGCGGGGGGTCGGCGCACCGATTGGGTGGTGCGTGGTGGAAACTGTCTGGCGGAGACGGACGTTGTGAAGATGTCCGGGTCGGCCAATAGGTTCAGTCAGGGTTCGTCCTGCCCCACGGGCGGGTCTGTTTCGGTCAAGGGGAATCGCCCGTGAAGTTGTTTGGGAAGCTGTTCGGCAAGAGTGCGCGAGACGAGAACGCGACCACTCGTCACCGCGCACAAGGGGACGAGGAAGGGCAGCGCCCCCTGTTCAGGGACCAGGTTCCTGGACCGGGCGGCGACATTTCCGGAGGTCAGGGCGCGTCGTCGGTTGACCCTGGCCAGTCCGGCGACATAGGTTTCGGGCAACCGTCGACCTCGAGTACGGGTGGAGGGTTTTCCCCGATGTCGGCCCTGGTGTGTACGAGGTGCGGTAACCGCAACGCGGAGAACAGCCGCTTCTGTTCCAACTGTGGCGCGCCGCTGCGTGCCGGCGGGGTGCCCGAGCGCCCGTCCGAGACGACGTCGACGATCTCCATCTCGGGCATCGAGGCCTACGACGCCGAGACCACCGGGCAGACGCAGATTCCCGCGCTCTCCCCGGAGGCACAGGCCGCCGTCGACGCGCTGCCGGTGGGTTCCGCGCTCCTGGTGGTGCGCCGTGGACCGAACTCGGGCAGCCGCTTCCTGCTGGACGGCGATCTGACCACCGCCGGGCGGCACCCGCAGAGCGACATCTTCCTGGACGACGTGACCGTCTCGCGTCGGCACGTGGAGTTCCGCCGCGCCCAGGACGGCTCGTTCACGGTGGCCGACGTCGGCAGCCTCAACGGCACGTACGTCAACCGTGAGCGGATCGACCAGGTCGCTCTGAACAACGGTGACGAGGTGCAGATCGGCAAGTACCGGCTGGTCTTCTACGCGAGCCAGCAGGGCTTCTGACCTCCCCCGGACCCGTCCGGGGAGACCCAGGGAAGGTCCATGCTGAAAACACCGAGCGGCGGTGCCGGGAACGGCGCCGCCGCCACGGACGGTCGGCCGATGAGCATCGGCAGGGTGCTGACTGTGCTGCGCGAGGAGTTCCCTGACGTCACGATCTCCAAGATCCGTTTCCTGGAGTCGGAAGGGCTGGTCGAGCCGCGCCGCACGCCGTCGGGCTATCGCAAGTTCGGCCCGCAGGACGTCGAGCGGCTGCGCCACGTCCTGCGGATGCAGCGGGACCACTATCTGCCGCTGAAGGTGATCCGCGAGCATCTGGACGCCATGGAGCGCGGTGAGGCCCCGGCCCCCGCGCTGGGCCGGCAGCGCGACGGCGACGGGGTCCTGGAGCCGGCCGAGGAGCGTACGGCGGCCCGTCTCGGACGGGTGCAGCTGCTGGCCGCGGCGGGGATCGGGGAGCAGCAACTCGCCGAGTGGGAGTCGTACGGGCTGATCACCCCCCTGCCGGACGGCGCCTACGAGGCGGAGGCGGTGACCGTGGCCACGCTCGTGGCGGAGCTGGGCCGCTTCGGTATCGAGCCGCGGCACCTTCGGGTGATGAAGGCCGCCGCGGACCGTGAGGCCGGCCTCGTGGAGCAGGTCGTCGCGCCGCTGAAACGGCACCGCAACCCGCAGACCAGGGCTCATGCCGAAGCCAGGGCCAAGGAACTGGCGGGGCTCACTGTCCGGCTGCACGCCGCGCTGATGCAGACGGCGCTCGGGGTGCGGCTGCCCTGAGGGGGCCGTGCACGGATCGGCCGGGATCGGCCACCCGATCCCGGCCCGACTACCCAAACGTCCCGAGCACGGCCTAGGGTTGCTGTGTGAACGAGCTCGATGTCGTAGGTGTCCGGGTCGAAATGCCCTCCAACCAACCGATCGTGCTCCTGCGTGAAGTGGGAGGCGACCGCTACCTCCCCATCTGGATCGGGCCCGGGGAGGCGACGGCGATCGCCTTCGCCCAGCAGGGCATGGCCCCCGCGCGACCGCTGACCCACGACCTGTTCAAGGACGTGCTCGAGGCGGTCGGCCAGGAGCTCACCGAAGTGCGCATCACCGATCTGCGTGAGGGCGTCTTCTACGCCGAGCTGGTCTTCGCCAGCGGTGTCGAGGTGAGCGCCCGTCCGTCCGACGCCATAGCGCTGGCCCTGCGCACCGGGACGCCGATCTACGGCAGTGACGGTGTGCTCGACGACGCGGGCATCGCGATCCCGGACGAGCAGGAGGACGAGGTGGAGAAGTTCCGCGAGTTCCTCGACCAGATCTCGCCGGAGGACTTCGGCAGCAGCAGTCAGTGAGACGGCGTGGGCGGCCCGCCGGCCTGGTCCGGAGCGGCCCGGCCCACGGTCCGTCACGGCCCGCGTGCCGGGCATGTGCCACGGGCGAGGGAGGGCGTCATGGACCCCGGTTCGGGGGCATTCGGCTAGCCTTTCCCCGCGACGGGGCACGGGAAACCACTCGTAGGGTGATTATCACTCGGCGTGCCGAGTGTGGCGATCGTTGACGCACCCCCGGTGACTGCCTACCGTCGAGAAGGCAGGTCAAGGACGGAGGTCGGCGTGAGAAGCAGCGGCGGCGGTACGGCTGGGGGTGCACCCGAGCGCGGCCTCGGGGCGAGCGGCCCGTACCCGCTTCACGGCAGCGCTGTCCAGGGCGGTGCGGCCGATCACGCACCGCAACGACCGGCGGCCGTGCCGAGCAGCGGCGGAGGGGCGGCGTCCATGGCGTCCGAGCAGATCGGTTACCGGGGTCCGACGGCCTGTGCGGCCGCGGGGATCACGTACCGGCAACTGGATTACTGGGCCCGCACCGGACTCGTCGAGCCCAGTGTGCGGCCGGCGTACGGGTCGGGGACGCAGCGCCTCTACAGCTTCCAGGACGTCGTCGTCCTCAAGATCGTGAAGCGCTTCCTGGACACCGGTGTGTCCCTGCAGAACATCAGGACCGCCGTCCAGCACCTGCGCGAGCAGGGCTTCCGGGACCTCGAACGGCTGACCCTGATGAGCGACGGCGCCACCGTGTACGAGTGCACGTCGCCGGACGAGGTCCACGCGCTGCTGCAGGGCGGGCAGGGGATCTTCGGGATCGCCGTCGGCGTGGTGTGGCGGGACGTCGAGAGCGCGTTGTCGCAGCTGCACGGGGAGCGGATCGACACCGGGGAGACGCTGGTCGGGCACAACCCGGCCGACGAGCTGGCACGGCGGCGCAACCGCGCGGTCTGAGGACGCGGAGAGGCGTTGTCAGTGCCGTAGGGCAGCATCGGAACTGTGAGAAACGCGCCCACCATCCTGCATCTCGACATGGATGCCTTCTACGCGTCGGTGGAGCAGGCGTCCAAGCCGAGCCTGCGGGGGAAGGCCGTGATCGTAGGCGGGCTGGGACCGCGCGGGGTGGTCGCCACAGCGTCGTACGAAGCGCGGATCTTCGGGGTGCACTCGGCCATGCCGATGGCGCAGGCGCGGCGGCTCGCGCCCAACGCCGCGTATCTCGTGCCGCGCTTCTCGATCTACCGGGACGTCAGCGAGCGTGTGATGGGGCTGCTGCGGGAGCTGTCGCCCCTGGTGGAGCCGTTGAGCCTGGACGAGGCCTTCGTGGACCTGGAGGCCGGGGGAGTGGCCTGGGACGCGGAGTCCGTTCGCCTGGTGGGGGTGAAGCTGCGCTCCGACATACGGACCGCCACCGGCCTGGCCGGGTCGGTGGGGCTCGCGGCGTCCAAGATGGTCGCGAAGATCGCCTCGGAGCAGGCCAAGCCGGACGGGATGGTGCTGATCGAGCCGGGGACCGAGCGGGCGCTCCTCGGGCCGATGTCCGTGCGCGTGCTGCCGGGGGTGGGGCCGGCCACCGGGGACCATCTGCGGCGGGCCGGGATCCACACCGTCGAGGAGATCGCCGAGGCGGGCGAGGACGAGCTGGTGCGGCTGCTGGGGAAGGCGCACGGGCACGCCCTGTACGCGATGGCGCTGGCGCACGACGAGCGGCCCGTGGTGGCCGAGCGGGAGGCGAAGTCCGTCTCGGTCGAGGACACGTACGACGTGGACATCCATGACCGGGTGCGGGTGGGGCTGGAGGTGCAGCGGCTCGCCGACCGCTGTGTGCGGCGGTTGCGGGGGGCCGGGTTGTCGGGGCGGACGATCGTGCTGAAGGTTCGGCGGTACGACTTCTCGACGTTGACGCGGTCGGAGACGTTGCGGGGGCCGACGGATGATCCGGCGGTGGTGCGGGAGGCTGCCGCGCGGTTGCTGGACGGGGTGGACACGACCGGGGGTGTGCGGCTGCTGGGGGTCGGGGTGAGCGGACTGGCCGACTACACGCAGGAGGATCTGTTCGCTCAGGCTGCGGGGGCTGTGGAGGGGGTGGGGGGCGATGCCGATGAGGGGGAGCTCGGGCTTTCGGGTGCCACGGTCACTTCTGAGGGGGACGGGGGCGGTGTCGGCGGTGGCGAAGAAGGGCGGGCTGAGGAGCAGCCCGCTGAGCGGCGGTGGCATGCCGGGCACGATGTGCGGCACGCCGCGTACGGGCACGGGTGGGTGCAGGGGAGTGGGGTCGGGCGGGTGACCGTGCGCTTCGAGACGCCGGATTCCGGGCCGGGGCGGGTGCGGACGTTTCGGGTCGATGATCCGGCGCTGGACGTGGCGGAACCGTTGCCGTTGGTGTCGGGGTGGGGGGAGGCGTCGGCTGCCGCGCAGGGGGAGGCGCCCGTGGTGCGGGGGTAGGTCTGCCGGGGCGGAGAAGGCGCTGGGGCGCGCTTGCGGGTGTCGCCGCGCCCACCTGTCCCGCCCCGGCGGCAGGACTGCCCACGGCTCCGTCAGGGGTTGTCGTCGGGGGTGTTGGTGGGGGCCAGGGTGCCGAAGTCGTGGTCCGGGGGTGGGGGGCCCGGGGACACGTCGAGGCCGTAGTGGTGGTAGAGCTGCAGTTCCTGTTCGGGGGAGAGGTGGCGGCCCACGCCGAAGTCGGGGGCGTCCTTGATCAGGGCGCGGTCGAAGGGGACGTGCAGGCTGCCGTCCACCAGTTCGCTCGGCTCCAGGGGGACGAAGGCGTCGCGGGAGAAGAGACCGGTGTGTATCGCCGCCCATTCGGGTACGCCGGTCGCGTCGTCCAGGTACACCTCGTCGATGGTGCCGATCTTGGTGCCGCTGCGGTCGAAGGCCTTGCGGCCGATCAGGTTGCGCGGATCGATGTCGGTCTGCACGGTCCCTCCACTTGGTCGCAAGTCATCCGTCAGCACTACGAAAAGCCAGATCCGTGACCGCGGCCACTCGAAGGTTCGTGCGGCGACCCCGCTGGTAGGCTTGGCGGCGGCTGCTGACCCCGTGCGGGAGAGTCCTCCGGAGATCACCGGAGGCGCCGAAGGAGCAAATCCTCCCCGGAATCTCTCAGGCACACGTACCGCATGGACGAGGTCACTCTGGAAAGCAGGGCGGGTGTCGACGGCTCCCGCTCTCACCGACGGTGAAAGCCGGGACCCTCGGGCGCCCCGGTGAAGCTCTCAGGTCGAGATGACAGAGGGGGAGGCCGTCCGGGTACCCGCGCCGTGGTGCCCCTCGAAGGTCGCGTCAGACCAGGAGGCCTCCGCAATGACCGCCCATCGCATTCCGCTCTCCGAGCTCGAGCAAGGGATTCCCTTCGAGCAGCGTCACATCGGTCCCGATTCCGAGGCGCGGGCCAAGATGCTCGCCCACGTCGGGTACGGCTCGCTCGACGAGCTGACCGCCGCCGCGGTCCCGGACGTCATCAAGAACGCCGACGCGCTCGACCTGCCCGGTGCGCGGACCGAGGCCGAGGTGCTGGCCGAGCTGCGCTCCCTCGCCGACCGGAACCAGGTCCTGGACTCGATGGTCGGCCTCGGCTACTACGGGACGTTCACCCCGCCGGTCATCCTGCGCAACGTCATGGAGAACCCCGCCTGGTACACGGCCTACACGCCGTATCAGCCGGAGATCTCCCAGGGCCGGCTGGAGGCCCTGCTCAACTTCCAGACGGTGGTCGCCGACCTCACCGGGCTGCCGACCTCCGGCGCCTCGCTGCTCGACGAGGGCACCGCCGCCGCCGAGGCGATGGCTCTGTCGCTGCGTATGGGCAAGAACAAGAAGGGCCTCTTCCTGGTCGGCGCGGACGCCCTTCCGCAGACCATCGCCGTCATCCAGACCCGTGCCGAGCCCACCGGCGTGGAGGTCGTGGTCGCCGACCTCAGCGAGGGCATCCCGGCCGAGGTCGCCGAGCGCGAGATCAACGGCGTGCTCCTGCAGTACCCGGGCGCCTCCGGTGCCGTGCGGGACCTCACGCCCGTCATCGAGCGGGCCCATGAGCTCGGTGCCCTCGTGACCGTCGCCGCCGACCTGCTGGCGCTCACCCTGCTGAAGTCGCCCGGCGAGCTCGGCGCGGACATCGCGGTGGGCACCACGCAGCGGTTCGGTGTGCCGATGGGCTTCGGCGGGCCGCACGCCGGTTACATGGCGGTGCGCGAGAAATTCGCGCGCAGCCTGCCCGGCCGCCTCGTGGGCGTGTCCGTGGACGCCGACGGCAACAAGGCGTACCGGCTCGCCCTGCAGACCCGTGAGCAGCACATCCGCCGGGAGAAGGCGACCAGCAACATCTGCACCGCCCAGGTGCTGCTCGCCGTGATGGCCGGCATGTACGCCGTCTACCACGGCCCCGACGGCCTCAAGGGCATCGCCGCCCGGACCCACCGCTACGCCACGATCCTCGCCGCGGGCCTGTCGGCCGGCGGGGTCGAGGTCGTGCACGGCTCGTTCTTCGACACCGTGACGGCCCGCGTGCCCGGCAAGGCCGCCGACGTCGTCGCCGCCGCCCGCGACCACGGGGTGAACCTGCGCCTCGTCGACGCCGACCACGTGTCCGCCGCCTGCGACGAGACGACCACCCGGTCCCAGGTCTCCTCCGTGTGGAGGGCATTCGGCGTCGAGGGCCGTATCGACGCGCTGGACGCGGCCGCCGGGGACGCGCTGCCCGAGGCGCTGCTGCGCGGCGACGAGTACCTGACGCACCCCGTCTTCCGGCAGCACCGCTCCGAGACCGCGATGCTGCGCTACCTGCGCCGGCTCGCCGACCGCGACTACGCGCTCGACCGCGGCATGATCCCGCTGGGCTCCTGCACGATGAAGCTCAACGCGACGACCGAGATGGAGCCGGTCACCTGGCCCGAGTTCGGCCAGCTGCACCCGTTCGCGCCCGCCGAGCAGGCGGAGGGCTATCTGACCCTCATCCGCGAGCTGGAGGAACGTCTCGCCGAGGTCACCGGCTACGACAAGGTGTCGCTCCAGCCGAACGCCGGTTCGCAGGGCGAGCTGGCCGGTCTGCTCGCCGTGCGCGGCTACCACCGGGCCAACGGCGACGACCAGCGGACCATCTGTCTGATCCCGTCCTCCGCGCACGGCACGAACGCCGCCAGCGCCGTGATGGCCGGCATGAAGGTCGTCGTCGTGAAGACCGCCGAGGACGGCGAGATCGACGTCGAGGACCTGCGGGCGAAGATCGAGAAGCACCGTGACGAGCTCGCCGTGCTGATGATCACCTACCCGTCCACGCACGGCGTGTTCGAGGAGCACGTCGCCGACATCTGCGCGCAGGTGCACGAGGCCGGCGGCCAGGTCTACGTCGACGGCGCCAACCTCAACGCGCTGGTGGGGCTGGCCAAGCCCGGCCACTTCGGCGGTGACGTCTCGCACCTGAACCTGCACAAGACCTTCTGCATCCCGCACGGCGGCGGCGGTCCGGGCGTCGGCCCGGTCGGCGTGCGCGCGCACCTGGCGCCGTACCTGCCGAACCACCCGCTGCAGCCCGCGGCCGGCCCGGAGACGGGCGTCGGCCCGATCTCGGCCGCGCCCTGGGGTTCCGCCGGCATCCTGCCCATCTCGTGGGCGTACGTCCGCCTCATGGGCGGCGAGGGCCTCAAGCGGGCCACGCAGGTGGCCGTGCTGTCCGCGAACTACATCGCCAAGCGCCTCGAGCCGCACTACCCGGTGCTGTACACCGGTCCGGGCGGGCTGGTCGCCCACGAGTGCATCATCGACCTGCGGCCGCTGACCAAGGCGACCGGCGTGAGCGTGGACGACGTGGCCAAGCGCCTCATCGACTACGGCTTCCACGCGCCGACCATGTCGTTCCCGGTGGCCGGAACGCTGATGATCGAGCCGACCGAGTCCGAGGACCTGACCGAACTCGACCGGTTCTGCGACGCGATGATCGCCATCCGCGCGGAGATCGAGAAGGTCGGCTCGGGGGACTGGCCCGCCGACGACAACCCGCTGCGCAACGCCCCGCACACCGCCGGTGCGCTCGGCGGCGCGTGGGAGCACGCGTACACCCGTGAGGAGGCCGTGTTCCCGGCCGGAGTGTCGGCCGCCGACAAGTACTGGCCGCCGGTGCGCCGGATCGACCAGGCCTTCGGCGACCGGAACCTGGTGTGCTCCTGCCCGCCCATGGACGCGTACGAGGGCTGACCGCCGGCGCGGATCGACGCCGCGTGTGAGATGACGAAGGGCTCCGCCCCCGGCCGTGACCGGCCGGGGGCGGAGCCCTTCCGTATGCCACGGGCCAGGGCGGACATGGCTCGGGCGCGGCACCGTATGGGTTCCGTCAAGGGAGCGCGGCGGGCCGTATGGGAGCCGTCAACGGCGGTCGTTTCCGGCCACGGAGGAGGTTTCCTCGAAGCGTCCCGTCCGAACGACCTTCACCCAGGAGTCCACGATGGCCGATCTGGCCTTCGTCGTCACCACCATCGCGTGCTTCACGCTGGTGGCCCTCGTCGCCAAGGGGGTGACGAAGCTGTGACCGCCGAGAATCTCGTCGGCCTCGTCGTGGCCGTCGCCCTGCTGGGCTATCTCGTCCTCGCCCTGATCTTCCCGGAGAGGTTCTGAGAACGCAGATGGGTCCCGTCTCCGCCGGCGTCCTCCAGCTGCTGGCCCTCACCGCAGCCCTGGCGCTCGCCCACAAACCGCTCGGCACCTATATGGCCCGGGTCTACTCCTCGGACCGGCACTGGCGTGCCGAGAAGTGGATCTACCGGTGCATCGGTGCCGACCCCGACCGGCAGATGCGCTGGACCGCGTACCTGCGCGGCGTCCTCGCCTTCTCCGCCGTCGGCGTCCTGTTCCTCTACCTGCTCCAGCGCCTGCAGGGCGTGCTTCCCGGGTCGCTCGGGTTCGCCTCCATCGACCCGGACCAGGCGTTCAACACGGCCGTCTCCTTCGTGACCAACACCAACTGGCAGTCGTACTACGGCGAGCAGGCCATGGGCCACGTCGTGCAGACCGCCGGCCTGGCCGTGCAGAACTTCGTCTCCGCCGCCGTCGGCATGGCCGTCGCCGTGGCGCTGGTGCGCGGGTTCGCGCGCTCGCGCACCGGTGAACTGGGCAACTTCTGGGCCGACCTGGTGCGCGGTGTCGTCCGCGTCCTCGTCCCGATCGCCACGGTCGGCGCGCTCGTGCTCGTCGCCTGCGGGGTCCTGCAGAACTTCTCCGGCGTCCACGAGGTCGGCCAGTTCATGGGCGGCACCCAGCAGTGGAACGGTGGCGCGGTGGCCTCGCAGGAGGCCATCAAGGAGCTCGGCACCAATGGTGGCGGCTACTTCAACGCCAACTCCGCGCACCCCTTCGAGAACCCGACGCCGTTCTCGAACCTCTTCGAGATCTTCCTGATCCTCCTCATCCCGTTCGCGCTGACCCGGACGTTCGGCATCATGGTCGGCTCGGTGCGCCAGGGGTACGCGATCCTCGCCACGATGGCCACCATCTGGCTGGGCTTCACCGCCCTGATGATGGGGACCGAGTTCAGCCACCACGGCCCGGCGTTCGACATCGCGGGCGGGGCGTACGAGGGCAAGGAGGTGCGCTTCGGCGTCGGCGGTTCGTCGATCTTCGCCGTGGCGACCACGCTGACCTCGACCGGTGCCGTGGACTCCTTCCACTCGTCGTTCACCGGACTCGGCGGCGGCATCGCCCTGCTGGGGATGATGCTGGGCGAGATCGCGCCCGGTGGAGTGGGCTCCGGCCTGTACGGCATGCTGATCATGGCGGTCATCGCGGTGTTCGTCGCCGGTCTGATGGTCGGCCGCACCCCCGAGTACCTGGGCAAGAAGATCGGCTCCCGCGAGATCAAGGCGGCGGCCTGCTACCTCCTCGTCACCCCCTCGCTCGTGCTCGTCTTCACGGCCCTCGCGATGGCCCTGCCGACCCCGGCGCACTCCATGACCAACAGCGGGGCGCACGGCTTCTCCGAGATCCTGTACGCCTACACGTCCGCCGCCAACAACAACGGCTCGGCCTTCGCCGGTCTGAACGCGGACACGCAGTGGTTCAACACCACGCTCGGACTGTGCATGCTGCTCGGCCGGTTCGTGCCGATGGTGTTCGTGCTGGCCCTGGCCGGCTCGCTCGCCGAGCAGCGACCGGTCCCGGTCACCATGGGCACCCTGCGCACCGACAAGCCCCTGTACGCGGGCCTGCTCGCCGGCACGATCATCGTCGTCACCGGCCTGACCTACTTCCCGGCCCTCGCTCTCGGGCCGCTCGCCGAGGGGCTGGCGTCATGACCACCGATCTGCAGAAACAGGACG
Source organism: Streptomyces sp. NPDC056628 (assembly GCF_042792555.1). Classification (NCBI taxonomy): domain Bacteria; kingdom Bacillati; phylum Actinomycetota; class Actinomycetes; order Kitasatosporales; family Streptomycetaceae; genus Streptomyces; species Streptomyces sp. NPDC056628. The sequence goes on from NZ_JBHTWG010000002.1 coordinate 16,199, forward strand.
CCATGTCCCCTACCCCTCCCGCGCCCACGCTCGCGCCCCACCAGGACACGCCGACCGGGCACAGGACGCCCCAAGGACGCGTCGGCGCGGGCATGTTCGACCCGAAGCAGTTGCTCAGGTCGCTTCCGGACGCCTTCCGCAAGCTCGACCCACGGGTCATGGTCAAGTCACCCGTGATGTTCGTGGTGTGGGTCGGCTCGGTGCTGACGACGGCCTTCGCCGTCGCCGACCCCGGCGACTGGTTCGGCTGGACCATCAGCGCCTGGCTGTGGCTGACGGTGGTCTTCGCCAACCTGGCGGAGGCCGTCGCCGAGGGCAGGGGCAAGGCACAGGCCGACACCCTGCGCCGGGCCAGGACGGACACGGTGGCGCGCCGGGCCGACGGCACGACGGTCGCCGGCACCGAGCTGCGGATCGGCGATCTCGTGGTGTGCGAGGCCGGTGACGTCATCCCGGGCGACGGGGACGTCGTGGAAGGCGTCGCGTCCGTCGACGAGTCGGCGATCACCGGTGAATCGGCGCCGGTCATCCGGGAGTCCGGCGGCGACCGTTCGGCCGTCACCGGGGGGACGAGGGTCCTCTCCGACCGGATCGTCGTCCGGATCACGACCCGGCCCGGCGAGACGTTCATCGACCGGATGATCGGCCTGGTCGAGGGCGCGGCCCGGCAGAAGACGCCGAACGAGATCGCGCTCAACATCCTGCTGGCCTCGCTGACCGTCGTCTTCCTGCTCGCCTGCGCCACCCTGCCGCCGCTCGCCGACTACGCCGGCACGCATCTGTCGATGGTCGTGCTGGTGGCCCTGCTGGTCTGCCTGATCCCGACCACGATCGGGGCGCTGCTCTCCGCCATCGGCATCGCGGGCATGGACCGGCTCGTGCAGCGCAATGTGCTCGCCCTGTCCGGGCGGGCCGTCGAGGCCGCCGGTGACATCTCCACGCTGCTGCTCGACAAGACCGGCACCATCACGCTGGGCAACCGCAGGGCGGCCGAGTTCGTGCCGGTGAGCGGGGTGACGGCCGCCGAGGTGGCGGACGCCGCCCAGCTGTCGTCGCTGGCGGACGAGACGCCCGAGGGCCGCTCGGTGGTCGTGCTCGCAAAGGAACGGTACGGACTGCGCGAGCGCGAGCTGACCGGCGCCGAGTGGGTCGCGTTCACCGCGCAGACCCGGATGTCCGGCGTGGACGTCCCCGGGCGCAGGATCCGCAAGGGTGCCGCCGGGGCCGTCATCGCCTGGGTCGCCGAACGTGGCGGCGACGTGCCGGGCGAGGCACGGGAGCTGGCCGACCGGATCGCCGGGGCCGGTGGTACGCCGCTGCTGGTCGCGGTGGAGGACGCCGCCGGGGCGCGGGTGCTCGGCGTCGTCCACCTCAAGGACGTCGTCAAGGACGGCATGCGCGCACGCTTCGCGGAACTGCGCCGCATGGGCATCAGAACCGTCATGATCACCGGCGACAACCCGCTGACCGCGAAGGCGATCGCCGAGGAGGCGGGCGTCGACGACTTCCTCGCCGAGGCGACTCCCGAGGACAAGATGGCGCTGATCAAACGGGAGCAGGCGGGCGGCAAGCTCGTCGCGATGACCGGTGACGGCACCAACGACGCGCCCGCGCTCGCCCAGGCGGACGTCGGCGTGGCGATGAACACCGGTACGTCGGCCGCCAAGGAGGCCGGCAACATGGTCGACCTCGACTCCGACCCGACCAAGCTGATCGAGGTCGTCGAGATCGGCAAGCAGCTCCTCATCACACGCGGCGCGCTGACCACGTTCTCCATCGCCAACGACGTGGCGAAGTACTTCGCGATCATCCCGGCGCTGTTCGCGGCGGTCTACCCGGGGCTGGACAAGCTCAACATCATGGGCCTGTCCTCGCCCAGCTCCGCGATCCTGTCGGCGGTCGTGTTCAACGCGCTGGTCATCGTCGCGCTGGTGCCGCTGGCGCTGAAGGGCGTGCGCTACCGGCCCGTCAGCGCGGACCGCCTGCTGCGGCGGAACCTCACCGTCTACGGCCTGGGCGGCCTGATCGCGCCGTTCCTCGGCATCAAGGTCATCGACCTGCTCCTCTCCCTCATCCCCGGAATCGGCTGAAGGACATGAACCACTCCGTATCCCACACGGCCCGTCTGCTCCGGGCGGGGCTGCGCGCCCTCCTCGTGCTCACCCTGGTGACGGGTGTCGTCTACCCGCTGGCCGTCACCGGCATCGCGCAGGGGCTGTTCGCCGGCAAGGCCAACGGCTCCGAGATCAGGGCGGACGGCAGGGTCGTCGGCTCCTCCCTGATCGGCCAGGCGTACAACCTGCCGCTGAAGAAGGGCCAGGAGACCCCGGCGCCCGACCTCGCATGGTTCCAGGGCCGCCCGCAGAACGGCCTGGGCAGCAACAGCGTCAACACCCGGTATCACCTGATCCTGTCCGGCGCGACCAACCGGTCCGGCGGCAACCCGGAACTCGTCCAGTGGGTGAAGGCGGCCAAGGCCGCCGTCGTCAGGGACAACTCGACCGCCGGGTACCGGGTGAAGCCGTCCCAGGTCCCCGCGGACGCGGTGACGTCCTCCGGTTCGGGCCTGGACCCGGACATCTCCCCGCAGTACGCCGATCTCCAGGTCCACCGGGTCGCCGAGCGCAACGGCCTGTCCACGGGGCAGGTGCGGAAGCTGGTGGAGGCCCACACCGAGGGCCGTACGCTCGGATTCATGGGCGAACCCCGGGTCAACGTCCTCGAACTCAACGTCGCGTTGCGGGACTTGGCCGGCACGCGCTGACGCGGGCCGTTCGCCCGGGAGACACGGGGCGCTACGGTGCGTGAGCGTGCCCGGACACACGTGGGGGCCGGCTCGCAGTCGGAGTCTGCGACCGGCCCCTGGGAGTACTCCGGGCGTGCGGCGGGCGCCGCCCGGTGACGCGGGCCTGTCCGGCGTGTGGGCCGGGGACGGCTACGCGGCGGTGACCACCTTGCCGGCGCCCAGCGGACGGTGCGGGGCGATGATCTTGCCGTCCGGCAGGAGTTCACCGGTGTCCTCGAAGAGGAGAACACCGTTGCACAGCAGGCTCCAGCCCTGCTCCGGGTGGTGCGCCACGAGTCGGGCGGATTCCCGGTCGGCGGAGTCGGCTGAGGGGCACGGTGGTTGGTGCTGGCACATGGAGGGGATCTTTCGCTCTGTCGTGACGGATGAGATGGCTGATGTGTCTGTCTCGCGGCGTGAAGCTTCGTTCATGGCCGCCCCCCGTTGTATAAGTCGGTCGGAACCCAGTGTTGCCCTACGGGCGGTAATCCGCAGGGATTTGGCAGCACCGCTTCTCACAGGATGAGGACGCGTCACCCGCGCGGGCGGTTCATCCCCACCGCCCTGTCCCTTCGGGTGGTTTCACCTGGCCGGATGGGGCTAGTCACGGTGGCCCCTGCGAACGCCGCGTACCCCGCCACCCGGAGCGGTGACGGGGTACGCGGGCCTCGCGCCTGTGCCGGTCAGGCCGGCGAGCCGAGCAGGGGTGGCAGGGGTGGCAGCGGCGTCCTGGTGGCCCGCAGGGTGAGGACGGGCAGCAGGTCGGCCACCCGGTGCGGTACGTGGGAGGCGATGCCGGGAGGCGCCGGGGCCAGCGGGATGAGGACGTCCGCGGGGTCGGGGTGGCCGGAGGCGGCGTCGGCGGTGCTGTCGCCGTGCAGCCACAGGGTGAGCATGTAGAGGCCGGGGAACGACAGCAGCCGCGGCTGGTACGGCTGCGCCAGCGTCTCGGCCTGTCGCAGCGCGCGCTCGGTCGAGGTGACGTAAGGGCCCTCGAAGAAGTGCGAGAAGGTCCAGCCGTCGGGGGTCAGCCGGGTCTCGGCGGCGGCCACCGCGCGTTCGCCGCACCGGATCAGGAAGCGCCAGCCGGTCAGCCGGGTCGCGGACCCGCCTCCCGGGGCGATCTCGTCCAGGACGTGCACCGGCAGCGGGAGTTCGGGGGTGGCGGGCCCCTGAGCGGCGCGCAGGGAGGGAGTTCGGGCCTCGCTGACGGCGGTGGGGGAACCGAGCGCGGTCAGGACGGAACGCAGTGCGGGCGCGGGAGCCGGGGGAACATGCAGCTGCATGGTGGGTCGCCTCTCATTCGACAGGCACGATGGCGCGAGGGCGGGGCAGGGCGGACAGCGCTGTCTGCTCGGGGGGAGGTCAGAGGTGCCGGGGAGCCGGGGTCCGACGAGCGCGGGGGATGTGGGCCTGCCGTACGTCACCTGGACGACAGGTACGGGGACCGCGGGTGCCGACCCTCTGCCTGATAGCGCAGTTTATACGACGACTGTTCAGATGATGTTTCATCTAGCCGGTCCCGGTGTACACGACAAGGGTGCATTCGGTCGGCGATATGCGGGAGAAAATCCCCATTCCCGGCCGGAGGTGTGGTGATGACCTCGAAAAACGTCCGGGGCGCGGTCGGCCAATTGTCGTCGGCGTTTTTCACGAGTTCGTGAGCCCGCGGAAACTGCGCTGTGCCGCATGCCCGGTGAATGTGCCGCCGGTCACATCGGAACAGAGTAGCGGGCCACACGCCCGGGCGGGGACGTTATCGATCGCCTTCGCTGGGCATCATCCCACCTGACCCGCGAGACCGGCGGCCGATCGTCGGCCCGCCCATCCGAGGAGAGGACACTTCGATGGGGGAGAAGGTCGTGGCAGGTCGGTTCGACCTGTCCGATCGTCAGCACTACCGTGACAAGCTGCGGCAGTGTCTGACGGGGCTGGAGCGGCTGCTGGAGGAGCGGCGGTTCGACCGTCCCAGGAATCTGCTGGGGCTGGAGATCGAGTTGAATCTCACCGGCGCCGACGGTATGCCGAAAATGTTGAACGGACAGGTACTGGAGCGCATCGCCAGCCGGGACTTCCAGACGGAACTCGCCATGTTCAATCTGGAGGTCAACATAGCGCCGCACCGACTGGAGGGGCGTGTTTTCGACCAGCTGGGCGAGGAACTCCGTACGTCACTGGCATATGCCGACCGAAAAGCGGGAGAGGTCGACGCGGGAATCGTGATGATCGGTATTCTGCCGACCCTCGACCGCGACGACCTGGTCTCCTCCAACCTCTCCGAGGTGGACCGCTACGCGCTCCTCAACGAGCAGATCGTGGCGGCCCGCGGCGAGGACTTCACCCTCGACATCGAGGGCGTGGAGCGCCTGACGTGCACCTCGAAGTCCATCGCCCCCGAAGCCGCCTGCACCTCCGTGCAGCTGCACCTGCAGGTCACCCCGGGCCGCTTCGCCGACGTCTGGAACGCCGCCCAGGCGGTCGCCGCCGCACAGATCGCGGTCGGCGCCAACTCGCCGTTCCTCTTCGGGCGCGAGCTGTGGCGGGAGTCCCGCCCGCCGCTCTTCCAGCAGTCCACCGACACCCGCCCGCCCGAGCTCCAGGCGCAGGGTGTGCGGCCGCGCACCTGGTTCGGGGAGCGCTGGATCACCTCGGCGTACGACCTCTTCGAGGAGAACCTGCGGTACTTCCCGGCCCTGCTGCCGATCTGCGACGACGAGAATCCGCTGGAGGTCCTGGACGCCGGCGGCATCCCCAGCCTCTCCGAACTCGTCCTGCACAACGGCACCGTCTACCGCTGGAACCGGCCCGTCTACGACGTCGCCGACGGCGTACCGCACCTGCGCGTGGAGAACCGCGTCCTGCCCGCCGGACCCACCGTCACGGACGTCATCGCCAACGCGGCCTTCTACTACGGTGTCGTCCGCGCCCTCGCCGAGGAGACGCGGCCCGTCTGGACCCGGATGCCCTTCGAGGCGGCGGCCGCCAACTTCGACGCCGCGTGCAAGGACGGCATCGACGCCCGGCTGCGCTGGCCGCGCCGAGGGCGGCACGGCGCCATGGCGGAGATCGACGCCGTCAGCCTCGTCCGCGACGAACTGCTGCCGCTGGCCGAGGCCGGGCTGGACGCGTGGGGTGTCGAACCGGCCGACCGCGACTTCTACCTGGGTGTCATCGAGGAGCGCTGCCGTCGGCGCACCAACGGCGCGTCCTGGCAGGCGGCCACCTTCCACCGGGCGCTGGAGTCCGGGCTGGGCCGGGACGCCGCGCTGGCCGCGACCACCCGGCGCTACCGGGAGCTGATGCACCTCGGCGAGCCCGTGCACACCTGGCCGGTGGGCCTGCCGGAGCCGGTCCCGGCGGGGTGAGGGCCGCCCGGCGGAGCGTACGGACGGCCGTCAGCTCCGCCGGTCCGGGGACGCCGCCTTCACGATCGCCTTGAGGATCGCCGTCTCCATCTGGGCCGGGTCCGTCACCTCGTGACCCGCGCCCCCGGTGGCCTTCGCGATCCGGTCGGCCTCCTCGCGGTCGGCGTCCGGGCCCACCGCGATCATGATGAGGGGGAGCGGGCGCTTGGGGTCGGCGAGTTCCTCGAGCCGGGCGAGGAGACCGTCCCGCGAGACGCTGCCCGGGTCCTCGTTGACGCCGTCCGTGAGGACGACCACGGCGTTGAACCGGCCCTTCGCATAGGTGGCGGCCGCCGCCCGGTAGGCGGCGAGCGTCGTGTCGTACAGGCCCGTCGCGCCGTCCGGCACCGGCTTCAGCTTGCCGAACGCCGCCTCCAGCCGGTCCCGCTGGGTGACGTCGCCCTCGCTGTCCCCGAGGCGCCCGGCCGGCACCCGCACGCGGTAGTCCTTGGCCCCGTCCAGCGTGGTCGAGAAGTCCCACAGGCCGATCTCGTCGTCGGCCGTGAAGGTGTCCAGCGCGCGCAGCAGCGACGCCTTGGTGACGTCCATGCGGGACCGCTCGGTCCCCGGCACCCGCTCCTCCATGGAGGCGGAGGCGTCCACGACCATGGTGATCCGCGCGCTGCGCACGGTGATCTCCCAGACGCCGAGCGTCTCCTGCAGCGCCACCGCCGTGGCCGGCCGGTCCACGGGCTTCGCGTACGGCTGGGAGGCGCTGCCGCCGGCCCGCGCGACCAAGCCGTCGGGCACCTTCTCGTCGGACGTGCGGAAGCCGTGACGTTCCAGCAGGCGCTGCTGCTCCGGGTCGTCGAGATAGCTCATGAACCGGATCGCCGCCCGGCTCTCGTCGGTCGTCAGCCCGGTCTGGTCGAGCAGCGCGTACGGGTAGTCGAGCCGCGGGGCCCCGTCCTCCGGGTAGAAGAAGTCCAGGTCGCGGGCGTCCTCGGTGGCCGCGTTGTACCGGAAGGCTGCCTGTTCGCTGAGGATCACCGCCTGGTTGCGCCGGGGGTTGGCCGACTCGGTGTCCGAGGTGTCGCGCGGCAGGGTCTCCAGGACCTGCCCGTCGCCGTCCGTGACCCGCTCCGACAGCGCCTTCATGAGGCCCGCCGCCCGGGTGTCCCCGCCCCGTCTCGCGCCGGCGGCCGCGCTCACCCGGGTCAGGGCGAGCAGCCCGGCCGCGCTGCGCGCCGGATCCGCCGCTCCGAGCCGCACGGGGCCGCCGCCGAGGGTGGCCCCGGCCAGCTCCGTCCAGGTGTACGTCCGGCGCGGCCACCCCAGAGACTTCGCGGCGGCCGGGGCCATCGCGACCCCGACGGGGGAGGTGGCGACGTTGCCGATCGTGGAGACCTCGGCCGTGCCGCCGTTCGCCGTGAGCCGCTGCACCCACGCCTGCGAGTCCGGCACCCACACCTCGGCGCCGGGGTCCTCGTCCGCCGTCAGCGCCTCGGCGACCTGGTGCGGCTCCCGCGCGGTCACCGTCACGGACACGCACCGCCCGTCCGAGGTGAGAGCGGCCCGGCGGGCCCGCTCGGCTGCCGTCTCCAGCGCGGGGGCCACCTCGGGGGAGGCCACCAGCCTCAGCCGCACCGGGTCGTCCTGGCACGACGTGCCGAAGGACAGCAGGCCCTCCTCGACCGCGGCGGCCGTGCCGCCGGCCACCGTCAGCGCCACGGCCGTCACCAGGGCCAGCCTGCGCCGGAAGGCGCGCCGACGGGGGTCGCCGCTGCCCGCTCCATACTGATCGGGCAAGCTGTGACGTCCCATGACGGTGGTGCCCCTCCCTGTCGCCCCGCCCGGTCCCGCGCCGCACTCCGCCGCGGGGCGGGCGGAGGGGTGGTGCGGGCGGTGCGCCCCGTACGGAACCCCGTCCCCCGACGGCGGGCCCCGCGCGGTCCTCGTGACTTTTTTCGAGACCCTAGCGGGGCGGCGATCAGGATGAGACGGGATTAGCCAACTGGAGGCAGGTGTGCAGGGCGAGGCAGATCCCCTGGCCGATTCCTTTCCGCGTGAGCGGCCCGCACGGCGGATCCTCCGTGACGAGACACTGCTCGTCCTCGCGCTCTCGCTCGGCGCGAGCGGTGTGTCCGCCCTGATCAGCTTCGTCGGGTCCGTGACGAAGCCGGGCGGCCTCAAGGACCAGGCGGCCACGCTCAACGCCTCGGCCGCGCCCGGACGTCCGTGGCTGGACCTGGCCTGGCAGCTGTTCGGGATCGCCAGCGCGCTGGTGCCCGTCGCGCTGGTCGCCCACCTCCTCATGCGGGAGGGGCGGAGCATGCGGACGATCGGCTTCGACCGCGGCCGGCCCTGGTTCGACCTGGGCCGCGGGGCGGGCGTCGCGGCGGTGATCGGCAGCACCGGGATCGCGTTCTACCTCGCCGTCCGTGAGCTCGGCTTCAACCTTACCGTGGTGCCCGAGGCGCTGCCGGACGTGTGGTGGAAGTACCCGGTGCTGATCCTTTCGGCTCTGCAGAACGCCGTCCTGGAAGAGGTCATCGTCGTCGGGTATCTGCTGCGGCGGCTCGGGCAGTTGGGCTGGACGCCCGGCACCGCCCTGGTGGCCGGCTCCGTGCTGCGCGGCTCGTACCACCTCTACCAGGGCATCGGGGGCTTCCTCGGCAACATGGTGATGGGCGTGGTCTTCGTCCTCCTCTACCGGCGCTGGGGACGCGTGGGCCCGCTGGTCGTCGCCCACGCCCTGCTCGACATCGGGGCGTTCGTCGGATACGCCCTGCTGGCCGGCCGCGTGGACTGGCTGCCGACGGCCTGATCCGGAGGGCGGGACGAAGGGGGCGTACGAACGACTCGTACGCCCCCTTCGCCGTGGCCGGCGGACGTTCCCTAGGCGTTGAGCTCGCCCTCGATGACCGTGACCGCGCGGCCGCTCAGCAGGGTGCGGTCGCCGCGCAGTTCGACGCGGACGTGACCGGGGCGGTGGGACGCCTGCAGGCCCGTGAGCTCGGTGCTGCCGAGGCGTTCGGACCAGAACGGCGCGAGGGCCGTGTGGGCGCTGCCGGTGACGGCGTCCTCGTCGACGCCGACGTTGGGGAAGAACCCGCGGCTGACGAAGTCGTGACCCCGGGCGGGGTCCTCGGCGCGGGCGGTGGCGATGACGCCGCGCCCGGAGTGCGCGCCGAGCGCCCGGAAGTCGGGGGTCAGGGCGCGGACCGTCTTCTCGTCGGCGAGTTCGACGAGCAGGTCGCCGACGTACGGGCCGGTGTCGAAGGCGCTCAGCGGTTCGGCGCCGAGGGCCTCCGCGAGCCCGTCGGGCACCGGCACCGGGGTGAGCGGGGCGGTCGGGAAGTCGAGCGTGATCGAACCGTCCGCGCGGGGCGTGGCGACGAGGACGCCGCTGCGCGTGGCGAACCGCACCGGGCCCTCGTGGGCCCCGGTGCCGTGCAGGACGTGGGCCGTGGCGAGGGTGGCGTGGCCGCACAGGGCCACCTCGGCGGCGGGCGTGAACCAGCGCAGCGCCCAGTCGGCCTCGCCGCCCTCGGGCAGCCGGTGCGCGAACGCCGTCTCGGGATGGTTGACCTCCCTGGCCACGTCCTGGAGCCAGGCGTCCGCCGGGAAGGCGTCGAGCAGCAGGACCCCCGCCGGGTTGCCGGAGAAGGGGCGGTCGGTGAAGGCGTCGACGATTCGAATCCGCATGCCGCCGACGGTAGGGGGTGCCGGGAGCGGGGGGCCAAGGCCAATCCGAGGGCGCTGGACCGGAGTCCGCTCGATCGGGCAGCTCGGAAGGGGCTTGTCGTTCCAATCTTTCCGATATATCGTTGAGGTATCGCGACTGATCAAGGATGGATGGAGTGAGGGCGATGCGTTCCCATGGATTCGAGCGTGGACACGGTGGTCACGAAGGTCGCGGCCGAGGTGGTTCGGAAGGGCGCCGTGGCGCCTTCGGGCCGTTCGGTCCGGGCTTCGGCGGACCCGGATTCGGCCCCGGCCCGTGGGGGCCGAGGGGCCGGGGCGGGCCCCGGGGGCGGGCGCGGCGCGGTGACGTACGGGCGTCGATCCTCGCCCTGCTGAAGGACCGCCCGATGCACGGCTACGAGATGATCCAGGAGATCGCCGAGCGCAGCGGCGGGGCGTGGAAGCCCAGCCCCGGCTCGGTGTACCCGACCCTTCAGCTGCTGGAGGACGAGGGTCTGATCGTCAGTGAGAGCGAGGGCGGCAAGAAGCTGTTCTCCCTGACCGAGGCGGGCCGCGAGGCGGCCGAAGCGGGCCCCGAGGCCCCGTGGGAAGAGGCTTCCCGTGGGGTCGACTGGGAGGCGCTGGGCGAGATCCGGCAGGCCGGCTTCGGTCTGATGGAGGCCTTCGGCCAGGTCTGGAAGACGGGCACCAAGGAACAGCGCGAGAAGGCGCTCGCCGTCATCGGCGAGGCCCGCAAGAAGCTGTATTTGATCCTCGCCGATGAGGACTGAGCGGTACCGCGGCCTTCCCGCCGTGACCCACAAGCGCCCCGTGGAACGATCCACGGGGCGCTTCGCGTCGCCCGGAGGGGCCCGGAGCCCTCAGGTCACCAGACCCGCCAGCCTGCGCAGCGACTCGTTCAGCGCCGCCGTCGCCGAGTCCCTGAGTTTGCCGGCCATCAGGGACACCGCCGCGCCCGTGAACTCCCCGTCGATCCGCAGGGCCGTGACCGAACCGCCGGCCTCGGGCGTCAGCGTGTACCGGGTGGTCACCGTGACCGCCATCGGTCCCTTGCCGCGGATGGCGAGCGTCCGGGCCGGCTCCAGCTCCTCGATGGTCCACTCGACCTCCGCGGGGAAGCCCATCAGCTTCATGTTCTCCTGGAAGGTCCCGCCGACCTCGAGGACCGGGGGCCCGCCGGCCGGGAAGTCCGTGTGGGTCGCGTTCCACTCGCCGTACGACGACCAGTCCGTCAGCTGTGCCCAGACCTTCTCGGCGGGGGCCTCGATGCGTGCCTCCGCGCTGACTTCGGCCATGCGACCACCTCTTCGTGTCGGGCTCGGGTGTCGCGGAACGTAGCCGTGGGGTCCGCAACATTCAATAGTGATGAACCGTCAGATCCAAGGGGGTGCCGCGGCCGGGGGCGGGACCCGGCGTCCGGCAAGGCGGCGCGCGCCGCATCGCCGTCTTCCGTCTGATCTCCTCCGCAAGGAGGAGATTTCCGTCCCCGAAGTCCACTGCCGGTGGGACGCCGGAATGGTTCCCCTCGCGGATGCCTCGGCGCGAGGTAGTTGATGGGGTGAACATGTGCAGCCCCGTATCCCCCGGCAGTCCCCCCAGGAAGAGGACTCCCGGCGCCAGGACGCCGCCCGACTCAGCGACGAGCTGGCGGCGGTGGTCTCCGGCGCCCGCCGCCGGGCGGTCCGCGACCGGGACCGGCACGCCGACACGGCCCATCTGCTGCACTCGCTCCTGGAACACGACCCGGACGTCCATGTCGTCGTCGGCGACGGGCCCCAGGTCGCCCGTCTGCTCGGCTACCTCGTCCAGCGCAGCATCGGCTACGGCCTGCGCTGGCAGGGCACCGTGGAGGACTCGGGAGCCCTGCCAGCGCAGGCCGGCGACGGTCTCTCCCCGCTGGCCGCGGACGCGATGCACGACTGCCGCCTGCGGGCCGCTCGCCGCGGCGATCCGCTGGCCCGGGGCGTCGACCTGCTCGGGGCGCTCGTACGGGATCCGCGGGCCCGCGCCGTGGAGGTGCTGCGGCGCGCCGGAGTCGACGTGGACGGCCTGCGCGCCCGGATCGACGAGGGGCACGGCGAGGAGGGGCACGGCGAGGAGGGGTACGGCGAGTTCGCACCCGGTATCGAGGGTGCGCGTTAGCCGCGTTGGTGCGCGTGCCTCCGATGTCCACCCAACGAGACAGGTGTCACCGGGGATGACGCTCATGTCAACGCCTGTCATCATGTGCCGGTGCACACGTCTGAGAGCGGCCTGGCCGGCCGCGGCAAAGGGATCGGGCTCGGTCTGGCGGTCGGCTCCGCGATCGCCTTCGGTGGGTCCGGTGTCGCGGCGAAGCCGCTGATCGAGGCGGGGCTCGACCCGCTCCACGTGGTGTGGCTGCGGGTGGCCGGCGCGGCCCTCGTGATGCTGCCGCTGGCCGTACGCCACCGGGCCCTGGTCCGCCGGAGGCCCGCCCTGCTCGCGGGGTTCGGACTGCTCGGTGTGGCCGGTGTGCAGGCGTTCTACTTCGCCTCCATCTCCCGTATCCCGGTCGGTGTCGCGCTGCTCGTGGAGTATCTGGCGCCGGCGCTCGTCCTCGGCTGGGTCCGGTTCGTGCAGCGGCGGCCCGTCACCCGTGCCGCCGCTCTCGGCGTGGTCCTCGCCGTCGGCGGCCTCGCCTGTGTCGTCGAGGTCTGGGCGGGCCTCGGCTTCGACGCCCTCGGACTGCTCCTCGCGCTCGGCGCCGCCTGCTGCCAGGTCGGCTACTTCGTCCTGTCCGACCAGGGCAGCGACTCCGGCGCCGACGTCCCGGACCCGCTCGGGGTCATCGCGTACGGCCTCCTGGTCGGCGCCGCCGTGCTCACGGTCGTCGCCCGCCCGTGGACGATGGACTGGGGCGTGCTCGGCGGCACCGCCCGCATGGACGGCACACCGGTACCGGCCGTGCTGCTGCTGGCCTGGATCGTCCTGATCGCCACCGTCGTCGCCTACGTCACCGGCGTGGTCTCGGTGCGCCGGCTCTCGCCGCAGGTCGCCGGGGTCGTCGCCTGCCTCGAGGCGGTCATCGCGACCGTGCTGGCCTGGTTCCTGCTCGGCGAGCACCTGTCCGCCCCGCAGATCGTCGGCGGTGCCGTCGTCCTGGCCGGCGCCTTCATCGCGCAGTCCTCGGCACCCGCGAAGGGCGCGCCGCAATGGGTGGCGGCCGGAGGGATCGACCCCGAGTTGTCCGCGCGGGAAAACGTCGCCTAAGGTGCGCCATCATGCCGATGACACGCGTTCTTCCGCCTCCGGCCGCCTGAGGCGGGCCCTCCGGATCGTCCGCCCGGCCGCGCCGGGCGGTGCCGTGCTGCCCGCAGACGCGTCCCCTGGACCCCGCTGAGCCGGGTCCGTACCTTCTGCAAGTCTGCGGAGAACCAATCGTGTCGAACACCGCTCTGTCCGGCCTGCCCGTCGGGCGTGGCCTGCTCTTCCTCGTCGTCGCCGGTGCCGCCTGGGGCACCGCGGGCGCCGCCGCCTCCCTGGTCTACCGGGCCAGTGACATGGGACCGGTCACGCTGTCCTTCTGGCGCTGCGCGGTCGGCTTCCTGCTGCTGCTCGCCGTCCATCTGATGCGTCCGCGCACCCGCGCGGCCGACCCCGCGCCGCTGCGGCGCCGGATGCTGCGGGCCGGGGCCACGGGTCTGGGCCTCGCCGTCTTCCAGACCGCCTACTTCGCCGCGGTGCAGGCCACCGGTCTCGCGGTGGGCACCGTCGTCACCCTCGGCGCCGGTCCCGTGTTCATCGCGCTCGGCGCCCGGCTGATGCTGGGCGAGCGGCTGGGGCGCGGGGGAGTGGTGGCCGTGGCCGGAGCGCTGGCCGGGCTCGGCGTGATGGCGCTCGGCGACGCCGGGGCGACCGTACGGCCCGCCGGTGTGCTGCTGGCGCTGCTGTCCGCGGCCGGGTACTCCGTGATGACGCTGCTGACGCGCAAGTGGGGCCGGGACGGAGGGGCCGACGCCGCCTCCACGTCCGTGTGGGCCTTCGCGGTGACCAGCGTGTGCCTGCTGCCGCTCGCCCTGGCGGAGGGGCTCGTGCCGCACGCGGCCGAACCCGCGCGGGTCGGCTGGCTCCTGCTGTACATCGCGGCCGTGCCGACCGCGCTCGCGTACGCCCTCTACTTCGCGGGCGCGGCCGCCGTGCGCTCGGCCACCGTGTCCGTGATCATGCTGCTCGAGCCGGTCAGCGCCGCGGTGCTGGCGGTGCTCCTGCTCGGTGAGCAGCTCACGGCGGCGACCTGTCTGGGCACCCTGCTGATGCTCGGGTCCGTCGTCGGGCTCGCGCTCGCGGAGGCCCGGGGAGTCCGGCGGGACCGCCCGCGCCCGGCGTGACCCCCGGGGGCCCCTTCCGTCGGGAGGGGCCCCTCGCGGTGCGGTGCTCAGCGGGTGCCGAGGTAGTCCGGGAGAGCGGTGCCGGGGGCGAGGGAGGGGTCGCCGACGGGAGTCCCGTAGCCCTTGCGCAGGGGGACGACCCCGGCCCAGTGGGGGAGGGCCAGGTCCTCGGGCTCGTCGTTGACGCCGCCGGTGCGGAGCTTGGCGGAGACCTCGTCCAGGCCGAGGCGGATCACCGCGGTGGCCGCCAGTTCCTTCTTGTTCGCCGGCCGGGAGTCGGCGGCCCGGCCGGGTACGACGTGGTCGACCAGGGCGTCCAGGGCGATCCGCTTCTCCTCGGGGTCCGTCACCTGGTGGGCGGTGCCGTGCACCACGACCGAGCGGTAGTTGATCGAGTGGTGGAAGGCGGAGCGGGCCAGGATCAGCGCGTCCACGTGAGTGACCGTCAGGCAGACGGGGAGCCCCGGGTCCGTCTCGCCGGTCATCCGCAGCGGACGGGAGCCCGTCGAGCCGTGGACGTAGAGCGTCTCGCCGACGCGGGCGAACAGCGTGGGCAGCACGACCGGGGCGCCGTCACGGACGAACCCGAGGTGGCAGACATAGGCCTCGTCGAGTATCGCGTGCACCAACTCCCTGTCGTACGACGCCCGCTGTGGGGAGCGGGTGGGGACCGTGCGGTCCGTCGGTGTGTAGGCGCCGGGCGGCGGGGTCTGCTGCTGGGTCACCTGCATGGTGCCCTCCATTGCACTAGTGCATAATGTTGTTTGTGCTAGGAGAATATCGGATCGAAGGGCGGCGCGCGACGGAGATCGCGTCGAGCGTCGAGCGCGGGGTCGGGACGGGTGAGCTGGAGCCCGGTCAACCGCTGCCGCCCATGCGGGAGCTGGCGGCGGGTCTCGGGGTGAACCCCAACACGGTCGCCGCCGCCTACCGCATCCTGCGGGAGCGCGGCGTCATCGAGACCGCGGGCCGGCGGGGCAGCCGGGTGCGGCCCAGGCCCGCCACGACCGGGCGCGAGTACATCCGGGTCGAGGCGCCCGAGGGCGTCCGGGACGTGGCGAGCGGCAATCCCGACCCGGCGCTGCTGCCGTCGCTGGCGCGGGCGTTCGCGGCCGCCGGAGAGCAGGGGGACCGGGAGCCCGTCCTGTACGGCGCCGACCCCGTGGAGCCGGAGCTGGCGCGCCTCGCGCGGACGGCCCTGGACGCCGACGGGGTGCCGTCCGGTCCGCCGGCCGTCGCCTCGGGCTCCCTCGACGCCATCGAACGCGTCCTGGAGGCCCACCTCAAGCCCGGCGACACCGTCGCCGTCGAGGACCCCGGCTGGGGCGCCCTGCTCGACCTGGTCCCGGCCCTGGGGCTGCGGCTCGCCCCGGTGGGCGTCGACGACGACGGACCGCTGCCCGAGGACGTACGGCGGGCCCTCGCCTCGGGCGCGCGGGCACTGATCGTCACCGACCGTATGCAGAACCCCACCGGCGCCGTGGTGAGCGCCCCGCGCGCGCGTGCCCTGCGCTCCGTACTGCGGGACCATCCCGACGTGCTGCTGATCGAGGACGACCACGGGCACGGGATCGTCGACCTGCCCCTGCACCACCTCGCGGGCGGGACGCGGCACTGGGCCTTCGTCCGCTCGGTCGCCAAGGCGTACGGACCGGACCTGCGCCTCGCCGTGCTCACCGGCGACGACGTCACCGTGGACCGGGTGCGCGGGCGGCAGCGCCTCGGAGCCGGCTGGGTGAGCAGGCTGGTGCAGCGGGCGGTGGTACGGCTGTGGACCGACGGCGGACACGACCCGGCGGCCGTGGCGGCGGCGTACGGCGAACGCCGGGACCTGCTGCTGCGGGCCCTGGCCGAGCGGGGGATCGAGGCCCACGGGCGCAGTGGCCTGAACGTCTGGGTCCCGGTGCCCGACGAGACCGGAGCCGTCTCGCGCCTGCTCCACGCCGGCTGGGCGGTCGCCCCGGGCGCCCGCTTCCGCACCTCGGCCCCGCCCGGCATCAGGGTCACCACGTCGACCCTGCGCCCGGAGGAGGCCGGCCCCCTGGCGGACGCGGTGGCGGCGGCGGTGGGCCGGGCACCGGTACGGAGCTATGTCTGAGTGCTCGGTCGTGTCCTGCCGGTCGCGCCCGGCCTGATCGGCGCGACACCCCCAGGGGCGCCGCCCCGTCCGGTCAGGTGCCCCGCTTCACCTGTGTCAGTGCCGCGCCCGCCAGGACGATCACCGCTCCGACCGGGGTCGACCACGCGAGGGACTCGCCCAGGACGGCCACGCCCGCCGCCGTGGCGATGACTGGGATGAAGTACGTGACCATCTGGGCCGTCGTCGGACCGACCTCGGCGACCAGTCCGTACTGGATCAGCACCGCCAGTCCGGTGCCGAGCGCGCCCAGGGCGACCACGGCCAGCGAGGGGAGCAGCGGGAAGCGGGTCGGGAGGGACGTGAACAAGGGTGTGACGACCGCCAGTTGCACCGTGGCCAGCAGCAACTGGGCGCCGGTGAGCGCCAGGTGCGAGGAGCCGTTCCCGGCCAGTGTGCGGCGGACGTAGATCCAGCCGATCGGGTAGCTCAGCGAGGCCAGGAGCGCCATCGCCGTACCCCTGGCGTCCAGCCCGTCGAACCCCTGCCAGGCGCCCAGCACCGTCAGCACGCCGACGAAACCGATCCCCAGCCCGGCGACCCGCACGCGCGTGGGCCGGTCCTCGGAGAGCGCGACCATCGACAGGGCCATGCCCCACAGCGGCGAGGTGGCGTTGCAGATGCCGGCGAGCGTCGACGGGATCGTCAACTCGGAGTACGCGAACAGCGAGAACGGCAGCGCGTTCAGCAGGAACGCGGCCACCGCCAGATGCCCCCACGTACGCGCCCCGCGCGGCAGCCGCTCCCGCTTGACCGCCATCGCCGCCGCCAGCACCGCGGTACCGAACACCAGCCGCCCCAGCGTGACCTGGAAGGGGGCGTACCCATCGGTGCCCACCTTGATCAGCAGAAAGCTGAAGCCCCAGATCAGCGAGAGGGCGGCGAACCGCAGACGCCAGCCGAGGCGAGGACGGGGGCGGGGGAGGTCCGGTGCCGCGGTGGGAATGGGCGGGGTGGTGGCGGTGGTCATGACCCTACGATGCGGCACGATGATCTCGTAGCACAATCGAGATTTCGCGCACGATATCTCGTAGCATCGCTTACATGTTGAACCTGGAGCGCCTGCGCACCCTCGACGCCCTCGCCCGGCACGGCTCGGTCAGCGGTGCGGCCGAGGGGCTGCACATCACGACCTCGGCCGTCTCCCAGCAGATGTCCAAGCTGGAGCGCGAGGTCGGCCAGAGGCTCCTCGCCAAGAACGGCCGGGGCGTGCGGCTCACCGACGCCGGGCGGCTGCTCGCCGAGCACGCGGCGCGCATCCTGTCCCAGGTCGAACTGGCCCAGTCCGACCTGGAGGCGCAGCGCGGGCAGGTGGTCGGCGAGCTGCGGCTCGTCGCTTTCCCCACCGCCCTGCGCGGGCTCTTCCCCGCCGCGCTCACCGCCCTGCGCGCCGAGCACCCGGCGCTGCGCGTGCGGTCACGGGAGCTGGAGCCCGAGGGAGGGGTCGCCGCGGTGGTCCGCGGGGACGCCGACCTCGCCGTCGTCCTCGACTGGCACAACAAGCCCCTGCCGATGCCCGAGGGGCTCGCCAAGGCGTCCATCCTCAAGGACCGTGTGGAGATCGCCATGCCCGAGGGGCACCCGCTGGCGGAGCGCGCCGAGGTCACCATGGAGGACTTCGCGGACGACGAATGGGTCGCCTGGCCCGAGGGCGAGTTCTGCCACGAGTGGCTGCTCTACACCCTGCGCACCGAGGGCATCGAGCCACGCATCGCCCACCGCGCCGAGGAGCACCACACCCAACTGGCCCTCGTCGCCGCCGGACTGGGCGTCTGTGTGGCGCCCCGGCTCGGCCGCGACCCCATGCCGCCCGGGGTGCGGGCGGTGCCGGTGCGCGAGAGCGTCCACCGGCACGTCTACGCCGTGTGGCGCGCGGACGCGGACCGCCGCCCGTCGATCCGGGCGGCGGTGCGGGCGCTGCGCTCGGCGGCGGAGGACGCCGTCTGACGGGCTCGCGGACCCGCTACGCCGACCCCAGCTTCCGGAAGTCCCAGGACACGATCCTCTCCGGGGTCAGCCGGACCCAGGCGTGCCGCCCGTCGTGCGGCATCTCCTCGATGCCGAAGTTCTTGCGGGCGAACAGCGTCTCCGGCACGTCGAGTTCGGCGCACAGCTCGCCCACGCGCGGGGCCTCGCCCACGAACTCGACCGTGCCGGACAGCTCCACACCGCGCAACTGCTCGTACTCCTCGCCCGTGTCGACAACGATCGCGACCCGGGGATCGCGGCGCAGATCGGCCCAGCGTTTGCTGCGGACCACCGAGTACAGCCACAGCGACGTGCCGTCCCACGCGAACCACAGGGCGCTGACATGCGGAAAGCCGTCGGCGGACACCGTGGCGACCCGGCAGGTGCGCTGTTCGGTGAGGAACGCGTCCAGCTCGCCCGGAGACATCATGATCTTCCGGCCCCGGCGCTGAGTGACGGTCATACGGCCCTCTCTTCTCCCACGTCGTGCCAGAGGAGAGATCCTCTGACATCACGTCAGAAAAGGATGAGTCGTCTTCCGTCCCCACGCAATGGTGACTACCCTCGCGGCCCACGCCGCCGTCGGCCCCTGGGGGAGACCATGCCGCCGCACGCCGAGCTCGACGACCTCCTCGACCCCGCGACCACCGTCCTGCTCACCGTCGAGTGCCAGAACGGCGTCGTCGGCCCCCACAGCGCCCTGCCCGAACTCGCCGACGAGGCACGCGGATCGGGCGCCCTCACGCAGGTCGCCCGGCTGGTGGCCGGCGCCCACGCGAGCGGGGTGCAGGTGATCCACGCGATCGCCGAACGCCGCCCGGACGGCCGCGGCGCCAACCGCAACGCCCGGCTCTTCCGCGCCGCCGAACGGCTCCCCGTCCGGCAGCTGTCCGGCACCGACGCGGTCCGCGTGGCGGCGCCGATCGAGGTCGCCGAACAGGACCTCGTCGTACGCCGCCTGCACGGCCTGTCCCCGATCCAGGGCACCGAGGTCGACGCCCTCCTGCGCAACCTCGGCTGCCGCACGCTCGTCGTCGCCGGCGTCTCGGCCAACGTGGCCGTGCCCAACGCCGTCCTCGACGCGGTGAACCGGGGCTATGCCGTGGTCGTGCCGCGGGACGCCATCGCGGGGGTGCCCTCCTCGTACACCCCCGCGATGGTCGCCCACACCCTCGCGCTCGTCGCCACCGTCGTCACCACGGACGAGGTCCTGGACCGACTCGCGCGGGCGCCGCGCGTCAGGCCAGCGTGATGGAGTCGCCGGACACGCTGATCTTCTTCGTGGTCAGCGGCTGGGTCGCCGGGCCCTTCTTCACGCTGCCGTCCAGGACGGAGAACTGGCTGCCGTGACAGGCGCAGGACAGCGTGTCCTCCTTGAGGTCCGTCATCGGGCAGTTCTGGTGGGTGCAGATCGTCGAGAACGCCTTGAAGTCCCCGGCCGCGGGCTGCGAGACGACCACCTTCTCGGCGTCGAAGACCTTGCCGCCGCCCTCCGGGATGTCCGCCGTCTTCGCGAGGGCGGCACCGCCGCCCGCCGCCGCTCCCTGCTCCGTGGACGAGCCGGACGCCTCGTCCTCGGATCCGCACGCGGTCAGCGCGACGGCGAGCCCCGCCGCGCCCACCGCCGCCACGACGGTACGGCGGCTCGGGCCCGGCATCGGCTGAACTGATTCGCTGGTCATGCTGACGTTTCCTTCCGGTCACTCGTGATCTGCCGAGAGGTACGGTCCCTGGGGACCCCTTGTTCAGACGCTGCGGAAATCCTGTCGTGCCGGACCTCGGGCGCGGGTAAAGGGGAGCTGTCGGTCCGCTGTCGACCGCTGTCGGTCCGCTGTCGGCGCGGCGGCGACCGGGCCCCCTGCCCACGCTCCGACGCCAGTAACCTGGGGCGATGCTCAAGGAAGTCATCGCGACCCGCTACATCACGCCGCTGCGTGAGGGCGGCTCGCTGCCGGGACTCGTCGAGGCCGACGACTTCGGGACCTACGTCATGAAGTTCACCGGGGCCGGTCAGGGGCGCAAGACACTCGTCGCGGAGGTCGTCTGCGGCGAACTCGCCCGCCGGCTCGGCCTGCGGGTGCCCCGGCTGGTCACGATGGAACTCGACCCGGTGCTGGGGCTCGGCGAACCCGAGCAGCAGGTGCAGGACCTGCTCCGGTCCAGCGGGGGCACCAACCTCGGCATGGACTTCCTCTCCGGCGCGCTGGGCTTCGACCCGCTCGCCTTCGAGGTGAGCCCCGAGGAGGCGGGCCGCGTCCTGTGGTTCGACGCGCTGGTGAACAACGTCGACCGCTCCTGGCGCAACCCCAACCTGCTGATGTGGCAGGGCGAACTGTGGCTCATCGACCACGGCGCCACGATGATCTGGCACCACAACTGGCCCGGCGCCGAGGCATCCGCCGCCCGCCCCTACGACGCCTCGGACCACGCCCTGGCCCGGTTCGCGCCGGACGTCGCGGCCGCCGCGGCCGACCTCGCGCCCCGCGTCACCGAAGACCTGCTGACGGAGGTCACCGCGGAGATCCCGGACGCCTGGCTGGCCGGCGAGCCCGGCTTCGCCACCACTGGCGACCTGCGGCGGGCTTACGCGCGACCGCTGCTCGCGCGCGCGGCCGCCGTCCACGAGCGCATCACCGGGATCGAGGAGGTCGCGTGAGCGAGCGGCACATCCACATGGCGGGCCACGTCGTCGAGCGCCACATCATCCGGGGCGGCGAGGCCAACGAACGGGACGTCTTCGAGTACGCCCTGCTGCGGGTCGTCCCCCGGATCGAGCGCGGCGAGTGCGTCAACGCCGGCATCCTCGTGTACTGCCGGGCCCGCGGCTATCTCGGGGCCCGCACCCACCTCGACGAGCGGCGGCTGCTCGCCCTGGACCCGGACGCGGACGTGGCGGGCGTACGGGCCGCCCTCGACGCGGTCGAGCGCGTCTGCGGCGCCGGCGAGGAGGCGGGACAGGCCGCCGGCGACGACGCGGGACGCCGTTTCCGCTGGCTGATCGCGCCCCGCTCGACCGTCGTGCAGCCGGGGCCCGTGCACACCGGGCTCACCCTCGACCCGGCGGCCGAGACCGAACGGCTGCTCGACCGGCTGGTGCGGTGACGGACGGGTAATGGATCACATGCGCGCGGTGGCCGTTGACACCGCGTGCCAGGACTTCTAGCGTCACGTCCATCGAAGGTACTAAGCGGTCGCTCACCTGAGGAGAGTCACTGATGTCCACCACTGAGCAGCGGGTCGCCGTCGTCACCGGCGGAGCGCGCGGCATCGGCGCCGCCACCGCCGTACGGCTGGCGGCCGAGGGCCGCGCGGTCGCCGTCATCGACCTCGACGAGGCCGCCTGCAAGGACACCGTGGAGAAGATCACCGCGGCCGGCGGCAAGGCCCTCGCGGTCGGCTGCGACGTCTCGGACGAGGCCCAGGTCGAGGCGGCGGTCGCCCGTATCGCCGACGAGCTCGGCGCCCCGACGATCCTCGTCAACAACGCCGGTGTGCTCCGTGACAACCTGCTGTTCAAGATGAGCGTCTCCGACTGGGACACCGTCATGAACGTGCACCTGCGCGGCGCCTTCCTGATGTCGAAGGCCTGCCAGAAGCACATGGTGGACGCGGGCTTCGGTCGTATCGTCAACCTCTCGTCGTCCTCGGCGCTCGGCAACCGCGGCCAGGTCAACTACTCCGCCGCCAAGGCCGGTCTGCAGGGCTTCACCAAGACGCTCGCCAAGGAGCTCGGCAAGTTCGGCGTCACCGCCAACGCGGTCGCCCCCGGCTTCATCGCCACCGAGATGACCAAGGCCACCGCCGACCGGGTCGGCATGGGCTTCGAGGACTTCAAGGCCGCCGCCGCCACCCAGATCCCGGTGGCCCGCGTGGGTGAGCCCGAGGACATCGCCAACGCCATCGCCTTCTTCACCGGCGAGGCCGCCGGCTTCGTCTCCGGCCAGGTCCTGTACGTGGCCGGCGGACCGCTCGACTAGGGATCAGGGATACGCGGAAATGACAGACATGACTGAACTGCCCGCACTCTCCGGCAAGGTCGCCCTCATCACGGGCGCCAGCCGAGGCATCGGCTACGGCGTCGCCGAGGCGCTCGTCGCCCGCGGCGACCGCGTCGTCATCACCGGCCGCAACGAGGACGCCCTCAAGGAGGCCGTCGAGCAGCTCGGCGCCGACCGGGCCGTCCACGTGGTCGGCAAGGCACACGACGAGGCCCACCAGGCCGTCGCCGTCGAGCGCGCCATGGAGGCGTTCGGCCGGATCGACTACCTGGTCAACAACGCCGGCACCAACCCGGTCTTCGGGCCGATCGCCGACCTCGACCTCGGGGTCGCGCGCAAGGTGTTCGAGACCAACGTGGTCTCGGCGCTCGGCTTCGCGCAGAAGACGTGGCACGCCTGGCAGAAGGACAACGGCGGCGCGATCGTCAACATCGCCTCCGTCGCCGGCATCGCGCCCTCGCCGTTCATCGCCGCCTACGGCGTCAGCAAGGCCGCGCTGATCAACCTCACCCAGCAGCTCGCGCACGAGTTCGCGCCCAGGGTGCGGGTCAACGCCATCGCGCCGGCCGTCGTGAAGACGAAGTTCGCCGAGGCCCTGTACGAGGGCCGGGAGGAGGAGGCCGCCGCGGCCTACCCGCTGGCCCGCCTCGGCGTGCCGTCCGACATCGGCGGCGCCGCCGCGTTCCTCACCTCCGACCAGTCCGACTGGGTCACCGGGCAGACGCTCGTCGTCGACGGCGGCATCTTCCTCAACGCCGGCGTCGGCTGATCCACACCGCTCCGGCACGGTCATCCGCCGGCCCGACAAGGGCGCCGCTGTACGACAGTGGCGCCCTTGTCGGTGTATCGCACGATCGGTGAACCGCTGACAACGTAGTCAAACCACATGCGCAAAAGTGCTCCCAAGACGAGAGGTTCACAGGCCGTGAGCCTGCGGTATGTTTTGCCGACCCTTGGTATGGCAGATCGAGGAGCGTGCGCGTGTTCAAGCGGATCCGACGCCTGCGGCAGGTGGCGGCCATCGCGTCCATAACGTCCCTGGTGGCTGGATGCGGTGTCCTCTCCTCCGACTCCTCGGAGGAGCAGGGCCCGATCATCGTGGGGACGACGGCCGCCCCCAGCACCCTCGATCCCGCTGCGGCCTGGGACAGTTCCTGGGAGTTGTTCCGCAACATCTACCAGACGCTGCTCAGTTACCCGTCCGGGGCGAGCGCGCCCGAACCGGACGCCGCGGAGGAGTGCCGGTTCACGGACGGATCCAACAAGAAGTTCCAGTGCGAACTGCGCGAGGGTCTGAAGTTCTCCGACGGGCACAAGCTCGACGCCCAGGCCGTGAAGTACTCGATCGACCGCATCCGGAAGATCAACGTCAACGGCGGCCCGGCCGGTCTGCTCGGCAGCCTCGACCGTGTCCAGGTGCTCAACGACCGCGAGGTCGTCTTCCACCTCAACAAGGCCGACGCGACCTTCCCGTTCGTGCTCGCCACACCCGCCATGTCGATCGTGGACCCCGAGGAGTACCCGGCCGGCAAGCTGCGCGAGGAGCGCTCGATCGTCGGGTCCGGCCCGTACGACCTCCAGTCGTACGACGAGGGCAAGCAGGCCGAACTCGTCAAGAACGACACCTACAACGGGTACGCGGAACGCAAGAACGACGCGGTCACCATCCGCTACTTCCAGGACTCGCCCACCATGGTCGGCGCGCTGCGCGACAAGGAGCTCGACGTCGCCTTCCGCGGTCTCGCCGCCGACGACATCGTCGCCCTCCAGGCCGACGACAAGGACGAGCTCCAGATCACCGAGGGCTTCGGCACCGAGATCAACTACCTGGTGTTCAACCCGAAGGACCCCACGGCCGGCAAGGCCGCCGTCCGCAAGGCCATCGCCCAGGTCGTCGACCGCCCGGCGATCGCCCACAAGGTCTACAAGGACACCGTCGAGCCGCTGTACTCGATGGTCCCCAAGGGCCTGACCGGCCACACCACCGGCTTCTTCGACGACTTCGGCGACCCCAGCACGGCCAAGGCCCGCAAGATCCTCACCGAGGAGGGCATCTCGGCCCCGGTGTCGCTCACCCTCTGGTACACCAGCGACCGCTACGGCTCCGCGACCAAGGCCGAGTTCGAGGAGCTGAAGCGCCAGCTGGAGAAGTCCGGGCTGTTCCGGATCACCCTCAAGAGCCGGCCGTGGAAGACGTACGTCTCCGGCTACCAGAAGGGCGAGTACCCGGTGTTCGGGCGCGGCTGGTTCCCCGACTTCCCGGACGCCGACAACTTCATCGCGCCCTTCGTCGGCAACCAGAACGCCCTCGGCACGCCCTATGTGACGCCGAAGATCACCGAGACGCTGCTGCCCAACTCCCGCGCCCAGAGCGACCGGGCCAACGTCGTCAAGGACTTCGAGGAGGCCCAGCGCATCCTCGTCGACGACGCGCGGCTGCTGCCGCTGTGGCAGGGCCGCCAGTACGTGGCCTCCAGCACGGAGATCTCCGGGTCCGAGCGGGCCCTCGACCCGTCGACGATCATGATGGTGGGCGAGCTGTACCGCAAGACGAGCTGGTAGTCACACCCTGCACCGGAGCACCGGCCGGTACGTGCGGTCCGCGAGGCGATTGTCAGTGGGCGCCTGTAGGTTCGGAGAACCGACAGCGGCCACCGGCCGCGTGGACCGCACACCGTCCACCGCACACCGTTAGGAAGTCGACGTGACCGACATCGCCATGCTGCCCGAGTCCTGGCGCGGGGTTCTGGGTGACGAACTGCAGCAGCCCTACTTCAAGGAGCTCACGGAGTTCGTCGAGGAGGAGCGGGCGAAGGGTCCCGTCTACCCGCCGCGCGAGGAGGTCTTCGCCGCCCTCGACGCGACGCCGTACGACAAGGTCAAGGTGCTCGTCCTCGGCCAGGACCCGTACCACGGCGAGGGCCAGGGGCACGGGCTGTGCTTCTCGGTCCGCCCCGGGGTCAGGACACCGCCGTCGCTGCGCAACATCTACAAGGAGATGCACGAGGAGCTCGGCCTCCCCATCCCCGACAACGGCTATCTGATGCCCTGGGCCCAGCAGGGCGTCCTGCTGCTCAACGCCGTGCTGACGGTCCGCGCCGGCGAGGCCAACTCGCACAAGGGCAAGGGCTGGGAGAAGTTCACCGACGCCGTGATCCGGGCCGTGGCGAGCCGCCCCGACCCCGCGGTGTTCGTCCTGTGGGGCAACTACGCGCAGAAGAAGCTCCCCCTCATCGACGAGGCGCGGCACGTGGTCGTCAAGGGCGCCCACCCCTCGCCCCTGTCGGCGCGCAAGTTCTTCGGCTCCCGCCCGTTCACCCAGATCAACGAGGCCGTGGCCCGGCAGGGCCACGAGGCGATCGACTGGCGTATCCCCGACCTCGGCTGATCCGCCGCGGGGCCGTCGGCTACGGCGTCTCGCCCAGACACCGCTCCAGCCGGCGGATCTCCGCCCGCACCCCGTCCCCGTAGCCGTCGTCCCCCAGCGCTCCCGCCGCGCCCCGCGCCCGGCGCAGATGGGCCCGCGCCGCCTCGGCGCGGTCGAGCTTGACGTAGTCGGCCGCCAGATTCAGATGCAGCGAGGGGTACAGCGCCTTCAGCGCGGGGACGCTCCGGGGAGTCGCGGTGGACCCCTCGCGGCCCGCGCTCTCCGCCTCGGTCAACGCCCGCAGGTCCCAGGCCAGTTCGTCGGCGGGATCGTCGTGGGTGTCGGCCAGGTAGTGGGCCAGGGTGCAGCGGTGCAGCGGGTCGCCGTCCGCGCCGAGCTCGGTCCACAGGTCGAGCAGGCGGCGCCGGGCCTCCTCGCGGTCACCGGCGTGGTGCAGCAGGACGACCTGCCCGATCCGGGTCAGCACGGCATCGGACGCCGTGCGCTCCTGTCGCTCCGTCACCGTGTCCTCCTGGCCCTCGTCGGCTGGGTCCCCGCCGACGCTAGCCGCCCGTACCGGCGATCCCGGTCAGGCGGCCCCGTACCGCCGCGGGGCGTGGCCGGTCCGGCTCACCGGCCGTACGCCTGCTCGCAGATCCGCGCCTCCTGGCTGTCCGGCCGCCAGCCGCCGTACCTCCGGCCGAGCGCGCAGACGTCGGCGTTCGCCCCGGCCTCCCCGGGGAGCCGGCGCGCCACGTCGGGCACGGTGACACGCGGCTCGCGCGGGGCGCCGGGAGCCGGGTGGCGCGGGGCCTGCCGCTCGGGCCGTGGGCGGGGGGCCGCCGGTGCCGGCCGGGAGGTGTGCGACGGTGACGAAGGCGCGGTGGACCTCGCCGGATCGGGGCGGCGGGACGGGCCGACGAGCGCCAGCGCCTCGGAGGCCGGCGCCTGGACGACCTCGGGCCGGGTGTGCCCGGTCGGGTGGAGCGGGGCGGGCCGCGCGGGTGTCGCCCGGGGCGCGGGGGCCGCCGGGGCCTGGACCGTCGTACAGCCCGTGAGGGCCGAGACGGCCGCGGTGACCAGAAGGGTCGCGGTGGTCGTCGATCGATGCATCCGCTCCACTCTGGTGGGTGCCGGGGCCGGCCGGGGAGCGGACAGGCGGAGGTTGCACCGCACGGGTGATCTCCGGCCCCGTACGGGCGGCCCCGACCCCCTCAGGGTGACGTCAGTCGCCGGTCGCGCCGTCGATCCGCTCGCGCAGCAGGTCGGCGTGCCCGTTGTGCCGGGCGTACTCCTCGATCATGTGCGTGTAGATCCAGCGCAGGTTGTAGCGCTCGCCGGTCCGGGCGTGGGCGCCCTCCGAGATGTCGTCCAGGCCGAAGCGCGCGGCGTGGTGCCGGGCCCGGTCGATCTCCGCCTGCCAGCCGGCGCGGGCGTCCTCCCAGGAGTCGGCGGGGGAGAAGTGGAAGTCGCCGTCGGGGTCGGCGTCGCTGTAGTAGACCGGCCCCGCGTCCTCGGCGGCGAGGACCCGCCGGAACCAGCTCCGCTCCACCTCCGTCATGTGCCGGACCAGGCCCATCAGGCTCAGCTCCGACGGCTCGGCGGAGGCGGTGCGGAGCTGGTCCTCGGTCAGGCCCTCGCACTTCCACGCCAGGGTCTGCCGGTGGTACTCCAGCCAGCCCTCCAGCATGGTGCGCTCGTCGGCGGTCGTGGGGGGTTCACGGCGTTCGGTCGTCATCGGAGCATGATCGCCCAACTCGGCTTCGGTGAACAGGAGTTTTCCCGGAACCGGGGTCAGGTTCCGGACATCCCGGCGAGCAGTTCGCGCAGTCCGGCCCGGACCTCCTCCAGGCTCGGCACCTCGGAGCTGAAGGAACCGGCCACACAGCTGAACATCAGGCCGTCCGCCCAGGCGAGGAGGGACAGCACCTGCCGGCCGGGGGCCAGTGAGCCCGCCGCGGTCAGCAGCGCGCCGAGCTGGTCGCGGAAGGCGCGGCCCGTCGCGTCGAAGTACGTGCGCAGCTCGGGACGGCGCGTGGCCTCCAGGGCCAGCTCGTAGCGGGCCAGTGTCAGCTCGCGGTTGCGGGTCAGCGAGCGGTGGGTGGCCAGGGCCAGCCCGTCGGCCAGGGCGTCGAGGCCGCCGCGCGGGTCCGGCATCTCCTCCAGGGCCAGCACCCGCGCCTCGCGCTCCGCCAGCCGGCGCACCGCCAGCTCCAGCAGGGCCTGCCGGGTGCGGGCCACGTTGGACGTCGAGCCCTGCGGCAGTTCCGCGGCCTCGTCGACCGCCCGGTGGGTGAGCCCGCGCATGCCTCGCTCGGCCAGCAGCGCGAGAGCGGTGTCGGCGACGAGATCGGCGCGAGCGGCGGACGTGGTGCGTACGGACATGGAGGTCAACCTACCGCTCGCACTACGCCTGTAGTACGGTCGAGACACGGACACTACATCTGTAGTAAGACCGGGGAGGACCGTCATGGCACCCACGAGGCGGGCCGTCGTGATCGGCGGCGGGATCGGCGGCCTGACCGCGGCCGCCGCACTGCACCGGAGAGGCTGGGCCGTCACCGTCCTGGAGCGGGCCCCCAGCCTGGAGCCGGTCGGAGCCGCCATCTCCCTGACCCCCAACTCCCTGCGCGCCCTCGACGTCATCGGGGCGGGCGACGAGATCCGCGACCTCGCCGCCTGGCAGGGCGACGGCGGCCTGCGCACCCCGTCCGGACGCTGGCTCGCGCGGACCGACGCCGACGCCGTGACCCGGCGCTTCGGCGGCCCCCTCGTGCTGCTGCACCGCGCCACCCTCGTCACCAGCCTCGCCGCACGGCTCCCGGCGGGCGCCGTGCACACGGCGACGACGGCCACGGTCACCGACCCCGGCGAGGCCGGACGCCCCGCCCGCGTCGGCACCCCCGACGGCGAGCTGGAGGCCGAGCTGGTCGTGGCCGCCGACGGCATCCGGTCCGCCGTACGGGGCGTGCTCTTCCCCGACCACCCAGGGACCGCCTACTCCGGATTCACCACCTGGCGGCTCGTGATCCCCGTGCCCGGCGCCGCGTTCGCCTCCCACGAGACCTGGGGCCCGGGCCGCATCTGGGGTTCCCATCCACTGAAGGACGGCCGCGTGTACGCCTACGCCGCCGCGGTCACCCCCGCCGGAGGGCGGGCCGCCGATGACGAGAAGGCCGAACTGCTGCGCCGCTACGGCGACTGGCACGCCCCGATCCCCGCGATCCTCGCCGCCGCCCGACCCGACGACGTCCTGCGGCACGACGTGCACCACATCGCCGAGCCCCTGCCCGCCTACCACCGCGGCCGGGTCGCCCTCGTCGGCGACGCCGCACACGCCATGCCGCCGACCCTGGGCCAAGGCGGCAACCAGGCCGTCGAGGACGCCGTGGTCCTCGCCCACCACGCCGACGACCTCGCCGCCTACACAGCCGCCCGTGTGCCGAGGACGACGGCCATCGCCCGCCAGGCCGTCCGGGCCGCGCGGCTCGACATGATGACCGGCCGGGCCGCCGTCGCCGTACGGAACACCGCGCTGGCCGCCGTGTCCAAGGCGGCGCCGCTGCTGCTCCTGAAGAGCTTCGAGGGCATCGCCGACTGGCGGCCGCCGCAGGCGCCGTATGCTGCCCCGAAGACCCCGGACGGCAACCACCCAAGGAGCACACCCCCGTGAAGGTCGGCTGCATCGGACTCGGTGACATCGCGCAGAAGGCCTACCTGCCGGTGCTCGGGGTTCAGCCGGGCGTCGAACTGCACCTCCAGACGCGTACGCCCGCCACGCTCACCCGCGTCGCCGACGGCCTGCACCTCCCGGACGCCCAGCGTCACGCCGACCTCGACTCGCTGCTGTCCGCCGGGCTGGACGCCGCGTTCGTGCACGCGTCGACCGTGGCGCACCCGGAGATCGTGACCCGGCTGCTGGAGGCGGGGGTGCCGACCTACGTCGACAAGCCGCTCGCCTACCGGCTGGCCGACTCCGAGCGGCTGGTGACGCTCGCCGAGGAGCGCGGGGTGAGCCTCGCGGTCGGCTTCAACCGGCGCTACGCCCCCGGCTACGCCCAGTGCGCCGACCACCCGCGCGAGCTGATCCTCATGCAGAAGAACCGCGTCGGCCTCCCCGAGGAGCCGCGCGCGATGATCCTCGACGACTTCATCCACGTCGTGGACACCCTGCGCTTCCTGGTGCCCGGACCCGTGGACGACGTGACGGTGCGCGCCCGCACCGAGGGCGGGCTGCTCCACCACGTCGTGCTGCAGCTCTCCGGGGAGGGTTTCACCGCGCTCGGCGTGATGAACCGGCTCAGCGGGTCCACCGAGGAGATCCTGGAGGTCTCCGGGCAGGACACCAAGCGGCAGGTCCTCAACCTCGCCGAGGTCGTCGACCACAAGGGCCAGCCGACGGTGCGGCGGCGCGGCGACTGGGTGCCGGTCGCCCGCCAGCGCGGCGTCGAGCAGGTGGCGCTGGCCTTCCTCGACGCCGTGCGGGCCGGCAAGGTGCTCAGCGCCAGGGACGCGCTGGCCACCCACGAGCTGTGTGAGCGGGTAGTACTGGCGGTTCAGGAGCAGGCTGCCTGAACCGGGGCCGCAGACCGCGCGTCGCCTCGCCCAGACACCACAGGGCCACGAGCAGCACCGCCGCGTGCAGCGGCCAGTCGCCGAACCGGACGTACGGCGTGACACCGTCGGCCAGCGGCACCTCGAAGACGGCGCTCGCGCTCTCGCTCGTCCCCAGCCAGGACCCGACGCGCTCCCCGCCCGGGCCGTACACGGCGGACACGCCGGTCAGCGTCGCGTGCACCACGGGCCGGCCCGTCTCGGCGGCCCGCAGCGCGGCCAGCGAGGCGTGCTGCTCGGGCGCCCAGCTCTGCTGGAACGTCGACGTCGCCGACTGGGCGATCAGCACGTCGGCGCCGTCGTCCGCGAGGTGGCGGCTCATGTCGGCGAAGGCGGACTCGAAGCAGACCATCGGGCCGACGCGCAGGCCGTGTCCGACGTCCATCACCACCTGCTCGGTGCCCTGCCTGCGGTCCTCGGCGGCAGCCTTGCCGACCGAGGTCGCCCAGCCCATCAGGGAGCGCAGCGGGATGTACTCGCCGAACGGCACCAGCCGCATCTTGTCGTAGCGGTCACCTGTCGGGCCGTCGGGGCCGACCAGGACCGAGCTCTTGTAGATGCCGGGCCGGTCGGAGCGCCGCGCGTCCACGTTCACCAGGACGTCCGCCCCGGTCTCACGGGACAGGGCGGCGAGCCGGCGCGACAGATCCCGCCGGTCGGCCAGATCGAAACCGACGCTGCTCTCGCCCCACACGACCAGATCGATGTCCTGGGTCGCCAGTTCGCGCGTGAGCCGCTCCTCACGGTCGAACCGCACGTCCGGGCCCTTCACGACGCCCGGCTGCACGACCGCGATCCGCACCCGGTCGTCGACGTCGGGGCGCGGCGCCCACATCCAGGCCGCCGACGTGCCCACGGCCGCCGCGGTCAGCCCGGCCAGCGCCGGGACGCGTGCCGCACGCTCCGTCAGCAGCACGGCGAACGCCACGTTGACCGCCACCACCAGGAAGCTGATCAGCCACACCCCGCCCACCGAGGCGAGCCGCAGCGCCGGGCGCACCTCCCACTGACTGGCGCCCAGCACGCCCCACGGCCCGCCGAGCCCCTGCCAGGAGCGCACCAGCTCGATCAGCAGCCAGCTCGACGGCAGCAGGACGAGCGCCGCCGCGGCCCGCGGCGGCGCCTGGCCCGCGCCGAGTAGACGGTGCACCAGCCAGCCCCACGGCGCCCACAGCGCGCCCAGCAGGGCGGCGATGACGAACGTGAAGACGTGCAGGTTCGGCAGCAGCCAGTGGTGCATCGCCAGCATGAAGCCGAACCCGCCCCACCAGCCGTCGTGTGCCGCGCGCCGGCTGGTCGGCGCACCGCGCAGCAACACGATCCACGGGATCAGCGCGACGTACGCGAACCACCAGAGCGAGAGCTGCGGAAAGGCGAGCACGGGCAGGGCGCCGAGCAGTGCGGCGATGGCCGAGCGCCGCCACGGTGAGGCGAGCCGGCGACTGGTCGTCTTCATGCAGCGCCTCCTACCCCGTGGTCCTTACAGTGTGCGCACAGGACCGCGGCCGGACAGCCGGCCGCCGCCGGTCAGCCGGTACCCGCCGGCGCGGGCCGCCCCGGCCGGCGGCGCCACTTCTCCTCGATGACGACCTCGAGCAGACGCCAGCCGTCGTCGACGCGGACCAGCCGGAAGGCGTACCGGCCGCCGCTGACGAAGTCCGGGCCCCCCGCGCCCTCGCCCCCGGCGTCCTCGCCCCCGGCCGTGGCGAGCCGCATCGGATTGACGTAGTCCGCCCGTACCTCCGCGGTGTCCCCGACGTCCTGATCGAGGACGCCGAAGCGCACCCGGCGGTTGACGATCAGGTGCTGCCGTACCGAGAAGGCCCGCATGCTCTCGGCCAGCCACGCGGCGACCGTCCCGGCGCCTCCCTCCACACCCCCGGCCGAGCGGTAGTCGGCGCGGCCACCCGGGGCGAACAGTCCGCAGTACGCCTCCCAGTCGCCGTCGTCCACGGCCACCGCGTACTCGGTGACCAACTCGTCGACGGCCAGCCGGTCCCTGAGGGTGGCGAGCTCCACACGCTGCGTCATCGGCTCAGTGTTGGGCATGGGACGCGGTGCGCCAAGAGGGCGTGCGGGGATATCCGAAGGCCGGGCTACTCCCCGGTGCCGGTGGGCACGGCGGCCGAGGGGATCACGGGCACCGCCGAGTTGGGGTCGACACCGGCGAAGGCCAGGCCGATGACGAACCCCGCCACCTCCTCCAACTGGCGGACACGGTCCAACGTCCCCAGAGTCGCCGGGATCCCGCCCACGTCCCGGACCAGGTCGCCGACGGCCTTCAGGGCTGCCGGGTCGTCGCCGCACATCGCCACCGTCACCGGGGTCTTGGCGCTGCCGGGTGACGCGGCCCACCGGTCGGCGGGGAAGAGGTGGAACGCCTTCACGACCCGGGCGCCCGGGGCGAGACGGGCGATACGCCTCGCCGCGGACTCGCCGGGGCCGACGAGGAGCGCGCCGACGCCGTGCGCCACGGCGTTCGTCGGGTCGATGAGCGGCGTCCCGTCGAGCGCGCCCTCCGGGGCACCCGCGAGGCGCAGCATGTTCTCGATTCCGCCCCACGTCACGGCGAGCAGCACCGCGTCCCGCCCGTCGACCGCCTCACGCGGCGCGACGGCCTCCACCGCGTCGCCTGTCTGTCGGGCGACCCGCTCGGCCTTCGCCCGCGACCGCCCGGCGACCGCCACTTCGTGCCCCGCCCGCGCCCAGGCCGTGGCCAGGGCCGTCGCGAGAGTCCCCGTGCCCAGAATCCCGATGCGCATCGTCTCCGCCTCTCCCGTCGGTCAGCCGTGCTTCGCCGCTGAAGGACGCTAGGCGAGCCCATGCGCACCGATCGGTGCGCGAGGAGAGCGGGATGATGTGCTCGCCATGACCG
Organism: Streptomyces sp. NPDC056628; assembly: GCF_042792555.1. Classification (NCBI taxonomy): domain Bacteria; kingdom Bacillati; phylum Actinomycetota; class Actinomycetes; order Kitasatosporales; family Streptomycetaceae; genus Streptomyces; species Streptomyces sp. NPDC056628. The sequence continues at coordinate 49,344 of NZ_JBHTWG010000002.1, forward strand.
AACACGACGCCCACTGCCAGGAGTTCGTCGCCGACTGCCGGGTCCGCGCGGCCACGGACCTCTTCACCCACACCTGGGACCCGGTGGTCCTGGCCGCCCTGAGCGAGGGGAGGCGCCGGCGCCACGCGCTGCGCACGGCGATCGGCGGCATCAGCGACAAGGCGCTCACCGACGCCCTGCACCGCCTGCTCGCCACCGGCCTGATCGAACGCCACGCGCACGCGGAGGTGCCGCCCCGTGTCGAGTACGCCCTGACTCCCCTGGGCCGCAGCCTGGTCGAGGGCCCGATGGCGGCTCTGGGCCGCTGGGCCCTGGACCACGGCGACGCATTGCTGGAGGCACGGGAGCGGGGGGCCGGGCATTGAACCGGCAACCCCGTCGAGCGGGTTGGCCCGGGGGTGGATCATGAGGGCGTGAGGAAGTGGACGAAGAAGACGGCTGCGGCCGACGAACCGGAACACGGGCTCGGACTCCCGGCGGATCAGCGGGCGATGCGGGAGCGGCTCCTCGCGGCGCCCGTGGTGCCCGCGCCCGAGCCCTGGCGACCCGTCTTCGGCCACGCGTACGGGACGCCCGTCGGCGGGCTGGTCGGGATCGGCTTCGCGTCACACCCTGACGACGGCCGCGATCTGGTGATGGCCGTCTCGCACACCGGGCACGGCCTGTTCGACGCCGTGACCGGCGAGAGGATCGCCAGGGACCACGACCCGGACCCCGAGGATGCCCTGCCGGACGAGGTGTCCGACCTCTCCTGCCCCGGGCTGGGCCCGATCGCCGGGAGACGCGTGCGTATCGCGGGGCTGTTCGGCGGCGGGTCGCGCACCACCACCGAGGACGGCTGGACCTTGCAGGTCGCCGTCCCGGCCCGGCCGAACGAGCGTGTCCTGCTGTCCCGTGAGGGCGGGTCTCCCTCCGTCGGGCCGCATGGGGAGCGGTGGTGGCACATCTACCACGCCGACTTCTCCGAGCTGAGGACGGCCGGCTTCTCACCCTCCGGGCAGACCGTCGCCGTGGCGACGAGCAGTGACCTGGCCCTGTGGACACGCCGACCCGCGGGCGGCCCCGTGGTGCATCCGTAGGCCTCGCGCGGGTGGGGTGCCGCATCCGTGGGGGCAGGGCACTGGCCTCTTCAGGCGGCCTCGACGACCTCGGCGCGGAGGGCGGCCGCCCACTCGACCACCAGCAGCTCGTACTCCGCGCGCTCCTGGGCTGTGAGCGAGCCGCCCGCGCGCGTCCACAGGGCACGGATCGCCTCGTTCACCTCGGCGGCGGAGCGCACGGAACCAGGGTCTAAGGAACTGGGGGACATGGTGTCAAGCCTAGGGGTTGGCACTGACCGTGCGCTACCGGACGGCTACAGGCCACGTATGTCTTTGGTCACGAATACGGCCAAAAACGCTTGGTCGCCGGTGAGTCGGACGGCTCAGCCCGACGACTCCGCCGCGTGCGGGCTGAGGACGCCGGCCACGACCAGGACGATGATGACCAGGCCGAGAGCCACCCGGTAGTAGACGAACGGCATGAAGCTCTTCGTCGAGATGTACTTCATGAACCATGCGATGACCGCGTACCCGGAGACGAAGGCGATCACCGTGGCGAAGATCGTCGGGCCCCAGGAGACATGGTCGCTCGCCAGCGCGTCCTTGAGCTCGAAGAGGCCCGAGGCGAGGACGGCGGGGATCGCCAGCAGGAACGAGTAACGGGCCGCGGACTCCCGCTGGTAGCCCATGAACAGACCGCCGCTGATGGTGGCGCCGGAGCGGGACACGCCGGGGATGAGCGCCATGGCCTGGCACAGGCCGTAGATGAGGCCGTCCTTGACGTTCAGGTCCTCCAGCGACTTGCGCTGCTTGGCGGCGCGGTGCCGGCCGCCGGACTCGTCGCGTGCCGCCAGCCGGTCGGCGACGCCGATGACGATGCCGACCACGATCAGCATGGTCGCCGTGACCCGCAGATCGCGGAACGGGCCCTCGATCTGGTCCTTGAGTGTCAGGCCCAGCACACCGATCGGGAGGGAGCCGACGATGACCAGCCAGCCCATCTGGGCGTCGTGGTCGCGCCGCATCTCCTTGTTCGTCAGCGACTTCAGCCACGCCAGGATGATCCGCCCGATGTCCTTGCGGAAGTAGATCAGGACGGCCGCCTCGGTGCCGATCTGGGTGATCGCGGTGAAGGCCGCGCCAGGGTCCTCCCAGCCCGAGAACGCCGCGGTCAGCCGCAGGTGCGCGCTGGAGGACACGGGGAGGAATTCGGTCAGCCCCTGGACGAGTCCGAGGATGAGGGATTCAAACCAAGACATGAAGTTACGGCGTCCAAGTGCTGATGGTGGCAGGGGATACGCGGGACCCGCGTCGGCGGCGCGGTGATCGCGGCTGTCGAGGGGCAGCGTAGCGCCCCTGGGTGAACCCCCTGCCACAGGGGTTCGGCGCGCGAGGGGCGGTCAGGCGGCCGTCGGCCCCGACACCGACCACCCCGGGGCCTGGGGGTGCGCGGTGACGTCCTCGTGCCGGACCGTCTCGCCGCAGGCCTGGCAGGTGACGACCGGGAGCAGTTCGTTGCCGCAGCTGTGTTCGATCACCATGGGCCGGTCGTCGTCCTGGCGCAGATGGCGGTCGCCCCAGGCCATGAGCGTCAGCAGGACCGGCTCCAGCTCGAGGCCGGCCTGTGTGGGCCGGTACTGGAACCGCTGCGGCCGCTCGCTGTAGGCGCGCTTGGTGAGGATCCCGGCGTCGACGAGGCGGCGCAGCCGCGTGGAGAGGACGTCGCGCGGGGCGCCGATGTTGCGGACGAGCTGGTCGAAGCGGCCGTTGCCGAGGCACACCTCGCGCAGGACGAGCAGGGAGTACTTCTCACCGACGAGGGCCAGCGTGTCGGCGATCGAGCAGGGGCGGGGGTCCTTGGTGGCGGCCATGCCGTCCAGTCTAGGGAGTCGAGCGTCCGGTTTTCCGACTTCGCTGCTCAGGTGCGTGCGCAGGACCCGAAGAGGTGCGGAGTGCCCAAAGAAGTGCACAGCGCCCGAAGGCGTGCACAGCGCCCCAAGAGAGGGTTTGATTTTCCAACCTGCGGAGCTATGGTGAGTTCAGATTTCCTACTCACCGGTAATCGGGCGGCGCTCGGCACCCGTCGAGCCACCGGCCCGCGCGCCAAGGAGGCCCGCACCATGCGAGACGCAGTCATCGTCGAAGCCGTACGCACCCCCATCGGCAAGGGCAAGCCGAACGGCTCCCTCGCGCACGTCCACCCCGTCGAACTCCTCGCCCACACCCTGCGGAGCCTCGTCGAGCGCTCCGGCGTCGACCCGGCGCTGATCGACGACGTCATCGGCGGCACCGTCGACCAGGTCGGCGAGCAGGCCATGAACACCACGCGCTACGCCGCCCTCTCCGCCGGGTTCCCCGAGACGGTCCCGGCGACCACCGTCGACCGCCAGTGCGGCTCCTCCCAGCAGGCCGTGCACTTCGCCGCCCAGGGCGTCCTGTCCGGCGCCTACGACCTGGTCGTGGCCTGCGGGGTCGAGTCGATGAGCCGTGTGCCGATGTGGTCGAACGTGCCGCCCGGCAAGGACCCCTTCGGCCCCGGCATCGCAGCCCGCTACCCCGACGGGCTCGTCCCGCAGGGCGTCAGTGCCGAACTGATCGCCGCCAAGTGGTCCCTCACCCGCGAGGAGATGGACGCGTTCGCCGTCTCCTCCCACCAGCGGGCCGCCGCGGCCTGGGAGAAGGGCCTGTTCGACGCCGAGGTCGCGCCGCTGGGCGGCGTCTCGCGCGACGAGTGCGTCCGTCCCGGCAGCACGCCCGAGATCCTCGCCGGACTCAAGCCCGCCTACCACGACCCGGTGTTCGCCGAGCGTTTCCCGCAGATCGAGTGGAACGTCACCGCGGGCAACGCCAGCCCCATCAACGACGGCGCCTCCGCCGTCCTCATCACGTCCTCCGAGACGGCGGCCCGCCTCGGCCTGCGCCCCCTGGCCCGGCTGCACAGCTTCGCCGTCACCGGCTCCGACCCCGTCCTCATGCTGACCGGCGTCATTCCGGCGACCGAGAAGGTGCTGCGCCGGGCGAACCTGTCGATCGACGACATCGACCTGTTCGAGGTGAACGAGGCGTTCGCCGCCGTGGTGCTCGCCTGGCGGCAGGAGACCGGCGCGGACCTCTCCAGGGTCAACGTGCACGGCGGCGCCATCGCGCTCGGCCACCCGCTCGGGGCCAGCGGCACCCGGCTCACCACGACCCTGGTGCACGCCATGCGCGAGCGCGGCGCCCGCTACGCCCTGCAGACGATGTGCGAGGCCGGCGGACTCGCCAACGCGATGGTCCTCGAAGCCGTGTGACCGACGGCGGGGCTCAGCGGCCGCGCAGATGGTGGCGCTTGCGCCAGGCCACCACCACACCCGCCAGCGCCGGCACGGCGATGCAGGCCAGCGCGATCAGGAAGGCGGGCGACGTCGGCGCGGCGGCACGGGCTCCGGCCACGACGTACGCGGCGGTGTTCGGGATCGAGCCGAGCGCCGTCGCCAGCAGGAACGGGACGTACCCCATGCGGGAGACGGAGGCGGCGTAGTTCGCGGCCCAGAACGGCACCCCCGGGAAGAGCCGCACCGCCAGCATCGAGCGGAAGCCGTGCCGGCTGAACTGGCCGTCCGCCGCCTTCAGCACCCGGCCGCGCAGCAGCGGCCGCAGCGCGTCCTGGCCCAGCAGCCGGCCGAGCCCGAAGGCGATGCCCGCCCCCAGCACCGTGCCCGCGAGCGCCGCGCCCAGACCCAGTTGGGAGCCGAACAGCGCGCCCGCCGCCAGGTTCAGCAGGGGGCGCGGCACGAACGCCACCGTGACCAGGCCGTACGCCACCGCGAACAGGACGACCGCCGCCGCGCCCTCCAGGTGCGCCGGCCAGCCGTCCGACAGGAGTCTCTGCGGCTCGAAGAGCAGCACGCAGGACGCGGCGGCGGCCAGCAGGAGCACCAGCGCCGACAGCCGTGACCACGGCGAGAGCAGGGCTCTGCCGCAGCGCGCGGCCAGGCCGGCGGGCGCGGGCGTGAGCGAGGGGACGGGGACGGCGAGCTCCGTGGTGACGGCCCGGGGAGAGGCCGTCGCGGTGCCCCCAGAGCGGGTGGTGGCATCGTCGAGCATTCGGCGACAGTAACCGAAGAGCGCATGTGATCGCCGTATGGTCGTGCCATGAGCGTGACAGGCGCGGAAGCGACGGACGTGCCGCGCAGCGTGCTCGCCGACACGGTGATGGAGCGGCTGACCAGCACCTACGCGGCCGCCGCGGACCCAGAACGGGCCGTCGCCATGCGGGCGTACATGAAGGACGTGGCCCCGTTCCTCGGCATCCCCTCTCCCGAGCGCCGCGCCCTGTCGCGCTCCGTCGTCCGGGGCACCCCGCCCCCCGGCGAAGACGACTGCACCGCGGTCGCGCTGCGCTGCTGGCGGCTGCCCGAGCGGGAGTACCAGTACTTCGCCATCGACTATCTGCGCCGGCATGTGACGTGTCTGTCCTCCGGGTTCCTCCCGGTGACGCGGCAGTTGGTGTCGACGGTGCCCTGGTGGGACACCGTCGACGCGCTCGCCGCGCACGTCGTCGGCGGCCTCGTCACGGCCGACGCCGCGCCGGCCGCGGACATGGACGCCTGGATCGAGGACGACGACCTCTGGGTCGTCCGCACCGCCCTCCTGCACCAGCTCCGCTTCAAGGAACGTACCGACACCCGGCGCCTGTTCGCCTACTGCCTGCGCCAGTCCGGCCATCCCGACTTCTTCATCCGCAAGGCCATCGGCTGGTGCCTGCGCGAGTACGCCAAGACCGACCCCGGGGCCGTACGGGACTTCCTGGCGCGCGAGGGCGGGCGGTTCGCCCCGCTGTCCGTGCGTGAGGCGCTGAAGAACATCGGCGCCTGACCACCGGGCCGCGCGGGGAAAACCATTCGACGCCGGGGGCGGCCTCGGCGATGATCGGCGTCATGTTCCGGTACGCCTTCGTTCTCGCCGCATCCGCCGCCGCGGATACGCCGAAGGCTGCCGTTCTCGTCCTCCTGGCCGCCGTCGACGGCGCCCGAAGCTGACCCTCCCCGGAACGTCCGGCGGACCCCGCAGGGGGAGGGTCGGCACCTCCTCGGGGTCCCCTCTCTCCTCACCGAGACGTCCAGCGACGTCAGACTTCGGAGCACACCCATGTCCAAGACGGCGTACGTGCGTACCAAGCCGCATCTGAACATCGGCACGATGGGCCACGTCGACCACGGCAAGACCACGCTGACCGCCGCCATCACCAAGGTCCTGGCCGCCCGCGGCTCCGGCACCTTCGTGCCGTTCGACCGCATCGACCGGGCGCCGGAGGAGGCGGCCCGCGGCATCACCATCAACATCGCGCACGTCGAGTACGAGACCGACACCCGTCACTACGCGCACGTCGACATGCCGGGCCACGCCGACTACGTCAAGAACATGGTCACCGGCGCGGCGCAGCTCGACGGGGCGATCCTCGTGGTCTCCGCGCTCGACGGCATCATGCCGCAGACCGCCGAACACGTGCTGCTCGCGCGGCAGGTGGGGGTCGACCACATCGTCGTCGCCCTCAACAAGGCCGACGCCGGCGACCCCGAGCTGCTCGACCTCGTCGAGCTGGAGGTCCGGGACCTGCTCAGCGAGCACGGCTACGGCGGCGACGCCGCGCCCGTCGTACGGGTCTCGGGGCTGAAGGCGCTGGAGGGCGACCCCCAGTGGACGGCGGCCGTCGAGGCGCTGCTCGACGCGGTCGACACGTACGTCCCCATGCCGGAGCGGTACGTCGACGCGCCGTTCCTGCTGCCCGTCGAGAACGTCCTGACCATCACCGGCCGGGGGACCGTGGTGACCGGCGCCGTGGAGCGGGGGACCGTCCGCGTCGGCGACCGGGTCGAGGTGCTCGGGGCCGGCGTGGAGAGCGTGGTGACCGGCCTGGAGACCTTCGGCAAGCCGATGGACGAGGCCCAGGCCGGTGACAACGTGGCGCTGCTGCTGCGCGGCGTCCCCCGGGACGCCGTCCGGCGCGGGCACGTGGTGGCCGCGCCGGGCAGCGTGGAGCCCCGCAGCCGTTTCACGGCGCAGGTGTACGTCCTGTCGGCCCGCGAAGGCGGCCGCTCGACGCCGCTGTCCACCGGGTACCGGCCGCAGTTCTACATCCGCACCGCGGACGTGGTGGGGGACGTCGACCTCGGAGAGGCGGCCGTCGCGCGGCCCGGCGAGACCGTCAGCATGACCGTCGAGCTGGGCCGCGAGGTGCCGTTGGAGCCCGGCCTCGGGTTCGCCATCCGTGAGGGTGGCCGGACCGTCGGGGCCGGGACGGTGACCGCCGTCGTATGACGGGCCGGGGGCCGTGCGACCGGGACGACCGGGCGTGCGGCCCCCGTGCCGGTGGCGGGACCGGGGCGCCCCACAATGGGGGAGTGAACGACTCCAGACCCGTCGCCGGTGCCACCGAGCACGGCTTCGCCAAGCTCATGCCCGACGTCGACCGGGAACGGGCCTGGCTGCTCACCGTCGACGGGGCCCCGCAGTCGTACGTCGACCTCGACGAGCCCACACACCTGGAGTTCGAGTACGTGCGCCGGGTCGGGCACGCGCTGGACGTCGTGGCGGAGCCGGGGCGCGCCCTGGACGTGGTGCACCTCGGGGGCGGGGCGCTCACCCTGCCCCGGTATGTCGCCGCCACCCGGCCCGGGTCCCGTCAGCATGTCGTGGAGCTCGACGGTGCGCTGCTCGACCTGGTCCTGGAGCATCTGCCGACGCCCGCCGGAGCCGACATCACCGCGCACGCCGCCGACGCGCGGGCGTGGCTCGACGCCGCCCCGGCGCGGTCGGCCGACGTGCTCGTCGCCGACGTGTTCGGGGGCTCCCGGGTGCCCGCGCACGTCACGTCCGTCGAGTACGCCCGCGCCGCCGCCCGGGTGCTCCGCGGCGACGGGGTCTACCTCGCGAACCTCGCCGACGCCGCGCCGTTCGCCTTCCTGCGCTCCCAACTGGCCAACCTGGCCGGCGTCTTCGAGGAGCTCGCGCTGATCGCCGAACCGGCCGTGCTGCGCGGTCGGCGCTTCGGCAACGCGGTCCTGGTCGCCGCGCATCGGCCCGTGGACACGTCCGCCCTCGCCCGGCTGACCGCGGGCGACGCGTTCCCGGCCCGCGTGGAGCACGGGGCCGGGGTGCGGGCTTTCATGGGAGCGGCACGTCCCGTGCGGGACGAGGACGCCGTCCCGTCACCCGAGCCGCCCGAGGGGGCGTTCGGCATCGGCTGAGGGGCCGGGGCCGTCAGCCGATCCCTTCGGCCGGGGTCCGCGTGCCCGCCGGAGCGCCGCTGCCGCCCGACGTCACCGGCTTGCCACGGCGGCGCAGGTTGCGGACGTCCGGCACGCACAGAACCCCGGCGGTGACCACCACGATCACCGCGGAGCAGCCCCACAGCGCCGGCGCGCGTCCGAACGCGGTCTCCGCCGGGCCGGCGAGGGCCGTCGCCAGCGGGACCATGGCGACCGAGCCGAACCAGTCGTAGGCGGAGACCCGGGACAGCTTGTCCTCCGGTATCTCCTGGTGCAGCGCGGTCATCCAGGAGACGCCGAACACCTCCAGCATCACTCCGGTCAGGAACATCACCGCGCACAGCGCGCCCACCGGGACCGGCACGGCGAGCGCGGCGGACGGCAGGGCCAGCGGGAAGACGCACAGGGTGCCGGCGAGGAGGAGGCGGCGGGGCTGCCAGCGCGTCATGAGCAGCGCGCCGGCCACCGTGCCCGCGCCGAAGAACCCCAGGGCCACGCCCCACGGTCCGGCCCCGCCCAAGTGGTCCCGGGCGACGAGCGGACCGTAGACCGCGTCGGCCGCCGCGACCACCGCGTTGGCGACGGAGAACTGGACGACCACGGCCCACAGCCACGGCCGTCCCACGAACTCCCGCCAGCCCTCGCGCAGGTCGGCGAGCATGCCGCCGCCGGGCGCCCGCCGCGACACCCGGCTGACGTCCAGCAGGGCCCGCATCGCACCGGCGACCGCGAAGGCCGCGGCGTCCGCCGCGAGCACCCAGCCCGGCCCCATCGCCGCCACCATGGCACCGCCGAGCGCCGCGCCTCCGACGGCCGCTCCCTGCATCGCCATCCGGAACACCGCGAACGCCTTGCCCGCCTGCTCCCCCCGCACCGACGACAGCAGCATGCCCTCGGCGGCCGGGCTGAAGAACGCCTGGCCGGTGCCGCCGAGCGCGGTGAGCAGCATCATCTGCCACAGCCGGGCCTCGCCGGTGAGGACCAGCGCGGCGAAGACCGCCTGCGAGACGCAATTGAGGGCGTTGGCCGCGACCATCACCCGGTGCCGGGGCAGCCGGTCCGCGACGGCGCCGCCGATCAGCAGGAAGAGCACCAGGGGCAGAGTCCGGGAGGCGGCGACGAGACCCACGTCGCCGCCGTCACCGCCCGCCTCCAGGACGGCGAAGGCGGCGGCGATCAGGGCGCCGTTGCTGCCGAGGTTGGTGACGAACGCCGAGGCGGTCAGCAGGCTGTAGTTGCGGCCCGCCCAGGCGGGGCGGCGGGAGCGGCGGGAAGGAGGGGTGGCGCGGGTCACCGGCCGACTATCGCCGTCCGGCCCCCGGTTTGCCAAGCCGGTGCGCAGGTCACGGACGGGCGGGTGCGCTCCGGACGGTGCGCGCGGCCCCCGGTGAGGGGTCCGTCACGGCAGTCTGTCGCCCGTCCCCTACTCGCGAGTAACGTGACCGTCATGAGCGCAGACCAGCTGTCCGTCGGCGAGATGCTCCTCGTCACCGTGCCCATGGCCCGGACCCTGCACCTCGAGTTCGTGGAGATCACCCCCGAGCGGGCCGTGGTGGTCCTGCCGGACCAGAGCGCGTTCCACAACCACGTGGGCGGGCCGCACGCCGGCGCCATGTTCACGCTCGGCGAGTCCGCCGGCGGGGCCATCGTGCTGTCCGCGTTCGGGGACCAGCTGGCCCGCGCCGTGCCGCTCGCCGTGAGCGCCGAGATCTCCTACCGCCGGCTCGCCATGGGAGCGGTGACGGCCACCGCGACCCTGGGCCGCCCGGCCGCCGACGTCGTCGCGCAGCTGGACGCCGGGGAGCGGCCCGAGTTCCCGGTGGCCATCGAGATCCGGCGCGCGGACGGCGCCGTCACCGCCGAGATGCGGGCGATCTGGACCCTGCGGCCGAACGGCTGAGCGCCGCACACCCGCGTTCCGGCTCGCGGCCGCGTGCCACGGCCGGTCCGGACGCAACCCGGGCGACGCCCGGGACGTCCAAGAGAGCGAGTAGGCTTCCCCGATGCGCGCCCACCGCTGAGCGGGCGCCCGGGAACGCAGGGTCAGGCACACGAGAGGAAGCGGCGTTGCACGTCCAGGAATGGCTCGAAACGGTGCCTCCGCTGGCGATCTACCTTCTGGTCGGGCTGGTCATCGGACTGGAGAGCCTGGGCATCCCGCTGCCCGGCGAGATCATCCTGGTGTCGTCCGCCCTGCTCGCCTCGCAGCACGGCGAGATCGACCCCTTCGTGCTCGGCGCCTGCGCGAGCGCCGGCGCCGTCATCGGTGACTCCATCGGCTACGCCATCGGCCGCAAGGGAGGCAGGCCCCTGCTGGCCTGGCTGGGCGCGAAGTTCCCCAAGCACTTCAGCGAGGGGCACATCGCGACCGCCGAGCGGTCCTTCCAGAAGTGGGGGATGTGGGCGGTCTTCTTCGGCCGGTTCGTCGCCCTCCTGCGCATCTTCGCCGGACCCCTCGCGGGTGTCCTGCACATGCCGTACTGGAAGTTCCTGACCGCGAACGTGCTCGGCGGCATCGTCTGGGCGGGCGGCACCACCGCCGTCATCTACTACGTCGGCGTGGTCGCCGAGTCCTGGCTGAAGCGCTTCTCCTGGCTGGGCCTGGTCGCGGCGGTCCTCATCGGTCTCGCCTCCCTGCTGATCGTCAGGCGCAAGGCCGCCAAGGCGCAGACCGCCCACCAGGAAGCGGAACCCGCGCCGGTTCCCGCGGGCGACTGAGCACCCCGGGCCCGGCGCGGCGGGCGCGACGGTCTCAGCCGCGCCCCTCGTGCTCCTCCCGGTGCGCCTTGGCCAGCTCGGCGTACATCGTGCCGTTCAGCGTGACCCCCTGCCGCTCCTCCTCGGTGAGCGGCCGCTTCACCTTCGCCGGCACGCCCGCCACCAGCGACCTCGGCGGCACGACCATCCCCTGCGGCACCAGCGCCTGCGCGGCGACCAGCGAGCCCGCCCCGATCACCGCGCCGTTCAGCACGGTCGCGCCCATGCCGACGAGACAGTCGTCCTCGACGGTCGCCCCGTGCACCACCGCGTTGTGCCCGACGGACACCCGCGCACCCACGCGCACCGGGAAACCGGGGTCGGCGTGCAGCGTGCAGTTGTCCTGGATGTTGGCCTGCTCCCCGACGGAGATCGCCTCGACGTCGCCGCGCACCACCGCGCCGTACCAGACGCTGGCGCCCGCCTCCAGGGTGACGTCCCCGATCACGGACGCCGTCGGCGCCACGAACGCGGACCCGTCGATCCTGGGCTCCCGTCCCGCGATCCCCATGACCAGCGCCTTGTCCGTCATCGCCCTCTCCTCACCCCGAACGTCGTCGACAGTGCGCACCGTACGCCACCCGGTAGGGCGAAGATCACAGCACCTCGGCCTCATCACGACCACGAACGCTCAGTACCGTGAGGCCGTGCCCAAGCGCAAGAACACGTTCTCATCCTGGCGACGCCGACTGGCGCAGCGCGCCGTCCACGCGGGCTGGGCCTGGGCGCAGCGCACGGGTTCGGTGACCGCGGAGCACCCCGGCCGCTTCCGCTTCGGATCCCTCGGCGAGGCCACCCGGCTGGCCTTTCCGCTCGGCACGGTCTTCGGGGAGCCGTGGATCCACCTCGGCTCGCACTGCATCGTCGGCGAGCAGGTCACCCTGACGGCCGGTCTGATGCCCGACCTCGACCTCGGCCCGGATCCGATCCTGCGCATCGGCGACGGCGTCGTCCTCGGCCGCGGCAGCCATGTCATCGCCGACACGACGGTGACCATCGGCAGCGACTGCTACTTCGGCCCGTACGTCTACGTCACCTCCACCAACCACTCCTACGACGACCCGCACGAGCCCATCGGCAGGCAGTGGCCGCGGATGGAGCCCGTCGAGATCGGCCCCGGGTGCTGGATCGGCACCGGCGCGGTGATCCTGCCGGGCGCGACGATCGGGCGGAACGTGGTGGTCGCCGCCGGCGCGGTGGTCCGCGGCACGGTGCCGGACCACGCCGTGGTGGCGGGGGCGCCCGCCCGTGTCGTACGGCGCTGGACGCCCGAGGACGGGTGGCAGCCGCCGCTGCGGACCCCGGCGCCGGTACCGATACCGGACGGCGTCACCCCCGGACAGCTCCAGGCGCTGGCGGGCCTCGACGAGGAGACCGTGGCGCGGCTGGCGGAGCTGGACGAGCGGGCGACCGCCGAACTGGCGGAGCCCGCCACCGAGTCCTGACCGGCGGTGCCCGAGCGGGTCAGCCCGCGGCGAGCAGCACCGTGCCCACCAGGGCGAGCCCGGCACCCGCCGCCTGCATGCCGGCCAGCCGCTCCCGCAGCACGCCCCGCGCCGCCAGGGCGGTCACCACGGGATAGAGCGAGGCGAGCACGGCGGCCACGGTCACCGGGCCACGGTGTGCGGCGACCACATAGGTGCCGTTCGCGGCGACGTCGGCGAGGCCGACGAACGCGAGCGCGGGCAGCGAGCGCCAGGGAAAGCCGTCGACCGGGAGGGCCGGCGCCCCGCGCCGCACCGACACGTAGAGCGCGAGGCCGCCCGCCCCCACGTTGACGACGCGCTGCACGAAGAGCGCGAGGAACAGGCCGGTCACGGTGGTCGACGCCTCCGCCACCAGTACGAAGACCGTGCCGAAGCCGAAGGCCGCGACCAGCGTGAGCAGGATCGACCGCCGCTGCACCGGAGCGCCCCGCATCTGCGGTCCGCCCGCCAGGACCACCCCGAGCACCGCCACCGCGATCCCCGCCGTCTGCACCGGCCCGGGCCGCTCGCCCAGGAAGAGGCCCACGCCGACGGGCACGGCCACGCCCACGGTCCCGAGCGGCGAGACCACGCCCATCGGGCCGAGCGCGAGCGCCTTGTAGAAGCAGAGCAGGGCGACGGGGCCCACCAGGCCGGCCGCGACCGCCCACCACAACCGCGGGCCCGCCTCGCTCCAGGCGCCCATGGCCAGGACGATGACACCGAGGACGGCCGCCGCGATCGCCTGCGAGACGACGACCACCGTCAGCGCGGGGGTGCGACGGGTCAGTACGCCTCCGCCGAAGTCCGCCAGACCCCAGAGCAGACTGGTGGCCAGGGCGAAGAGTGCTGTCACAAGAGCCTCGCAGTACAGTGCGGTGGACGATCGGGTGCACCCCACGGTAGTGCGGTCTGGTGAACCCTGTCATCCAGAATATTGGACTCCGCAAGGACGGAACGTGTCGGACCTCGACCTGCTGACCCAGTCCCTGGCGCGCAACGTCAAGCATTGGCGGACGGTACGCGGCTTCACGCTGGACGTGCTCGCGACCCGGGCCGGTGTCAGCCGCGGCATGCTCATCCAGATCGAGCAGGCCCGCACCAACCCCAGCCTCGGCACGGTCGTCAAGATCGGCGACGCGCTCGGTGTCAGCATCACCACGCTCCTCGACTACGAGCAGGGGCCGAAGGTGCGGGTCGTCCCGGCCGACCAGGTCGTACGGCTGTGGCACACCGACGCGGGCAGCCACAGCCGCCTTCTCGCCGGGACCGAGGCCCCCGGCCCGCTGGAGATGTGGCACTGGCGGATGATGCCGGGCGAGAGCAGCAGCTCGGACCCGCACCCGGTCGGCACCGTCGAGATCGTGCACGTCACCGCCGGCGAGCTGACCCTCACCGTCGACGGCGTGGACCACCGGGTTCCGGTCGGGGCGAGCGCCACCTTCGAGGCCGACGCCCCCCACGTGTACGGCAACCAGGGCGAGGTCCCGGCCGAGTGGATGCTGGCGGTCTCCGTGCCGCCCGCACGCTGAGACGTCCCTCCGGCGGCCGCCGAGCGCCTGTTAGCGTGCGGCCATGGACGCACCCATCGGGCACTTCGACACCGCCGCACCCGCTCCCGAATGCCTCGACGAGCTGATCAGCCCCGTCGCCGAAGCCGTACGGAACTGGCGCGGCAGCGTCCCCGCCGAGCAGATCGTCTACGTCGACACCGACCCGCAGTGGGCCGACACAGCCGCCTTCGTCGAGCACTACGGGCAGGACCTCCTCGAGGCGTCCGCGAACTGCGTGGTCGTCGCCGGCAAGCGCGGCGGCGAGACGACACTGGCGGCCTGCCTGGTCCTGTCGACCACCCGCGCCGATGTGAACGGCGTCGTGCGCCGCCATCTCGGCGCCCGCAAGGCGTCCTTCGCCTCCATGGACACCGCCACCGGCGAGACCGGCATGGAATACGGCGGCATCACCCCGATCGGCTTGCCCGGGCTCTGGCCCCTGCTGGTCGACCCGGCCGTCGTCGACCTGCCGTACGTGCTGGTCGGCAGCGGCCGCCGGCGCGGCAAGCTCCTGGTCCCCGGCAAGGCGTTCGCCGAACTGCCGAACGCGGTCGTGCTGGAGGGGCTCGGGATCGCCGCGGGCTGAGACACCGGCCGGGCGCCCGAGGCTCATGCCGTCATGTGGTGCGCGAGCACGTGGTGCGGGTCCTGCTCACCCGTCACCGGTGCCGGATCGGCGTGCACCAGGGCCGCCGTGAGCCGGGGGACGGCGTGCAGCAGCGCGTGCTCGGCGTCCACCGCGATCGCGTGCGCCTGACGCACCGTCGCCTCACCGTCCACGACCACGGCCACCTCGGCGCGCAGCCGGTGCCCGATCCAGCGCAGCCGCAGTTCGCCGACCTCCCGGACGCCCGCGACGTCCCTCAGGGCCCGCTCGGCCCGGTCCACCAGGGCCGGGTCCACGGCGTCCATCACCCGCCGGAACACCTCGCGCGCCGCGTCCCGCAGCACCAGCACGATCGCGGCCGTGATCGCGAGCCCCACGACCGGGTCCGCCCACTGCCACCCCAGGGCGGCGCCGCCCGCGCTCGCCAGCACCGCCAGCGAGGTGAAGCCGTCGGTGCGGGCGTGCAGCCCGTCGGCGACGAGCGCCGCCGAGCCGATGGCGCGTCCGACCCGGAGGCGGTACCGGGCCACCCACTCGTTCCCGGCGAAGCCGATGAGCGCCGCCACCGCCACCACCGGGATGTGCCGCACGGGCTCCGGGTCCAGCAGCCGGGCCACGGCCGTCCAGCCCGCGAAGACGGCGGACGCGGCGATGGTGAGGACGATGACCAGGCCCGCGAGGTCCTCGGCCCGGCCGTACCCGTAGGTGAAGCGGCGCGTCGCCGCGCGCCGGCCCAGCACGAAGGCGATGCCGAGCGGAACGGCCGTCAGCGCGTCCGCGGTGTTGTGCACGGTGTCGCCGAGCAGCGCGACCGACCCGGAGACGGCCACCACGACCGCCTGGGCCAGCGCCGTCACCCCGAGGACCAGCAGGGAGACCCACAGGGCCCGCATTCCGCGGGCCGAGGACTCCAGCGCCGGGTCCAGCCTGTCGGCCGTCTCGTGGGAGTGCGGTCGCAGGAGGTGGGCGAGGCGGTGGCGGAGGGACGCCCGGGTGGGGGAGTGCGGGTGCTCGTCCCTTGGCGGGTGCTCGTCCCTGGGCGGGTACCCGTGCCGCTCATGGCGGTGCCCGTCGTGCCCGTGCGCGTGACCGTCGCTCACGGCGATCCCCTTCCGATCCGATGCGCTCCGACGCGCGGAGGTGGACGGCCGGCCGCCCACGGGGCCATTATGTGCGTATGAGCGCACGCATGCACCTGTCATCTGCGCACGGTGCGCATCCGCGCAGCCCGGGCGAGGAGCAGTTCGCCCTGGCCGCCGAGATCCTGGCCCTGCTCGGGGACCGCACCCGGCTGACCCTGCTGCACGCCCTCACGGCCGGGGAGGCGGACGTCACGACGCTCACCGAGGCGTGCGGGGCGGCCCGGCCCGCCGTCAGCCAGCACCTGGCCCGGCTGCGGCTCGCCGGCCTGGTGGACACCCGCAAGGAGG
The DNA here is from genome assembly GCF_042792555.1 of Streptomyces sp. NPDC056628. Taxonomy (NCBI): domain Bacteria; kingdom Bacillati; phylum Actinomycetota; class Actinomycetes; order Kitasatosporales; family Streptomycetaceae; genus Streptomyces; species Streptomyces sp. NPDC056628. Next base: position 65,447 of record NZ_JBHTWG010000002.1, read on the forward strand.
GGCGGCGGGTGATCTACTCCCTGCGCGACGGCCATCTGCGCCGCCTCGTCGACGAGGCCCTGAACGTGGCGGACCACCGGCTCAGCGACCGGCCGCCGCACGACTGAGACGTAACGGCGCGCGTCAGGAGGTGACGGGCTGTCCGAGGTACTGCTGGGCGAACGCCCGCGCCGCCACCGGGGAGTCGAAGACACGGCGCAGCCGGGCCAGGGTGGTGCCCGCGCGGTACGGGTCGCCCGAGGAGACGCCGTGGTACACCTCGGACAGCCAGTGCGAGAACTCCTGGTAGTCCCACACCCGTTCGAGGCAGGTGGCGGAGTAGGAGTCCAGACCGGCGGAGTCGCCCTTCGTGAGGTGGGCGACGAGCCCGTCGCCGAGCAGGAAGGCGTCGTGCAGCGCGAGGTTCATGCCCTTGGCGGCTATGGGCGCGGTCAGATGGGCCGCGTCGCCCGCCAGCAGGAGCCGCCCGGACACCATCGGCTCGACCACGTAGTTGTGCATCTCCAGGACGCGCTTCTCCAGCAGCCGCCCCTCGGCCAGCGGCGGAGCGCCGTCCGCCCCGAGGCGCTCTTGGAGCTCCGCCCACACCCGGTCCGCCGGCCAGTTCTCCGGGTCGTCGCCCGGCGGGCACTGGAGGTAGTAGCGGGTCACATCGGCACTGCGGGGCATATGGCCGGCGAACCCGCGCGGATGCATGCCGAACACGACGCAGTCGGCCGACGGCGGTGCCTCGGCGAGCAGGGCCAGCCATCCGATGCCGTAGTCGCCGCGGGACGTCCGGGTGCGGCCCGCGGGCAGCGCGGCCCGTGTCACCCCGCGCGCCCCGTCGCAGCCGGCGACGAAGTCGCACCGCACCACCTCGCGCCGCCCGGTCAGCGGGCAGACGTACGACACCGAGGGCTGGTCGCCGTCCACGTCGTGCACCTGGACGTCCCGCACGCCGAAGCGGATCTCGCCGCCGCGTACGTCCGCGTACTCCCGGACCAGGTCCGTCACCAGGGACTGCTGCGGATACACCCAGTGGTGAGCGCCCGTCAGCTCGGTGTACGCGAACCGGTGGCGCCGCCCGTCGAAGCGGAACTCGCACTCCGTGTGCCGCTGGGCCCGCTCCAGCAGCGTGTCCGCGAGCCCGCGCCGCTCCAGCCCGCGTACGGCCCACTCCTCCAGGACCCCGGCGCGAGGCCGCTGTTCGAGGGAAGCACGGGTCTCGGTCTCCAGGACCAGGCAGTCCACGGAGGCGGCCCGCAGGATGTTGCCGACGGTCAGGCCGGCCGGGCCGGCGCCCACTATGACGACCGGAAACCGGTGCGGGGCACGGGGGTTGGTGTGGGGGGAGGTCGAAGTCACCCGAGCATTATGGAGGGGGCCGCCAGGCGGGGGGAGGGGCGGCCGGCCGGGTCAGCCGAGGCGGGGTATCTCGATCGCCGGGCACCGGTCCATGACCATGTCCAGGCCCGCCGCGCGCGTGCGGTCGTACGCCTCCTCGTCGATGACGCCGAGCTGGAACCAGACCGCCTTGGCGCCCTTGGCGACCGCGTCGTCGGCGACCGCGCCGGCGAGGTCGCTGTTCACGAAGACGTCGACCACGTCCACGGCGAAGGGGATGTCCGCCAGCGACGCGTAGCCCTGCTCCCCGTGGACCGTCTCGGCCTTCGGGTGGACCGGCACGACGCGCTTGCCGTGGCGCCGCAGCACGTCGGCCACGCCGTACGCCGCCCGCCGCCGGTTGGACGACAGACCCACGACGGCCCAGGTGTCGCCGAGTTCGCCGAGGATCCTGCGGACCGTCGCGTCGTCTCCGTACACCGCCGGCCTCCTTCTGTGTCGTCGTCCCACTGCCTTCCCCAGCGACAACGGACGACGGGCCGTGACGATTCCCGCCTGGGGCGGGCACCGGAAGCCGGCCCGAACGCCTGTCCGGGCAGGCCGGTGCGCAGTACCGTGCGGGCAGTCCGCACGGCAGGGGGTGGCGATGCCCGGGTTCCACAGGTCCCACGCGCGCGTGGGCGGGCCGTGGCCCCATGGCTGACCGGCCCGGCGCCGAGGACCCCGGCGCGCGGCGCGCCGAGGGGGAAGCGCGTCGGACTGCTGCGGACGGCCGCTCGGGCGCCTACGCTCGCTCCGTGCTGCGCATCATCGACGCCCGAACCGGCCAGCCTGTCGACGCCGCGCCCGCCCGGCGGGGCCTGACCCGCGTCGAGGCACATACCGAGGGCTTCGACGTCACCGCCCTGCGCGTCCTGCTCGTCGCGGACCTCCTCGTGCGCGCCCTGGAACTCGGCGGCACGCCCGTCTGGGCGCTCCTCGACGAGGAACGGCAGCAGGCCGAGCTCAGGGCCGGAGCCGCGGCGCTCGGCATCCGGCCCTTCGAGGACGGCCGGGACGCCGCGTCGGGGCTGGGCGAGACACAGGTCCTGCACGTCGTGCGCGAGGGCGGCGCGCAACCCGACGGCGTGCGGGTGGCCGTCGCCGCCGTGCAGGCGTCCGCACCGCCCGAGGACGCCGACCCCGCCGTCCTGCGCCTCGCGCTGCTCGGCGGGCGCCGAGGCGTCCCGATGACGCTCGACACGGGCACGCTCGACGAGGCCCACGCCACCCTGGCGCGCTGGCGGGGCGCCGTCGCCGACTGGGCCCGGCGGCCGTCGCGGCCCGTGCCCGAGGAGGTGCGGACGCAACTGCGCACCGCCTGGGAGGACGACCTGGACGTGCCCGGGGTGCTCGGCGTCCTGCGCCGCGTGGAGAGCGCGCCGGACCTGCCGGACGGCGCCCGCTTCGAGACGTTCGCCCACGCCGACCGCCTTCTCGGTCTCGACCTCGCGCGGGACCTGGGAAGCCCGCGGTGACCCCGCACATCGCGGTGCCCCCGCACACCGGGTCGAGCCCGCTGCGCCGGCTCGTCGTCCTGCGGCACGCGAAGTCCGCCTACCCGGACGACCTCCCCGACCACGAACGGCCGCTCGCCGCGCGCGGCCGCCGCGACGCCCCGGTCGCCGGGCGGCTGCTCGCCGAGGCCGACTGCCTGCCGGACCTCGCCCTGTGCTCCACCGCCGTGCGCGCCCGGCAGACCTGGGACCTGGCGTGCGCCCAGTGGGGGACGCCCCCGCCGGTGCGGCACGACCGGCGCCTGTACGCGGCGGGCGTCGCCGATCTGCTGGCCGTCGTGCAGGAGGTGTCCCCGGAGGTCGCGACGCTGCTCCTGGTCGGGCACAACCCCGGTCTGGAGGAACTCGTCCTCGCGCTCGCCGGGGACGGCCTCGGCGACCTGCTGGAGGAGGTCGGCGCGAAGTTCCCGACCGCCGCGGCGGCCGTCCTGGCCTGGCACGGACCCGGCTGGCGCGACCTGACGCCGGGCACGGCACGGCTGACGGACGTCATGGTGGCGCGGGGCAGGAAAGACTGACGGGCGGGCACGCACGCGCGTGCCGGGCCGGGCCGGGCGGCGCGAGGGGCGGCTTAGGCTGGTCGGATGCAGGACGAGTACCGCACCGTCGCCCGCGCCGGTGCGCACGAGACCGAGATCAACCGCTCGCGCTTCATCTGCGCGCTCGCGCCGGCCGCCACCGAGCGGGAGGCCCAGGACTTCGTCGCACGGATCCGCAAGGAGCACGCGGACGCCACCCACAACTGCTGGGCCTACGTCATCGGCGCCGACGCCTCCGTCCAGAAGGCGAGCGACGACGGCGAGCCCGGCGGCACGGCCGGGGTCCCCATGCTCCAGATGCTGCTGCGCCGCGACATGCGGTACGTCGTCGCCGTCGTCACCCGCTACTACGGCGGCGTGAAGCTCGGGGCGGGCGGCCTGATCCGGGCCTACGGCGGAGTGGTCGGCGAGGCGCTGGACGCCGTGGGCACGCTCACCCGGCGCCGCTTCCGGCTCGCCACCGTCACCGTCGACCACCAGCGCGCGGGCAAGGTGCAGAACGACCTGAGGTCCACCGGCCGCGAGGTGCGCGACGTGCGGTACGCGGAGGCCGTCACCCTCGAGATCGGGCTCCCCGACGCCGACGTGGAGGCGTTCCGGTCCTGGCTCGCCGACGCGACCGCGGGCACGGCCGTCCTCGAGCTCGGTGGCGAGGCCTACGGGGACGCCTGACCCGGCGCACCCCTCCGCGCGCGTGACGACGGCCACAGGGCCTGCCGACCGGGCCATGGCCCGCATTCATTCCGGCATATGTGGCACCTGCTGGGCATGGGGATGAGTGAGACGGCCGTGCGCGCCCGCCGCGGCGCCCGCAGCGTGGGAGAGTCGGCCCGGCGGGCGTGGACCGGGCCGGGACCTGAGCGGGACGTGGCGATCCAGGCCGGCAAGGCGGCCCTGGCGGCCTGCGTGGCGTGGGCGGTGGCCGGATGGTGGCTGAGGGCGCCGAACGCGTTCGTCGCGGCCTGGGTGGCGATCGTGCTCGTGGAGTCGACGGTGTTCCGGTCGATCGCGCACGGGCTGCAGCAGCTCGCGGCCATCGCCATGGGGACGGCCGTCGCCACCGGTGTCGCCCTGCTGCTGGACTCCCCGACGCTGGCCATGGCCCTGGTGCTCCCGGTCGTGGTGCTGCTCGGCAACTGGGGACCGCTCGGCAGCCAGGGCGTCTACGCCGCCACGGGCGCGCTGTTCGTGCTGACGAGCGGCCCGGTGACCCTCATGGCGTCGACCACCCGGATCGCCGAGGCCGGTTTCGGCGCGGTGGTCGGCATCGCCGTGAACGCGCTCATCCGTCCCCCCGTGTACCTGCGCGGCACGCGCGTGGCCCTGGAGGAAGCGGCCGGGGAGGCCCGGCGGATCCTGGAGGCGGTGGCGGACCGGCTGGCCGCCGGCGAGTGGGACAGCGAGCCGGCCCAGGAACTGCACGAGCGGGCGCTGCGCCTGTTCCGGCTCGTGGACCAGGCCCGCTCGGCCGTCGGCTGGAGCCGCGAGAGCCTGCGGATCAACCCCCTCCGCCGCAAACTGGCGGAGGGGACGCCCGGCCAGGAGTACGACGACGCGGTGACCGTCCTCGACTACGTCGCCGTCCACACCTCCGGCGTCACCCGCGCGGTGCTGGAGTCCAGCGACGGCGGACGGGCGCACTCACGGCCGGGCCCGGCGGTCAGTGAGGCGTACGCCGACTTCCTGCGCGGCAGCGCCCGCGCGATCCGCCTCTACCCCCGCAGCCGGTTCGCTCCGGGCGGCTACGACGCGGAGGCGGACGGGGAACTGCGCGAGGTCGTCGACGACATGCGCCGCACCCTGGACGCCCTGCACCGCAGGCTGCCCGACGGCGCGCTGGAGGACCTCGACGCCCTGGCCACCTACGGCACCCTGCTCACCCAGGCCCGCCGCCTCGCGGACCAACTGGTCACCCAGGAACGCGTGTCCTGACATGTCTGAAATGCCGTACCGAGTATGGAGCGTGACCGGACGGCGCGGGTGGGGATGCGGGAACGTGCGAGACCGGGCGATACGGGAGTAACCGCCTGCGTTGTCGGACCCGGCCGGTAGGCTCGGGGGATCATGAGACTGCTGCACACCTCCGACTGGCACCTCGGCCGCGCGTTCCACCGGGTCAACATGCTCGGCGCGCAGGCCGAGTTCATCGGGCACCTCGTCACGACCGCGCGCGAGCGCGAGGTGGACGCGGTGGTCGTGTCGGGGGACGTGTACGACCGGGCGGTGCCGCCGCTCGCCGCCGTCGAGCTGTTCGACGACGCCCTGCACCGGCTCGCCGACCTCGGCGTGCCCACCGTGATGATCTCCGGCAACCACGACTCCGCGCGCCGCCTGGGCGTCGGCGCCGGACTCATGGGCCGCGCCGGGATCCACCTGCGCACCGATCCGGCGACCTGCGCCACCCCCGTCGTGCTGGCGGACGACTTCGGGGACGTCGCCTTCTACGGGCTGCCCTATCTGGAACCCGCCCTCGTCAGGGACAGTTTCGGCGTCGAGAAGGCCGGCCACGAGGCCGTGCTCGCCGCCGCCATGCGGCAGGTCCGCGCCGACCTCGCCACGCGCGCGCCCGGCACCCGGTCCGTCGTCCTCGCCCACGCCTTCGTCACCGGCGGCGAGCCCAGCGACAGCGAGCGGGACATCACCGTCGGAGGTGTGGCCGTGGTGCCGGCCGGTGTCTTCGGCGGCGTGGACTACGTGGCCCTCGGGCATCTGCACGGCTGCCAGACCGTCTCCGAGCGCGTCCGCTACTCGGGCTCCCCGCTGCCTTACTCGTTCTCCGAGGCCGGCCACCGCAAGAGCATGTGGCTCGTCGACCTGGACGCCGGCGGCGCCGTCACGGCCGAGCGGGTCGACTGCCCGGTGCCGCGCCCGCTGGCCCGGATCCGGGGGACGCTCGAGGACCTGCTCGCCGACCCGGCCCTGCGCCGGCACGAGGAGTCCTGGGTCGAGGCGACCCTTACCGACGCGGTGCGCCCCGCCGACCCCATGGCCCGCCTCAGCGATCGCTTCCCCCACACCCTCAGCCTCGCCTTCGACCCCGAGCGCACACCCGGCGAGCCCGCGGTGTCCTACGCGCGGCGGCTGGCCGGACGCGGCGACCAGGAGATCGCGGAGGACTTCGTGACCCATGTGCGCGGCACCGGGCCCGACCCACAGGAACAGGCCGTGCTGCGGGACGCGTTCGACGCCGTGCGCGCCGACGAGGCCGTGCGGGAGGTGGCCCGGTGAGGCTCCACCGCCTGGATCTGACGGCCTTCGGGCCCTTCGGCGGCACCCAGACCGTCGACTTCGACACGCTCTCCCACGCCGGCCTGTTCCTCCTGCACGGACCGACCGGAGCCGGCAAGACCTCCGTCCTGGACGCCGTCTGCTACGCGCTCTACGGCTCCGTGCCGGGTGCCCGGCAGAGCGGCCAGGGCCTGACCCTGCGCAGCGACCACGCGGCGGCCGGCACCCGCACCGAGGTCCGCCTCGAACTCACCGTCGCCGGACGCCGCCTGGAGATCACCCGCCAGCCGCCCTGGGAACGCCCGAAGAAGCGCGGCTCGGGCACCACGCTCGACAAGGCCCAGACCTGGCTGCGCGAGCACGACCCCCGCGCCGGGACCTGGAAGGACCTCAGCCGCTCCCACCAGGAGATCGGCGAGGAGATCACCCAGCTGCTCGGCATGAGCCGCGAGCAGTTCTGCCAGGTCGTGCTCCTGCCGCAGGGCGACTTCGCCCGCTTCCTGCGCGCCGACGCCGAGGCGCGCGGCAGACTACTGGGCCGCCTCTTCGACACCCACCGCTTCGCCGAGGTCGAGAAGCGCCTCGCCGAACGGCGCCGCACCACCGAGGCCCACGTCCGGGACGGCGACGCCGCACTGCTGGCCGACGCCCACCGCATGCAGCAGGCGGCCGGCGACGCCATGGAGCTGCCCTCCCTCGCCCCCGGTGAACCGGGCCTCGCCGAGGCGGTCCTCGGTGCCGCCGCCGTCGCCCGCAGCACCGCCCGCGAGGAACTCACCGTCGCCCGGTGCCGCCTGAAGGCCGCCGAGGACGCGCAGGCCGGCGCCGACCGCGCGCTGGCCGGCATACGCGAAGTGGCGCGGCTGCAGCGGCGGTTCGCCGAGGCGCAAGAGCGCGCCCGGGCACTGCGGTCACGGGCGGACGCGCAGCGCGAAGCGCAGGCCCGCATGGAGCGGGGCCGCAAGGCCGAGGCGGTGGCACCGGCGCTCCAGCTGCGTGACGCCGCCGACACCGAGCACCGCACGGCGGCCGCGGCGCGGGCACGCGCACGGGAGCTGCTGCGGGACGCCCTCGGCGCCGACACCCGCCTGCGGACCGCGTTCGACGACGGCGGCGCGGCCGGTTTCACCGGCGCCGCGCGCCGGGCCGCCGAGGAGCTGGGCGGCCTCGAGTCGGCGCGCCGCGGCGAGCGCCGCCTGACGGAACTCGTCGCCGAACGCGCCGAACTGGACCGCCAGGAGCGGGCCGACGACGACGTCCGGACCGAGGCGGAGAGCTGGCTCACCGGCTGGGAGGAGACCCGGACCCGCCTCCAGTCGGCGATCGAGTCCGCCCAGGAGGCCGCGCACCGCGCCGACCAGCTCGCCGCACAGCGCGAGCCCGCCCGGCAGCGACTCGCCGCCGCCCGCCTGCGCGACCAGCTGGCCGACGACACGGAGACGGCCGCCGCCCACGCCGCGCAGGCCCAGGAGCGGGCCCTGGCGGCCAAGGAGCATTGGCTGGACGTCAGGGAGCGCCGCCTCAGCGGCATCGCCGCCGAACTGGCCGCCCAGCTGCGGGACGGCGAGGCCTGCGCCGTGTGCGGCGCCACCGAGCACCCCGCGCCCGCCCGCAAGGACGCCGGCCACGTCGACCGCGAGGCCGAGGCACGGGCGCTGGCCGCCACCCGGGACGCGGAGGAGCGGCTCACCGAGGCCGAGCAGCGCCTCGGCACCGTACGCGAGGCGCTGGCCGCCGCCACCGCCGAGGCCGGCGACCTGCCCACCGACCGCCTGGCCGAAGCCGCCGACGAGGTGGAACGGCAGTACGCCCTGGCCCGCAGGGACGCCTCGGCGCTGCACGCCGCGCACGAGGAACTGCGCCGCGCCGAGGCGGAACACGAGCGGCGCACCGCCGCCCAGCAGCAGGCGGCCGTCCGGGCGGCGGCCCGCATCGGGCACCGCGAGCGGCTGGACCGCGAGCAGTCCGGCCTGGAGGCGGAGCTGACCCAGGCCCGCGGCACCGCGACCAGCGTGGCCGCGCGCGCCACCCAGCTGGAGCGGCAGGTGGCCCTCCTCACCGACGCCGCCGACACCGCGCGCGCCGCCGAGGACACCGCCCGGCGCCTCAAGGACGCCGACGCCCGGCTGGCCGACGCCGCCTTCCGGGCCGGCTTCGACACCCCGCAGGACGCTGCCGCCGCCCTGCTCGACGACGCGACCCACCGCGAGCTGCAACGACGCCTGGACGCCTGGCAGTCCGAGGAGTCCGCCGTCCGCGCGGTCCTCGCGGAGGCCGACACCGTGGCCGCCGCCCGGCGCCCCGCCGCGGACCTGGCGGCGGCGGAGCGCGCCGCCGAGGCCGCGGCCCGACGGACCCGCGACGCGGCCTCGGCCCGGGACGCGGCCGCCCGCCGCTGCACCGAACTCGACCGCCTCTCCACGCGCGCGGCGAGCGCGGTACGGCAGCTCGCCCCGTTGCGCACGGAGTACGAGCGGGTGGCCCGGCTCGCCGCCCTCACCGCCGGCACCTCGGCGGACAACGAACGCCGGATGCGGCTGGAGTCGTACGTGCTGGCGGCACGACTGGAGCAGGTCGCCGCCGCCGCGACCGTACGGCTCCAGCGGATGTCGTCCGGCCGCTACACCCTCGTCCACTCCGACGACCGCACCGGCCGCGGCCGCAGCGGCCTCGGCCTGCACGTCGTCGACGCCTGGACCGGCCGGGAACGCGACACGGCGACCCTGTCGGGCGGCGAGACCTTCTTCGCCTCCCTCGCGCTCGCCCTCGGCCTCGCCGACGTCGTCACCGACGAGGCGGGCGGGGTGCGCCTCGACACCCTCTTCATCGACGAGGGCTTCGGCAGCCTCGACGACCAGACCCTCGACGAGGTCCTGGACGTCCTCGACTCACTGCGCGAACGGGACCGCAGCGTCGGCATCGTCAGCCATGTCGCCGATCTGCGTCGGCGTATCCACGCCCAGCTCGAGGTCATCAAGGACAGGACGGGGTCGGTGCTGCGGCAGCGCGGTCACTGACCGACCGGGCGCCGCGGCAGCGGCGAGGAGTACACCACGCTCGTCGTCACCGAGCCCAGGGCACCGATCCGGCCGGAGACCTCCTCCAGGTGCCGCATGGAGCGGGCCGTGACCTTGATGACGAAGCAGTCGTCGCCCGTGACGTGGTGGGCCTCCAGCACCTCCGGTGTCGAGGCGACCAGGTCGTGGAAGGGCTTGTAGTTGCCGTGCGGGTAGCGCAGGCGGACGAAGGCCAGGATCGGCAGCCCCAGCCGTTCGGGGTCGACGACGGCGGCGTAGCCCTGGATGACGCCCGCTTCCTCCAGGCGGCGCACCCGCTCGGTGACGGCGCTCGCGGACATGGAGACGGCACGGGCGAGCTCGGCGTAGCTGGCGCGGCCGTCCCGCTGGAGGACGTCGAGGATGCGCCAGTCGGTGGCGTCCGGGGAATACGCGGTCATAGCCGAGGGATAGCAGGGGATTCGTCGGCGGATCAAGCGAGGCACCGGGGAACCGACCTTCAGGGAGGCAGTCGGCGCCCGTAGATTTCTGATCATCCGATCAAGGCCGCCGATCCACCCGAAGGGCACGACCATGACCGCCGCCCCCGCCGTGAACCCCGTCCTGCGCGTCGCCCCCGCCGCGCCCGCCGAAGCCGCCGCCCACTTCCGGGCGAGCCTCGCCTTCCACGCGGACGTGTCCGACGTCGCCGCCGCGCTCGCGGCCGGCACCGACCCCGGCTTCGTGGTCCTCGACTCCCGGTCCACCGCGTCCTGGGACCAGGGGCACGTCCCGGGCGCCGTGCACCTGCCCACCGCGCTCATCCCGGAACAGGCCGGGGACCTCCTCGACCCGTCCGTGCCCGTGGTGACGTACTGCTGGGGACCCGGCTGCAACGGCGCGACCCGCGCCGCGCTCGCCCTCGCCGAACTCGGTTACCAGGTCAAGGAGATGCTCGGCGGATTCGAGTACTGGGTGCGTGAAGGCTTCGAGTTCGAGACGTGGGAGGGTCGGGGACGCCGGCCCGCCGACCCGCTCACCGCACCCCTGACGGACGAGAACTGCGGTTGCTGAGACGCCAGTTGGGCACCGTGCGTCGAGCGGAGGCCCGGCGTGTAGGTTCTGCTGGCATGGTGACATTCGCGGAAGCGGGAACGCTGGAGTGGATCGAGTCGGGCGGAGGCCCGCTGATAGCCGTGCCGGAGACGGTGCTTCCGTTCTGGGCCGGCGCCGACGGCGACGAGACCGCCTCGGACTACGACCGGGCCTGTGAGGTCGACGCCGCCGTCGGCCTGCTCCCGGTCGGGGACGGTGCGGCCCTGGTCCTCGGCGACGAACCCGCGTCCACCGCCTACCTCCCGGACCACGGCGTCTTCGTCCGGTGGTGCGCGGCCGACTCCGAGGCGGACCTGCTCGCCGGGGTCCCGTCCGCCCTGGCCACGGCGGACTGGGGGCATGAGGTCCACTGGAAGGTGCCCGGCCCGGTGGTGCTGTTCGACTCGGCCTGGCCGGGGCGGGAGACGGAACGGACCGAGCATCTGCGGGTCGGTCTCGCCCCGGGCACGTACGCGGTCCGCGCCGCGCACGCCCGGCCGGGCCCCGAGACCTGGATGATCCTGGTCCAGCTGCGGCGGCTGCCGCACGGGGACTCCCTTCGATAAGCAGGTGCGCGGCCCGGAACCGGCACGCATGATGATCTGTCATGCCGCGATTTCCGCACCCCAGCCCCGAGGAACTGCGCCGTGACCCGCTGCCGTTGCGCGGTCGCACCGCCCTGGTGACCGGCGCCAGCCGGCGCGGTGGCATCGGGCACGCCGTCGCCCGCCGGCTCGCCGCCCACGGCGCGAGCGTCTACCTGCACCACCACGTCGCGCACGACGCCGCGATGCCCTGGGGCGCCGACCGCCCCGAGGACGTCGTGGCGTCCGTGCGCGAGGCGCTCGGCGACCCCGGCGCGCGGGTCGCCGCCGGTCCCGGCGACCTCTCCGACCCTGCCGCGCCCGCCGCACTGGTGGCCACGGCCGCCTCGGCGCTCGGCGGACGGCTCGACATCCTCGTCGCCAACCACGCCCTCAGCGGCAGCGGCAGCGACGGCACGCTCGACGAGATCGACTCCGCCATGCTCGACGCGCACTGGGCGGTCGACACCCGCTCGGTGCTGCTCCTCGTCCAGGCCCACGCCCGGCTCCGGCCGGCCGGTCCCGGCGGGCGCGTCGTCATGATGACCTCCGGGCAGGACATCGCGGGTGGCATGCCCGGCGAGATCGCCTACGCCCTGCAGAAGGGCGCCCTCGCCTCCATCACCCGCTCCCTGGCCGGCCCGCTCGCCGAGCGCGGGATCACCGTGAACACCGTCAACCCCGGGCCCGTCGACACCGATTACCTCACCGGTGACGCGTACGACGCCGTCGCCGCCCGCTTCCCCGCCGGTCGATGGGGGATGCCCGACGACCCGGCCCGCCTCATCGCGTGGCTCACCACGGACGAGGCGGGCTGGGTCACCGGCGAGGTCATCAACTCCGAGGGAGGGTTCCGCCGTTGACCCCCGGCTCTACAGTGCGGCCAGCTCCTCCACCAGGTCGTCCAGGCCCAGCGAACCCTGGGACAGGGCCGCCATGTGCCACGCCTTGAGGTCGAAGGCGTCGCCGTGCCGCTGCCGCGCCTTCTCCCGGCCCTGCAGCCACGCCCGCTCACCCAGCTTGTAGCCGATGGCCTGGCCCGGGATGGTCAGGTACCGGGTCAGCTCGCTCTCCACGAAGTCCGCCGGACGGCTGCTGTGCGCGCCGAAGAACTCCTGCGCCAGGTCGGGCGTCCAGCGCTCACCCGGGTGGAACGGCGAGTCCGCCGGGATCTCCAGCTCCAGGTGCATGCCGATGTCGACGATGACCCGCGCGGCCCGCATCATCTGCGCGTCCAGGTAACCGAGCCGGTGCTCCGGGTCCGTGAGGAAACCCAGCTCGTCCATCAGCCGTTCCGCGTACAGCGCCCAGCCCTCGGCGTTCGCGCTGACCAGGCCGATGGTGGCCTGGTAGCGGGAGAGGTTCCCGGCGACGTACACCCACTGCGCGAGCTGGAGGTGATGGCCCGGCACCCCCTCGTGGTACCAGGTCGAGACCAGGTCGTAGACCGGGAAACGGGTCTGGCCCATCGTCGGCAGCCAGGTGCGGCCCGGCCGGGAGAAGTCCTCCGACGGAGCGGTGTAGTACGGGGCCGCCGCACCGCCGGGCGGCGCGATGCACGACTCCACCTTCCGCACCGGCTCGGCGAGTTCGAAGTGGGTGCCGTCCAGCTTCTCGATGGCCTCGTCCATCAGGCCCTGCAGCCAGTCGCGGACCTCGTCGACGCCCTCGATGTGCCGGCCGTGCTCGTCGAGGTGCGCCAGCGCCACCCACGGGGTCGCCGCTCCCGGCAGGATGCGCTCGGCCTCCTTCTTCATCTCGCCGAGCAGCCGGTGGTACTCGGACCACCCGTAGGCGTACGCCTCGTCCAGGTCCAGGTCGATGCCGTTGAAGTAGCGCGCCCAGCGGGTGTAGCGCTCACGGCCCACCGTGTTCGGCGCGCCCTCGATCGCGGGCGTGTACACGTCCCGCATCCAGTCCCGCAGCTCGGCCACGGACGCCGTCGCCGCCCGGGCCGCCTCGTCCAGCTCCGCACGCAGCGTCTCGGGTCCGGCGGCGGCGAAGTCCTCGAACCAGCCGCGCCCGCCCTCCGGACCGGCCCACTCGGTGAGCTGCTCGACGAACGTGGCGGTCGGCCGCGGAGCCGCGTACAGCTTCCGCTCCAGGCCCAGCGCCAGGGACTCCCGGTAGCCCGCGTAGGCCGCCGGCACGGCGCGCAGCCGCTCGGCGATCGCCGCCCAGTCCTCGTCGGTCTCGCTGGGCGTCACCGTGAAGATCTCGCGCACCGAGTGGGCGGGCGTGGCCATGTTGCCGACCGCGCGCAGACCCTCGTCGGCGTCGTGCACGGCGAGTTCCGCGGTGAGCCGCTCGCGCAGCAGACGCGCGCACCGGCGCTCGATGTCGCTGTCCGCGCCGGGCCCGCGCTCGGCCTCGTCGAGCCGGGCCAGCGTGGCGCGCTGGAGCCCGGCGAGCGCGTCCTGGCCGGCCGGGGACAGATCGGGCAGCCTGCTGCTGCTCTCCTTCACGCCCAGGTAGGTACCGGTGAGCGGGTCGAGGGCGATGAGGTCGTCGACGTAGGCGTCGGCGACCTCACGGGGCAGTGGAGTGTTGGTGTCGGACATGCCGCCATCCTCGTACGGCGGCCGCCCCCGCGTCAGCCCGGATCGCGTCGGCGGCGGCCGCCGCCGACCCGATTTCGCTCAGGGCGTGCCCCTCGGCGCGCCGGGTGGCAACAGGGGCCCGCAGTCCCACTGCTGGAAGATCAGCCGTGTCTCCACCCGCGCCACCTCGCGGTGCGCGGTGAACTCGTCGAGGACCAGGCGTTGCAGATCCGTCATGTCCGCGACCGCGACATGGACGAGGTAGTCGTCCGGTCCCGTCAGGTGGAAGACGCTCCGGGACTCCGGCAGCGCCCGGATCCGCTCCACGAACGGTCCGACCAGCTCCCGGCGGTGCGGCCGGACCTGTACGGACAGCAGGGCCTCCAGGCCGCGGCCCAGCTTGGCGGGGTCCAGGCGGAGCTGGTGGCCGAGGATCACACCCGAGCGGCGCAACCGCGTCACCCGGTCCAGGCACGTCGACGGCGCCACCCCGACCTGCGCGGCGAGGTCCCGGTAGGTGGCCCGGGCGTCGTTCTGCAGGAGCCGCAGCAGATGCAGATCGACCGGATCGAGTACGACAGATTCCGCCATCGGCCGAACGTAACACGGGATCCGGCCGCATGGATCCGGTCACTGTTCACCCTTCCGTGCAATGGACCCTTCGAACAGGGAGGCGTACGAGCGGATGTCCGGGTACGACGACGCACGCACCGCAGCAAGAGCACTCGCCACCGAGGCCGTGCACGCCGGCCGCGACGACCTCGCCCGGCAGGGCCTGCACGCCCCGCCGATCGACCTGTCCACCACCTACCCCTCCTACGACAGCCGCGCGGAGGCCGCCCGCATCGACGCCTTCGCAGCCACCGGCGCCGAGCCGGACGGGCCGCCCGTGTACGGCCGCCTCGGCAACCCGACCGTCGCCCGCTTCGAGACCGCCCTCGCCCGGCTGGAGGGGACCGACGCGGCGGTCGCCTTCGCCAGCGGCATGGCCGCCCTGAGCGCGGTGCTCCTCGTCCGGGCCTCCCTGGGGCTGCGCCACGTCGTCGCCGTACGCCCGCTGTACGGCTGCAGCGACCACCTGCTGACCGCAGGGCTGCTCGGCTCGGAGGTGACCTGGACCGACCCCGCGGGCATCGCGGACGCGCTGCGCCCGGACACCGGTCTGGTGATGGTGGAGTCCCCGGCCAACCCGACGCTCGCCGAGGTCGATCTGCGGGCCGTCGCCCACGCCTGCGGCTCGGTGCCGCTGCTCGCCGACAGCACCTTCGCCACGCCCGTCCTGCAGCGTCCCGCCGAGCACGGCGCGCGGCTGGTGCTGCACAGCGCCACCAAGTACCTCGGCGGGCATGGTGACGTGATGGCGGGGGTGGTGGCCTGCGACGAGGAGTTCGCCGGGCGGCTGCGGCAGGTGCGCTTCGCCACCGGCGGCGTCCTGCACCCGCTGGCCGGCTACCTGCTGCTGCGCGGCCTCGCCACCCTCCCGGTGCGGGTCCGCGCCGCGTCCGAGAACGCCGCCGAACTGGCCCGCCGGCTCTCCGCCGACCCGCGTGTCGCCCAGGTCCACTATCCGCGCATCGGCGGCGCCATGGTCGCCTTCGAGGTGAAGGGCGACCCGCACGAGGTCATCGCCGGCGTCCGCCTGATCACTCCCGCCGTGAGCCTCGGGAGCGTGGACACCCTCATCCAGCACCCGGCGTCCATCAGCCACCGCATCGTCGACGCGGACGACCGCCGGGGCGCCGGTGTGAGCGACCGGCTGCTGAGGATGTCCGTGGGCCTGGAGGACGTCGACGACCTGTGGGCCGACCTCGACCAGGCGCTGGGCGCGCCGGCGGCCGGTGCCCTCGCCTCCGCGGACGGCGGGTCCGCCGGCAGGCCGGCCCCGGCCGGCGCCCACTGACCCCGGCACGGGCCCCGCTCTCGTCGACCTGACGGGGGAGAGCGGGGCCCGTGCCGGTTCACTCACCGGCGCGTCACGGCGCCGACGTGTCGCCCAGGTCGCCGGGGCCCGTGAGGTGCGGGGCGGCCGGCCGCGAGGCGTCCAGCCGGGCGGTGATCACCAGGGTGCCCTCCTCGACCTGGTAGTCGAGGGGGAGGCCCAGGGAGCGCATCGCCGCGACCATGCCGGTGTTGGACGCCTGGGTCACGGCGTAGACGCTCTCGCAGCCCGCCTCGACGGCCATCGCCACCAGCCGGGCCAGCAGCTCACCGCCGATCCCGCGCCGCTGCCAGGAGTCCTCGACGAGCAGCGCGACCTCCGTCTCGTCGCCGTCCCAGAGCAGGTGGCCGAGACCGACGACGCGGCCGGAGGCCGTCTGCACGGCGAGGGTACGGCCGTAGCGGGGGCTCAGCAGGTGGTTCAGATAGCGGTCCGCGTCCTTGACCGGCCCGTGGTAGCGCATCGAGAGCGTCCGTGCCGAGCACCGCTCGTGCATCTCCTTGGCGGCCTGCTGGTCGCCGGTGTCGGCCCGGCGCACGGTGATCGCGTTGCCCTCGGGGAGCGTCAGGACGTCGTGGCTGGCCGGGACGCGCGGACCGAGCCGGGCGTCCAGCTCCACCAGCGCCCGCGCCCGCGCGAACTCGGTCGGTGTGAACGGCAGATACGGACGCTCCACCGTGATCACCCCGCCCTCCGGGGCCCGCAGCCGCATCACGGTCTCCTCCAGCACGCCCTCCACCGGGACCGGCGACGGCCCCCGGCCTCCTGCGGCGGGCGCGCCGGGCAGCTGGCGGATGGTGCACCGCCCCAGCAACTGCCGCAGTGCCAGCGGAAGTTCCGCCGCGTCCAGCGCGGTCCGGGTCGCGAGGCCCAGGACGCGCGTCGGCGCGTCCACCAGGTCGTGGGTGTCGGCCCGCTCGATCCAGGTCCGGGTGCCGCCGGCCGTCGCGACCGCGTCGACCAGACCGTCCCCGTCCACGTCGCCCGGCGCCCTCAGCAGGAACTCGTCCACCGTGCCCTGGGCGAGCGGATGCGTCTGGAGGCTGAGGATGTCCACGCCGAGCCGCGCGAGTGCCGTGCACAGCGCGGCCAGGGAGCCCGGCTCGTCCTTCACCGTGGTCCGCATCCGCCACAGGACGCTCTGCGCGCGCCGCGGCGTGGCGGACCCGGCCGGGTCCGTGTCCGGCTCGGACTGCCCGGCGCGCTCGGGTGAGCGCGGCCGGGCACCGGTATCGCTCGAAGGCGGTGCGTGACCGTGGCGGCGTGTCCAGCGTGCGCGGACACCCGTCGCCACCAGCAGCGTCGCCGCCACGGCCGACAGCGCCGCGGCGAGGGGGAGGGACGAGGTGTCGGATCCTCGTTCGAGTAGATGGGTCATGACGCCGGTCACGGCCGCCGTCGTCAGCAGGGCGGCGAGGCGTACGGCGTCGCGTCGCCCCGCGTGGACCGGGCGGCCGTTCTTCGCTCGCGTCACATCACAAATGTCTCGGCTCATGCAACCACTGTGAAGGAACGGTGTTGCGTGATCACGAACGTTTTGTGACCGAGCGGTAAAGACCTGCTTTGTCCCAACTTCTACTATTGTGTCGTCAATTTCCCGCTGTGCGGCGGGAGTTCAGGCGGCCGGCTCCGTCGTCAGCGCGGCACACAGCCTCCGGGCCTGCCCGACCAGGCGGGACGACCCTGGGCGGTCGGCGGTGCGGGCCAGATGAGGCACCTCCCCGCGTGCCCCGGTTCGCTCGGCGCACTCCGCGGCGACGGCCAGCAGATCCGCGAGCCCCCGTGCCGGAACCGTCGCCGCGCCGGTCGCCACGTCCGCCAGCAGCACCGGCAGGGTGTGCCGCGGCGTCTCCCAGACGGTGCCGTACGCGCCCGTGGACATCGCCGTGCGCATCGAGTCGACGAGCCGTGACGGCTTCACGGCCCCGCGCCGGGCCAGATCGCCCAGATCCGCGCCCAGTCCGGCCGCGTCCAGCTGCCCGCGCGACGCCAGCACCAGCAGGGCGTCGACCGACGCGAGGCGGTCCTCCGGATGCCGCGCACCGAGCCCGTGCGCCACGGCCAGGCGCACCGCCTCACCGGCCTCCCCGTCCGACTCGGCGAGCAGCGGCAGGATCGCCGCCTCCCCCCGGCTGTCGTGGATCGCGGTGAACGAGATGTCGCGCAGCATCCGGACCGCCACCAGTTCCCGCGCCTCGGGGAGCACCGCGAGCCAGTGCGGGCGCATGCCGTCGTGCCAGTGGTAGCAGGACCAGCGTGCCGGATCGCCGCTCACCGGCAGGCCCAGGGCGCGGAATCCGTCCGGGAGGCCGTGCAGGAACTCGGGTATCTCGTCCGCCTCCACGAGGACACGGTCCTCCCACGTCCGGCGTGTGAAGACCGCCGTGGACGGTGCCGAGGCCAGCCACTCGGCCAGCCGCGTCCCCTCCGCCGTACCCAGCGCCGCCGCCCGCTCCGCCGCGGCGCCGGCCCGCGCCGGGTCGCCGCGCCGGACCCGGAGCAGCGCCTGCGCGAAGTCCGCCCCGGACACCCGCGCCCCGAGGCGCCCGTACTCCTCGAGACGCGTCACCAGGTCCTCCGGCTCCAGCAGTCCCGTGCTCCAGGTCGGCGTCGACAGCAGGAACGGCAGGGGCTCGGTACGGATCCGGAAGGCCAGCTCCCAGGCCCGGGCCTCGAAAGCCCGGGCGAGCGGGGCGTGGCCGCACTGGGCACTCACGGTCCCGCGGACGAGGGCGTTGCGGAGGGCGGCGGTGGGGACCGCGCCGGCCAGCGTGGCCAGGAGCAGTTCCAGCGTGTGCCACGGCCCGACCAGCCCGTGGGGGCCGGTGAAGGAAGCCTCCACCCGATGGCGCACCGAACCCCGCTCGTACCACCAGCGCTGGGCCAGCACGGGTGCCAGCGCCTCCAGCAGCCCCTCCCGGTCCCGGTGTGTCTCGCGCACCAGCCCGTCGACGGTCCGCTCGAAGGCCGCCACGTCGCCGCCGGCCGCCAGGAGCGCCCCCACCTCCTCGGCGAGTTCCGTCGCGGTCGCGGGCGCGGGAGTCAGCCGCACCGGCCGCGGCGCGGGCGGCAACACCTCCTCGTAGGCGGGCGCCGCCGGCGCGTCGAGGGCGACCCCGAGGGCGTCCGCGGCCCGCTTGCGCAGCGCCGGGATCAACTGCTCCGCCGCCGACCGCAGTTCGTCGCGGGCCGGGCCCGCGCCGATCGCCCGCCGGTGCCGCTCGATGAGCTTCAGCGCCCTCTCCTGCACCTCCGAGTCCTCGTGCCCGAACGCCTGGGCGACGCTGGGCAGCAGCGCGTCGGCCGTCGACGTGTCCCGGGCCAGTACCTTGCCGAGCAGGATCAACTGCGCGCGGACCAGCTTCTTCTCGGTACGGAACAGCACGGCACCCGACATCTCGGCCAGCCGGCGTGCGGGCAGCTCGCCGTCCAGGGCCAGCGACGCCAGCACCGACTGCGCGTGCGCGGCCACCATGGACGGCCCGTCGGACGCCAGGGCCAGCCAGTCGGCGACGCGCTCCCGCTCCTCGTCACGCGTCAGCGCGAACGCCTGCAGCATGCGCAGGAACACCCGGTGATCGGAGGCCGGCCCGCCCCGCAGCAACCGGGCGACACAGGCGTCGACCGTCGCTCTGCGGTCCAGGGCCCCCTCGGCGGTGAGCCGGGCGAGCGCCCCGCTCCAGCTGTTCTCCCCGCCGTCCGCCGACCAGGAGAGCCGGCCCCCGATGTCGGCGGTCTCGAACAGCGCGGTCACCAGCGCCGTCAGGTGCGGGTCCTTGCGCAGCCGGTCCAGGACCGTGTCCCCGCGCTGCCAGAGATGACCGATGTGATCCGCCCAGCCGTGCACATACGCCTCGGTCGTCGGCGCGGGGCACCCGGCCAGCCGGACCAGACCCGCCATCAGCTCGTACGGCACCCGGGAGGTGACCGGCCGGGCCGCCAGGCGGTGCGCCACATCGGCGAGCCAGGCCGGTGACCGGTCGCCCAGCAGGTCGATGAGAACCCCGGGGGAGGCGGACCACCAGCGCATGTCGGACGCGGCGATCCAGGCGGCCACCCCGGCCGCCCCGGTCTGGCACACCGTACCCGCCGCGTGGAGCGCCGGGTAGACCCGGCGCGCCTGCGCGGTCCACGGATCGGCCCGCAGCTCCTTGCGCAGCGCCCGCAACTCGGGGAACGCGGCTCGCCGTTCGGCGTCCGTCATCCCGTCGAGGAGGCCCACCACGTCCGCCGAACGCCCCGCCCGTACCGCTTCGACCAGCGAACTCATCGCGCACCCCCGTCGGCCTTCGCCATGTCGCGCTCCTCGGCGAAGACGCCTCGCCGCACCATCCGGACCGCCAGCGCGTGCTTGCAAGGACCGCGCCCACCCCGGTACTTGGCCCACCACAGACAGCTGCAGCTGAGCACCCCGGACTCGTCGCGCACCCGGTGCACATGCCCGTCCTCGGCCGTCACCGTGCCGACGCCGCCCCGGAGCGCGACCGCCCCGGCCGCCACCAGGGCCCGCGCCGCCCGCAACCTCGGGTTGTGACGCTCCGCCCGCCCGGCGTCGTACGGCAGCTCCCGATGGAAGTACGCCGCTTCCGCCGTGTCGTAGCCGACCCGGCCGGAGGTGCCGAGACGGACCAGGGCCGCCCGCACCCGCTCGGCCGTGAGCCCCGAGGCGGCCGCCAGGTCGGCGACGTCGATCCGGGGCTCCCACGCCAGGAGCACCGCGACCAGTTCCGCGTCCACGGCGGCCTCGTCGGTGGCGAGCGCGTCGAGGACGCCGCCCTCCCCGGAGAAGCCGCGCGCGGCGTCCGGCGACACGGTCAGGGTCAGCCGCATCCCGGGAAGCACCGCCTCCCACGCGCTCGCCGTGCCGGACGACCCGCCGGTGAGCGCGGGGCCGTACACCCGCAGCGCGGTGGCGTGCCGCAGCACCCGCTGGAGCGCGACCAGCCGCTCGGGGCCGGGCAGGCACACCGCCCCCGGCACCGCACGGGTGGTCGGCCGCAGGCTCCTCCCGGCGGGCACGACCCAGCGCGCCCCGCCCGACGCGCCGCGCGCACCGCCGCGTGGGAGCGAGCGCAGGAACCGTACCGCCTCGGCCGCCGGCAGCTCCGCCCGCAGATCGAAGCCGGCCGCCATGACCTGGGCCTCCGCGAAGCCGCGCAGCCACCGGTCCGGCAGGGGCACCTTCTTCTCCACGACCGGGCCGTCGACGGTGGTCACCGCCAGCTCCTCCGGCCCCACCCGCAGATGGAGCGGATCGTCCGCGCCGATCCGCGACAGCGCCTCCCGCAGCGGGTTGTTGACGTCGACGTTGGTGGTGCCGTGCCCCACCTCGCCGCCGTCGAGGCCCGGCTCCAGCACGTCCAGGCGCGCGTACACCCCGCAGCAGCCGGAGAAGGACTCGAAGCGCAGCCGGTCCCCGTTGCCCGTCACCACCGGGTCCAGGGAGGCGGCCGACTGCCGCTGGTAGTACCGGGTGGCCGCCACGTCGGCCACCGCGAGCAGCCCGGCCGACGCCACGTGGGGGGACGTCAGGAAGCCCGTGAAGAACCGCGGGTGGTCCTCGACGCCGGAGGGCGTCGCGCCCCGGGACGTCTCGAGTCCCAAGTGCTGTCCGTCCGCCGCGGACCGCAGCGCGGAGGGTCGGCGATAGGCCACGGCCTGGAGAGATCGCGTCATGGAAAAGACCGTAGGGGCGGCCACTGACAATCGCCCCGGCCTGCGAAGACGCCGCCGGCTCAGCGGTGTCGCCGCGTCCGGCGGCCGTGCCGCGCACCGGGGGATGACGCCGGTGCGCGGCACGCCTTCCAGGGTAGGGGAGTCACTGACCGACGCGGCCCGGCTGCAGGACCTTGGTGAACAGCACGGTGCCGTCCGACTCGCGCAGGCGCACGGTCAACTCGCCGCTGCCGCCGTCGATGTCGACCTCTCCGAAGAACTGGTAGCCGCCGGCCGGCCCGACGTTGGACACCGCCGGTGCCTTCACGAAGACCCGCTCCGGGCCGAAGGTGCCGTCGAGGGCGTTCGCCGGGAACGCACCCGCGTTGAGCGGACCGGAGACGAACTCCCAGAACGGCTCGAAGTCGCTGAAGGCGGCCCGCGACGGCTGGTAGTGCTGCGCCGAGGTGTGGTGCACGTCGGCGGTCAGCCACACCGTGCCCGTGATGCGGCGGTGCTTGATGAACCGCAGCAGTTCGGCGATCTGCAGTTCCCGCCCGAGCGGAGCCCCCGGATCGCCCTGCGCGACGGCCTCGATGTCCGGCCTGCCGTCCCCGGTGTCCGGCACCACGAGGCCCAGGGGCATGTCCGAGGCGATCACCTTCCACACCGCCCGGGAGCGGAACAGCTCCCGCTCGAGCCATGCCAGTTGCTCGGCGCCGAGGATGCCCTGGGGGTCGGTGGGCTGGTCGCCGGGGGAGTTGGCGTTGCGGTAGCTGCGCATGTCGAGCACGAACACGTCGAGCAGCGGGCCGTGGTTGATCACCCGGTGGACGCGGCCCGCCGGGCGACGCGGTGTCGCCATGGGGAAGTACTCCGAGAAGGCCCGCCGGGCTCGGGCGGCCAGGACGTCGACGTTCCTCTCGGTGTAGCGGGCGTCGGTGAGGATCTCACCGGGGTACCAGTTGTTCAGCACCTCGTGGTCGTCCCACTGGACGACCGAGGGCACCTGGGCGTTGAAGCGCCGGAGGTTCGCGTCGAGCAGGTTGTAGCGGAAGTTGCCGCGGAACTCGGTCAGCGTCTCCGCCACCTTGGACTTCTCCTCGGTGGTGACGTTCCGCCAGACACGGCCGTCGGGCAGCGTGACGGACGACGGGATCGGGCCGTCGGCGTAGATGTTGTCGCCGCTGCACAGGAAGAAGTCCGGGTCGAGCCGCGCCATCGCGTCATAGACGCGGTAGCCGCCGAAGTCCGGGTTGATGCCCCAGCCCTGTCCGGCCAGGTCGCCCGACCACAGGAAGCGCACCCCGTCCCGGCGCCGTGCGGAGGCCGTACGGAACGTGCCGCCGACCGGTTCGCCCGTGCGGCGCAGGTCGTCGGGGTCGGCGAGCAGCACCCGGTAGTGGATCTGCTCCCCGGAGGGCAGGCCGTGCAGCCGTGTCGTGCCCGTGAAGTCGGTGCCGGCGCCCAGCAGCGGGCCGTGCCAGCGGCGCGTCCTGCGGAACGACTCGGTCGCGGACGTCTCGACCATCATCCGGGCCGGGCGGTCCGAACGCACCCACACCAGACCCGAGTCCGTCGTCACGTCGCCCGTCTGCACGCCCCAGCCCGCTCTCGGCCGCCCGGACCGGGCGAAGGCCGGTGCGGAGCCGAGTGCCGTGGGCAGGGTGAGGGCCGCCGACGCGGCCAGCGAGCCGCGCAGAACACCGCGGCGGTCCGGGAGCGGAAGGGACATGGCAAGCCTCCAGGGGCGTGATCCGGCCGGTGTGCAGAGCCACCACTACTGGTGCGCCTGGGCGCCGGCGGAAACCACAAGTGAACAACCGGTCCCGGCCGGGAGGGAACCGGGCGTTCACCCGGACGGCCGGGGGACGCAAGATTCCGGCCGCACGGCGAACGCCGCATGGACGCGCCGGAGACGCACGCCCTCAGCCGTCCGCCGGGCCGCGCCGCCGTCTCAGCGCAGCGCGACCGCCTGGGCCACCAGCCGCACCCCCGCCCGTATCCGCGTGGGCGACAGGTGCGCGTACCCCAGCACGAGGCGCACCCCCGCCTCCTCCTCGCCGCCCCCGGCACGCGCGCGCGTGTAGTGCGTCAGCGGGTGTACGGCCACCCCGGCCGCCGCCACGCGCGCGAGGAACCGCTCTTCGGGGCCGTACCGCGCGGGCAGTGCGGCGATGACGTGCAGCCCCGCGGCGATGCCGGTGACGTGTGCGCCGGGGAAGTGCTCGTCGAGCGCCGCGACGAGCGTGTCGCGGCGCTGCCGGTACGCCCGCTGGCAGCGGCGCAGCTGCCGGTCGTAGTCGCCGCGCTCCACGAACCGGGCGAACACCGCCTGGTCGAGCGTGGGATGACCGAGGTCCATGGTCCGCTTGCGCTCGACGACCTCCTCGGCCAGGGCCTCCGGCACGAGGAGCCAGCCCAGCCGCAGCCCGGGCGCCAGGGATTTGCTGACCGACCCGGCGTAGGCGACGCGTTCCGGATCGAGTCCCTGGAGCGCTCCCACGGGCGCCCGGTCGTAGCGGAAGTCGCCGTCGTAGTCGTCCTCGAGCACGAAGCCGTCCACCGACCGCGCCCAGTCGAGCAGTTCGGCACGGCGCCGGGCCGAACAGGCGATGCCGGTCGGGAACTGGTGGGCGGGTGTCGTGACGACGCACCGCACCCCCGACTCCCGCAGCGGGCCCAGCGCCGGGCCCTCGCCGTCCAGGGGCAGCGGCACCGCCCGCACCCCGGCGGCGGCGTACAGGGCGGCGTGCTGCGGGCTCCCGGGGTCCTCGACACCGACCTCGTGGATGCCGCGCGCCCGCAGCACGAAACCGAGCACCGCCATCGCCTGCGACACCCCGGACAGCACCACGATCCGCTCGGGGTCGGCGACCACGCCCCGACGGCGCGCCAGGAGCGCGGCCAGCGCGGTGCGCAGCCGGGGCAGCCCGCGCGGGTCCGGGTAGCCGAGGTCCTCGTGGGGGAGTTCGGTCAGGACGGCGCGCTGTGCCGCCGCCCAGGCGGCCCGTGGGAACAGCGACACGTCCGGCGTCCCGGGCACGAAGCCGGCCCGGTCCCCGGCGGGGCGGGGCGCGCGGTCCCGCGCGCGGGGCGGGGCGGCCCGGGCGGCACCCCCGACCCAGGTTCCGGCGCCCCGGCCGCTGCGCAGATACCCCTCGGCCGTCAGTTGCTCGTACGCCTCGGTGACCAGCCCGCGCGACACCCCGAGGTCGGCGGCGAGGTCCCGGCTCGACGGCAGCCGCGTGTCCGGAGCCAGCCGTCCCGACCGCACCGCCTCGCGCAGCGCCTCCCGCAGTGACCGTCCCCGCGCGCGTGCGGGTGCCGCGACCGCGGGCAGCAGGACCTCCCAGGCGGCCGAGGGCGCCGCCCGCCGCGAGCCGTCGGCGGCGGGCGACCCGGCGTCCCGCGCAGTGCCCCGCGCGGAATTGGTCTCCGATGACGTCATGGAAGTGGACCTTAAACCGGGCCACCGCCGTTCCTAGCGTCACTGCCATGAACGCCACCACCACACGCGGCGCACTGCTCGCCGCGCTCGCCTGCGTCCTCGTCGGAGGATCCTTCACCGCCAACAGCCTGCTCGGCGACTACCCTTACGCCGGCGGCCAGTTCCTGCGCTACGCGCTCGCCTGCCTGCTGCTGGTGCCGCTCGCCGGCCGCGGCGCCGCCGCCCGGCTGCGCGCGCTCACCGCCCGCCAGTGGGTGCGCCTCGGGCTGCTCGCCGCCGTCGGCATGCTCGGTTTCAACCTCGCCGTCCTCGCCGCCGAACGCACGGCGGAACCCGCCGTCCCCGGTGTGTTCGTCGGCTGCGCCCCCGTGGCCGTGGCCGTCCTCGTCCCGCTCCTGGACGGCCGCCGCCCGCGACGGGCCGTCCTGTACGGCGCGGCGCTCGTCGCGGTCGGCGCGTTCACCGTGCAGGGGTGGGGCCGCACGGACGGCACCGGCATCGCCTTCTCGGTGGGCGCGCTGGTCGGCGAGGTGGGCTTCGCGGTCCTCGCCGTACCCGTGCTGCGGCCCCTGGGGCCGCGGCTGCTGTCCGCGACGGTCTGCGGGGTCGCGGCCGTCCAGGCCGCGCTGGTCGGACTGCTCGCGGACGGCACCGCCTGGCTCCGCCGGCCCGACGCGACCGAGACCGCCGCGCTGCTGTGGCAGGCGGCGATCGTCACCGTCGTCGGCTTCGTGTGCTGGTACATGGGCATGCAGCGCATCGGCGCCGAGCGGGCCACGCTCTTCTCCGGCCTCATCCCGGTCGCCGCCGCCTGCACCGCCCCGCTGGCCGGGACCGGCTCCTACGGCCTCGTCCAGGCCCTCGGCAGCGCCCTGGTCGGCGCCGGAGTCGTCCTCGGCTCCGGCGTGCTGCGGCGGCGCCGGCGGTCAGCGGCTGCCGTCGAGGATGACGCGCGCGACCAGGGCCGGGTCGTCGTTCATGGGGCAGTGACCGCAGCCGGGCAGCCGGACGAGTCGCGCCCCGGGGATGACCCGCTTGGCGCGCACGCCCTGACGGGGTATGAGCAGCCGGTCCCGGCTGCCCCAGGCCAGGGTCACCGGGATGCCGGGGATGTCGTCCAGGAACTGGACGGCCCGGCCGGACCTCAGGGTCTGCTCGAAGCCCGTGGCCCCGGCCAGCGCGAGCGTCTCGGCGACCACGGCCTCGGGTGAGCGGCGGCCGGGACGGGCGTAGATGGTGCTCGTCAGCGCCGTCCGGCCGGCCGCCGACCGGGACAGCCGCTCGACCAGCGGCAGCGGCATCCGCCGGGAGATGTGCCGCATCGCGAGCAGGACGCCGAAGGCGTAGCGCCGCTCGGCCGGAGTCCAGAAACCGGCGGGGGACAGGGCCGTGACGGACCGGGCGAGCTTCTCGCGGCCGAGTTCGAGGGCGATCAGCCCGCCCAGCGAGTTGCCCGCGACGTGCGGTCGGTCCAGTTCCAGGGCCTCGCAGAAGGCGCCGAACACGGCCCTCGTCGTGGCCAGGTCGTAGGCGAGCCCGTCCGGCAGTCCGGGGGAGGTCCCGAAGCCGGGCAGGTCCACCGTGATCACCTCCCGCTCGGTCGCGAGGATGTCGAGCACCGGGTCCCAGACCTGCCGGTGGTGACCGATGCCGTGCAGCAGGAGCAGCGGCTCGCCGCGGCCCACGCGCGCGTATTCGACGGTCACGTCGCGTGGCCCGAGGGGGGACGCGACCTGGAAGGAGACGGTGGCGGACATGGCGGTGCTCCTACTCTGAACCCGGCTGGACACGCCGACGGACGGCCGTAGACAGCTTGTCAGCAATAGCTACCGACGGGTAGACCCCCGCCGCCGGTGGGTAGTTCCGACTTCCGGCACCGGGGGACAGCACGTCCCCGGCCGTCCGAATCGCCTGGACACGTCCCGCCGTGTCGGGATGGGATGGTGCCGTGACCACCGATGCCGGGACCGATGTCTTCGAGGAGCACCGCCCCGTCCTCCTCGGGGTCGCGTATCGCATGCTCGGCCGGGTGGCCGACGCGGAGGACGTGGTCCAGGAGGCATGGCTGCGCTGGTCCCGGGCCGACCGGTCCGAGGTGCGCGAACCACGCGCCTACCTGGTGCGCGTCACCACCCGCCTGGCCCTCGACCGCCTGCGCCAGGTCAAGGCGCGCGGCGAGACCTATGTCGGCCCGTGGCTGCCGGAGCCGTACGTCACCGACTTCGGCGACCACGTCCCGGACACCGCCGAACGGGCCGTCCTCGCCGACTCCGTCTCCGTCGCCGTCCTGGTCGTCCTGGAGAACCTGTCGCCGCTGGAGCGGGCGGTGTTCGTCCTCCGCGAGGCATTCGGCTACCCCTATGCCGAGATCGCCGCCCTGCTCGGCCGGGGCGAGGCGGCGGTGCGTCAGCTCGCCGGGCGCGCCCGCCGGCATGTCGAGGAACGGCGGCCCCGCTACGAGGTCGACCCCGCCGAGCGGCGCGACCTGACCGAGCGGTTCCTCGCCGCGGCGGCCGGCGGCGACCTGGAGGGGCTCATGTCGCTGCTCGCGCCGGACGTCCGGCTCATCGGCGACAGCGGAGGCAAGGCCAAGGCGCCGCTGCGGGTCCTGGAGAGCGCCGACCACGTGGGCCGCTTCCTCGCGGGCGTCGCCCGGAAGGGCATCGCCGACGCCTCCTTCCGGTTCCTGGAGGTCAACGGCGGCCCCGCCGTGCTGGTCCTGTCCGGCGGCAAGCCCGACAGCCTCTTCCAGGTGGACGTCCTGGACGGGCGGATCCAGATGGTCTACGTCGTCCGCAACCCCGACAAGCTCAGGGCCCTCCCAGGCGCCTGAATGACGCCCGACAGCCGACGTGATGACGTGATCACGAGCAGTGAGCGGTCCGGGTGATTGGTCTTGACCAAGGGTGAGGGCCGTCCTATGGTCGCTGACAAGTGCAACAACCTTTAATAAACAAGGCGCTGAAACGCCGCCGGGCCACGGCGATTGCGGAGGACAGGGTGGGGACCACGCAGCTGGAAACGGTGCCGGAACCGAAGTACTGGCATCTGAGGACCGTGCTCAGCGAGGCACTCGAATCGGAGTTCTCGGTGGGCGAGATCCTGCCCAACGAACGGGACCTGGCGGCCCGCTTCGGCGTCGCCCGGGCCACGCTCCGCCAGGCGCTGGAACAACTCGAACTCGAAGGCAGGCTGCAGCGCCGCCGCGGTGTCGGCACGACCGTCGCCCCGCCGCGCGTGGGCGTGGCCGTGGGCACCGAGCAGCACGCCTGGCCGGGGTCCGCCGAGGACGGCTGGCAGGCCACGGACTGCGCCCTCGCGGCGCCGCCCACCGCGGTCGCCGACGCCCTGGTGACCGGCACCGGCGAGCCCGTGCACACCGTCCGCCGCTCCCGGGTGACACGAGGTCAGCCGGTCGCCGCCGAACTGCTCTACGTCCCGCAGTCCTCGGTGCCCGACCTCTCCGCGATCGACGCCCCGTCGGGCGCGCCACGCGCGCGTGCCGTGCTGCGTGAGCTCCAGCGCCTGGAGCTGGAGGGCCAGGAGAGCGCCGTCGAGCTGGGCTCGGCCCGCGCCGACGACGCCAGGGAACTCGACCGGCTGCCCGGGGCGCCGGTGCTCGTCGTGACGACCCGTTACCTCGCCTGCGGCAGGGTGGCCGCGCTCTCCGTCGCCACCTACCGTGCCGACACCTGCCGGCTGACGTTCGG
The DNA here is from genome assembly GCF_042792555.1 of Streptomyces sp. NPDC056628. Lineage (NCBI taxonomy): Bacteria > Bacillati > Actinomycetota > Actinomycetes > Kitasatosporales > Streptomycetaceae > Streptomyces > Streptomyces sp. NPDC056628. Next base: position 94,066 of record NZ_JBHTWG010000002.1, read on the forward strand.
CGACACCGGAGGCGTGGAAATACACCAGGACCCGGAGCGCCGGGCCTCCTGACGGTTCGGCGGCCGACGGTCCCGCGCCCCGGAGCCCGGCTCCCCGGCGCGGGACGCGGGCACGCTCACCGGCGGCCCGTGACCGTCCCCTCCACCGCGAACAGCTGCTCCTCCACATGGTCGAGGGCGAGCCGCAGCGCGCCCGTCGCCACGGCTGCCTCGCCGAGCAGGGACAGGGCGACGTTCGGCGGGCGCAGGCAGTAGCGGGACAGCTCACGCCGCAGCGGCTCCAGGACACCGTCCAGGCCGGCCGCCCAGCCCCCCACCACGACCAGCTCCGGGTCCAGGGCGAGGACCAGGGCGGCCACGTCGTGGACGAGACGCTGGATGAACCGTTCGACGGCCTCCAGAGCGCGCGGATCGCCGTCCCGGGCCTGGGCGAACACCGTCGCCACGGCCCGCTCGTCGAGCGGGCGCAGCGGCTCGTCCGTGGTCGACAGCAGCGCCTCCGGCGTCGCCTCGCGGCCCAGCATGTGCAGCGCGCCGATCTCCCCGGCCGCACCGCCGAACCCGCGGTGCAGCTTCCCGCCGATCAGCGAACCGGCCCCCGGGCTCAGCCCCGCCAGCACGAACACCACGTCGTCGGACTCGGTCGCCGACCCCTTCCAGTGCTCGGCGACCGCCGCCGCGTTGGCGTCGTTCTCCACCAGCACCGGGCACTTGAAGGACCGGCTCAGCCGCTCGCCCAACCGCAGCCCGGTCCAGCCGGGCAGCGCCGCCCCCAGCCGCACGGTGCCGTCGGCCTCCACGATGCCCGGCGTCGCCACCCCCACGGCCCGCAGCGAGCCGCGCGCGACCCCCGCACGGCGCAGCAGCTCCACGACCGCCGTCCGGGCCTTCTCCAGCCGCTCGTCGGCCCCGGCCGCCTCGTCGACGTCCTTGGCGGTGGCGCCCATCACCCGGCCGTCCAGGTCGGCGAGCAGGGCGGCGACCCGGTGCGCGCCGATGTCCAGGCCCAGCAGATGACCGGCCTCGGCACGGAACCGGAACCGCCGCGCGGGCCGGCCCTGCCGGCGGGCCACACTGTCGTCGGCCGCCTTCTCGACGACGTAACCCGCTTCGATCAGCCCCTCGACGACCCCCTCGACGGTGGGCCGGGACAGCCCCGTCACGCGGGTGATCTCCGTCAGCGTGGCGGCATCCGTGGCACGCAGCGCGTGCAGTACCACCGCGGAGTTGATCCTTCGCAGCAGCGAGGGATCCCCACCGGTCAGCTGCCCCAAAGGTCCGTCCTCCCAGCTCGTGCGCGTGTGGGGCGGATGGTACTCGTCGGTGCCCACCCCTGCGAGTGCCGGGCGGCGCAGGGAACGGGGGCCGCCCGTCGCCCGGTCCCCTCACCCCGGCGCGACGAACCCCGACTCGTACGCCGTGATCACCGCCTGCGTGCGGTCGCGCGCCCCCAGCTTCGCCAGCACGGCGCTCACATGCGACTTCACCGTCTCCGTGCCCACGACGAGCCGCGCGGCGATCTCGGCGTTCGACAGCCCACGCGTCATCAGGCGCAGGACGTCGGCCTCCCGCTCGGTCAGCCGGGCCCGCTCCAGCGCCGCCCGCGCCGCACAATTGCCGCCGCCGTCCCCGTAGCGCGCGGCCAACTGGCGCACCGAGGCGGGGAACAACAGCGACTCGCCCGCGGCGACCAGTCGCACGGCGTGCACGATCTCGGCCGGGCGGGCCCGCTTCAGCAGGAAACCGTTCGCTCCGGCGCGCAGCGCCTCGTAGACGTACTCGTCGTTCTCGAAGGTGGTGATCACGACGATCTTCGGCGGCTCGGCGACCGTGCGCAGGACCGCGCGCGTGGTCTCGATACCGTCCAGCAGCGGCATCCGCACGTCCATCGCGACCACGTCCGGGCGCAGCTCACGCACCAGCGGGATCACCGCCGCCCCGTCGGCGGCCTCCCCGACGACCTCGATGTCGTCCTGTGTCTCGAGCACGGCCCGCAGTCCCGCGCGTACGAGGGGTTCGTCGTCGACGAGGAGCACGGTGACCGGCATCCGGCCAGCCTAGATCACCTCAACGGCAGCTCGACGTGCACCTGCCAGGCGTCCCCGAGAGGTCCGGCGCTCGCGTGGCCACCCAGCAGGGCGGCGCGTTCGCGTATGCCCCGCAGGCCGCTGCCCCTTCCCGGCTCGGGTGACTCCGCGGGCAGGGGATTGCGCACGTCGAGGCGGAGGGTGGCGCCCTCGACGCTGACGCGGACCCGGGCCGGGACAGGCCCCGCGTGCCGCAGCACATTGGTCAGCGACTCCTGGAGGATGCGGTAGCCCTCCCGGGAGACCGGTCCCGGCACGCCCTCCAGAGGCCCCGTCAGATCGGCGTCCACCTCGGCGCCGGACGCCCGCGCCGACTCCAGCAGACGGCCGGCGTCCGTCAGCGTCGGCCGGGAGCCCGCGGGCCTGCCGGAGTCCCGCAGGACGCCCAGGACACGCTCCAGGTCCTCCAGAGCGGCCCGGCCCGTCTCCTCGATGGCGACCAACGCCCGCCGGGTGAACGCCGGATCGTCCGCGGCACGGGCCGCCCCGGCCTGGAGGACCGCCGCGGTCAGCGCATGCCCGATCGAATCGTGCAGCTCGCGGGCGATACGAGTGCGCTCCAGAAGTTGCTCGGTGCGCTCCTCCAGGGTGGCCAGACGCTCGGCCGGGGAGGGCCCGAGCAGCCGCACGGCCAGGGCCGTGATCAGGTGGCCCGCGGCCCACACGGCAGCCGCCAGGACCGCGAGCAGCACGGGCACGAGCAGGATGTGCCACCCGCGCGCCGGGCCGAGCGGGGGCACGATCACGCCCCCCGGCCCGGAGCCCGCGGCGGCCGGCACCAGATCCGCGACGGCGAAGAGCAGTTGGGCGATCAGCGTCATGGAGGCACAGCCGAGGAGGAACCGCGCCTCCAGCCACAGTACGAGCCGCCACCGGTCCGCCCAGGTCGCGGACGGGGCGACGACGATGCCCGCGCTGTCGCTGTCGTGGCGGTGCCCGGTCAGCAACAGCCGTGCCTGCAGCCCCTCGACCGTGCGCATGGCCGGCACCAGCCCGGCGGGCACGAGCGCGGCTGCGGCCACCAGCCAGATCCACCACCCCTCCCTGATGAAGATCAGCATCGCCGGCCACACGACGGTCAAGAACAGGTGCAGCAGCCGTGTGTACGTCACCGCCCGGCCGAACGGGCGCAGCAAACGGGCCATTGCGCCATCGTGTCAGGCACCGCCGGCAACGGACCTCCCCCGCGCGGGGGAGACGATCTCCACCCGCGGGGGAGGCCACGCCCCACCTCAGCCGGTCAGGCTGAGGCCATGACCAGCATCGAAGTCCAAGCACTCACCAAGGAGTACGGCACCGGGCGAGCCGTGGACGACCTGAGCTTCACCGTCCTCCCCGGCCGCGTCACGGGCTTCCTCGGGCCCAACGGCGCCGGGAAGTCCACCACCCTGCGTCTCGTGCTCGGTCTCGACCGGCCCACCTCCGGGACGGCCACGGTCGGCGGCCGCGCCTACGCCACCTTGAGGGACCCCCTGCGCACGGTGGGCGCCCTGCTCGACGCCGGTGCGGCGCACGGCTCCCGCACCGGCCGCGACCATCTGCGGGTCCTCGCCGCGAGCAACCGCATCCCGGCGCCCCGGGTCGACGAGGTGCTGGCGCGGACGGGGCTCACCTCGGTGGCGCGGCGCAGGGTGAAGACGTACTCCCTGGGCATGCGCCAGCGGCTCGGCATCGCGGCGGCGCTCCTCGGCGATCCCGAGGTCGTGCTGCTCGACGAGCCGTCCAACGGCCTCGACCCGGAGGGCATCATCTGGATCCGCGGACTGCTGCGCCGCCTCGCGGGAGAGGGCCGCACGGTCCTCGTCTCCAGCCATCTGATGAACGAGACCGCGACGTTCGCCGACCACCTGGTGGTCCTGGGCCGCGGCCGGCTGTTGGCCGACACCCCGATGCGGGACTTCATCAGCGCGCGCGTGGAGCCACGCGTGCGGGTCCGCACCAGTGACGCCGAAGCGCTGGAGTCGCTGCTCGCCCGGCACGGCCTCGACGCCGACCGGCACCAGGACGGGCACTGGACGGTACGTCACGCGCGCGTGGACGCCGTCGGGCGCCTCGCCGCGCAGGCGGGCGTCCCGCTCCTCGAACTCGCCGCCGAGGAGGGCACGCTGGAGCAGGCGTACCTGGATCTCACCTCGGAGGCGACCGAGTTCACCGCACGGCAGCAGGAGGTCTGACGATGCCGAACGCACCCGTGCTCCACTCGGAGTGGCTCAAGATCCGTACGCTGCGGTCCCTGCCCGCCACGCTGGGCGCGCTGTTCGCGGTGACCACGGCGTTCTCCGCGCTCGCGGGGGCCGACACGGGCGACGACCCGCTGTTCACGGCGCTGTTCGGGGTCCTGCCCGGTCAGATCGCCGCCGTCTCCTTCGGCGCCCTGGCCATGGCGGCCGAGTACCACGGGGGCGCCCTGCGGGTGTCGCTGGCCGCGGTCCCGCGGCGCGGGCGCTGGTTCGCCGCCAAGCTGACGGCCGTCGCCGTGCCGGTCCTTCTCACCGGGCTCGTGACCGCCGCGACGGCGCTCGCCGCGGCCCGCGCGGACGGCCTGACCGGCTCCGAGCAGGCGCGCGCGATCATCGGATGCGGCCTCTACCTCATGCTCATGGCCCTGTTCGCGACCGGTCTGACCGCCGTGTTCCGCAGCGGCGTGGCCACCCTGTCCGTCCTGATCCCGTTCCTCCTCGTGGTGTCGTTCGTCGTCGGCGACTCCGTGGGCACCGTGGCCGACTTCCTCCCGGACAAGGCGGGACAGACCGTCCTCCACCGGACGTACGACGGCTCCCTCGGACCGTGGTCCGGGCTCGCGGTGACCGCGCTGTGGGCGGCCGCCGCGCTCCTCGCGGGGGCGTGGAGCGTGCGGCGCAGAGATACCTGACACCACGCCAATTGTCAGTGGGGGCGGCGATACTGCACCCCATGGACGTCGTGAAGGACCTGGCCCTGACCGACTCGTTGTGCGCACGGGAGTTCCCCGCCGGGCGCGACGGGGCGGGCCCCGCGCTGGGCGGCCCCGGCTACTTCCTGGTGGTGCTCGGGGCCGTCGGCGACGGCACGGCCGCCGATCTGTACGCCCACGAGGCGGCGCTCATAGAGCGGTTCGAGGAGCGCTGGGGGGAGGGGGCGCGCTGGGGGAGCGTGACGCTGCTGGAGCGGGGGGTTCGAGGCGAGGAGATACCCGAGCCCTGGGCCCGACTCGGCACCCGCGCGGACGACCTGAGGACCTGGCGGGCACCGGGCACCGGCCGCTGGGTCAGCCTCGCCGTCGCCGACCGGGACCCGGAGGCGGACCCCGAACTCCTGCTGATGGTGACCGACAGGGACCCGCCCTGACGGGTCAGTCCTCCGCGGCCACCCGCAGCCGGGCGAACTCCTCCGCCATCGTCGCCGTCGTCCAGTGCGCGTTCAGCCCGCTCGGGTTGGGCAGCACCCACACCCGCGTCCCCCCGATCGTCCGCTCCTGCGGACCCACCTGCGCCCCGCGGTCGTCGAACGCCGCCCGGTAGGCGGTCACCCCGACGACGGCCAGCCGGCGCGGACGCAGCCGCTCCACCTTGGCGGTCAGCAGCCGGCCGCCCTCGCGGTACTCCTCGGCGCTCAGCTCGTCGGCCCGCGCCGTCGCCCGCGCCACGACGTTCGTGATGCCGAGCCCGTACGACGGCAACTCCCCCTGCTCCGACGGCTTCAGCAGGCGCGGCGTGAAACCGGACAGATGCAGGACCGGCCAGAAGCGGTTGCCGGGGCGGGCGAAGTGGTGGCCGGTCGCGGCCGTCATCAGACCGGGGTTGATACCGCAGAACAGCACGCGCAGGCCGTCCGCGACCACGTCGGGGACGAGGCGGTCGCGGGCGGCCTCCAACTGCTCGGCGGTGAAGCGCGGCATGCCGTGCGCCACGTCAGAGGATCGCGCCGGGCGTGTAGCCCGCGGCCTCCGGACGCTGCTTCACGATCTCCTCGATCCGGCCCACGATCACACCGACCTGCGCGGCGGCGGCGCCGGTGAACGACAGCTTGTCGGCCATCAGCGCGTCCAGCGCCGCCCGGTCCAGCGGGATGCGCTCGTCGGCGGCCAGCTTGCCGAGCAGTTCGTTGCGCTCGGCGCCCTGCTCCCGCATCGCCAGCGCCGAGGCGACGGCGTGCTCCTTGATCGCCTCGTGCGCGACCTCACGGCCCACGCCCGCGCGCACGGCGCCCATCAGCACCTTGGTGGTGGCGAGGAACGGCAGGTAGCGGTCCAGTTCGCGGGCGACGACGGCCGGGAAGGCGCCGAACTCGTCGAGGACCGTCAGGAACGTCTCCAGCAGGCCGTCCAGCGCGAAGAAGGCGTCCGGCAGGGCGACCCGGCGGACCACCGAGCAGGACACGTCGCCCTCGTTCCACTGGTCGCCCGCCAGCTCGCCGGTCATCGAGGCGTAGCCGCGCAGGATCACCATCAGGCCGTTGACCCGCTCACAGGACCGGGTGTTCATCTTGTGCGGCATCGCGGAGGAGCCGACCTGGCCCGGCTTGAAGCCCTCGGTCACCAGCTCGTGCCCGGCCATCAGCCGGATCGTCTTGGCCAGCGAGGACGGCGCCCCGGCCAGCTGCACCAGCGCGGTCACCACCTCGTAGTCCAGCGAGCGCGGGTAGACCTGGCCGACCGACGTGAACGCCTGCGAGAAGCCCAGGTGCGCGGCGATCCGGTCCTCCAGCTCCGCGAGCTTCACCGCGTCCCCGCCGAGCAGGTCGAGCATGTCCTGCGCGGTGCCCACCGGGCCCTTGATGCCGCGCAGCGGGTAGCGGTTCAGCAGCTCCTCGACCCGGCCGTACGCCACGAGGAGCTCGTCCGCGGCGGTCGCGAAGCGCTTGCCGAGGGTGGTCGCCTGGGCGGCGACGTTGTGGGAGCGGCCGGCCATGACCAGCTCGGCGTACTCACCGGCCAGCTTGCCGAGACGGGCCAGCACGGCCACCGTCCGGTCGCGCATCAGCTCCAGCGAGAGGCGGATCTGCAGCTGCTCGACGTTCTCCGTGAGGTCACGGGAGGTCATGCCCTTGTGCACGTGCTCGTGCCCGGCGAGCGCGTTGAACTCCTCGATCCGCGCCTTCACGTCGTGCCGGGTGACCTTCTCGCGCTCGGCGATGGACGCCAGGTCCACGGTGCCGAGGACACGCTCGTAGTCGGCGATCGCCTCGTCCGGCACCTCGATGCCGAGGTCCTTCTGAGCCCGCAGCACGGCGAGCCAGAGCTGACGCTCCAGCTTCACCTTGTGCTCGGGGGACCAGAGCGTGGCGAGCTCGGTGGAGGCGTAGCGTCCGGCGAGGACGTTCGGGATGCGGGGCTTGGCGGGCGCAGAAGTCACGTGCACGGAGTTTACCCGGCGCCCTCCGGGCCCCGGGCGCCGCTCCGGCCGAGCGCCCCAGGTCAGGGGCGCGGCCCCGGGTGCCGGTTCCCGCGGCGGCTGTGGCGGGTCGATCGGGTGAATTCCCCGCCGGTGGCCGCGTCCCGGTTTCCCGGGGCCTTCACAACTCGTTCATAGTCTGCAGGTCGTGGCGAGTTCGCAGCTGTGCGCGTCACCTTTCCTGCCACGACGTCTCGAATTCCGGCGAGCGACGAATTCGTGTCGATGACCGACGTCGGCTTCCCATTCCGTCCGAAAGAAAGACAACGAGAATGCGACAGGCTCTGACCAGGGGATTGATCGTGGCCGCCGCCGCGACGAGCGCCCTGTCCCTGTACGGCACCAGCGCGTCCGCGGCCCCCCGTGTACAGGGCACCGTGGTGAAATCCGCCGTCGTCCTGCCGGGTCACGCGAAAGCGCCGGACCCCGACGGGCTGCATCAGCTGGACGACAAACTCGGCGCGATGGACGAGCAGCTCGACGGCGTGGACAAGAGGATCGACGAGCTGAAACTGCCGGGCGCCGCCCCGGAGGCCGCCCCCTCCGACCAGGGCACCGCCTCCTACGGAAGCGACGAGCCGTCCGGCGCGAGCTACGGCACGGACGAGCCGAGCGGCTACGGCTCCGACAAGCCGTCCGACGAAGGCCATGGCTACGGCTACGGCGACGAGCCGTCCGAGCCCACCGGCCACGGCCACGGCTACGGGTACGGGTACGGCGAGGAGTCCGACAAGACGGACGAGCCCAGCGGGCACGGCCACGGCTACGGGCACGGCTACGGCGACGAGCCCGACACCCCCGAGCCCACCGAGCCCACCCCCACCCGGCCCGGCCCCACGTCCCACGACCCCGGTCCGGCGCCCTCGCAGACCCCGCCCGCCGGGCCGGACCGGCCGCACCTGCCCGAGACCGGCGTCGGAGGCATCGTCGGAGGCATTGCCGTCAGCGGCGCACTGCTGATCGCCGGCACCGTGCTGTACCGGCGCAACCGGGCCGCGTCGCGCGGCTGGTCGCGCGGCTAGAAGAGTGACGCCCCTGCCGCGACCCGGCGGGGGCGTCATCACGCACCGCTGTCCTACGCGCCCGGCCCTTCGTAGGGCAGCAGCTCGGGGCGCTTCGCCGGCCGTCCGTCGCCCGAGGACCGTCCGGTCAGGCGCCGCCCGATCCAGGGCAGCAGGTGCTGACGCGCGAACCGGGCGTCCGTGACCCGTCGCGCCACCCAGCGCGGCGGCACCGTGGCCGGCAGCGGCGTACGCCACTCGGTGTCGGCCGGGTCGTAGCCGAGCGCCTGCCACACGGCCTCCGCGACCCGGCGGTGCCCTTCTGCCGTCAGGTGCAGCCGGTCCACGTCCCACATCCGCGGGTCGCCCAGCGACGGCGCCCCGTACAGGTCGACCACGATCGCGCCGTGGCGCTCCGCCAGCTGGTCCACGCAGGCGAACAGCTCCTCCATGCGGGGCCGGAACCGCTCCAGGACCGGCCCCTGCCGCCCCGGGCTGCGCATGAGCACCAGCTGACGGCAGGCCGGCGCCAGCTTCTCCACGGCCTCCTCGAGGAGGCCGCGCACCCGGCCCATGTCGCACTTGGGCCGCAGGGTGTCGTTGAGCCCGCCGACGAGGGTGATCACGTCGGCGCCCATCGCGGCGGCCACGTCGACCTGCTCGTCGACGATCTGCCCGATCAGCTTTCCGCGCACGGCGAGGTTCGCGTACCGGAAGCCGGGGGTCTGGGCGGCCATCCGGCCGGCGAGGAGGTCGGCCCACCCCCGGTACGAACCGTCCGGGAGAAGGTCCGACATGCCCTCGGTGAAGGAGTCGCCGACGGCGACCAGGCTGCTGTGAGTGGGATTCGTCTGCATGGCGACGGAAATGGTATCCCGAGCTCCATACCCAGCGGTCGGTCGGCCCGGGAACCACCCTCCGGCCTCGTCAGGCGTGCTGTCCGAACAACTCGCGCAGCACGTCCTCCATCGTCACCAGCCCGGCGAGCCGCCCGTCGGCGCCGAGGACGGCCGCGAGGTGCGTACGGCTGCCCCGCATCGCGGTGAGCACGTCGTCCAGCGGTGTGCTCTCCCGGACGCGCGCGATGGGCCGCATGTCCCGGATCTGGAACGGCACGTCCCGCGGGGAGGCGTCGAGCGCGTCCTTGACGTGGAGGTAGCCGACGATACGGCGGCCCGAGTCGACCACCGGGAAGCGGGAGAAGCCCGACTGCGCCGACAGCCTCTCCAGCTCCTCCGGCGTGATGCCCACGTGCGCGTAGACGACCCGCTCCAGCGGAAGCGCCACGTCGCGCACGGGCCGGCGGCCCAGCTCCAGCGCGTCGTGCAGACGCTCGCGCGCCCGATCGTCGATGAGACCCGCCTCACCCGAGTCCCGCACCATCCGGGCCAGCTCGGAGTCCGAGAAGGTCGCGGTGACCTCGTCCTTGGTCTCCACGCGCAGCAGCCGCAGCAGCGTGTTGGCGAACGCGTTGATCGTGAAGATCACCGGTCGCAGCGCACGGGACAGCGCGACCAGCGGCGGACCCAGCAGCAGGGCGCTGCGCACCGGCTCGGCGAGGGCGATGTTCTTCGGCACCATCTCGCCGAGGAGCATGTGCAGATAGGTGGCCAGCGTCAGCGCGATCACGAAGGAGACCGCGTGACCGGCGCCCTCGGGGACGCCCACCGCGTGGAACACGGGCTCCAGCAGATGGGCGATGGCCGGCTCCGCGACGATGCCGAGCACCAGGGTGCACAGAGTGATGCCGAGCTGCGCCGCGGCCAGCAGCGCGGACACGTGCTGCAGCCCCCACATCACGCTCTTGGCGCGGCGGTCCCCTCGCTCGGCGTGGGGCTCGATCTGGGAGCGGCGCACCGAGATCAGGGCGAATTCGGCGCCCACGAAGAAGGCGTTGACGACCAGCGTCAGCAGGCCGATGAACAGCTGTACGGCGGTCATCGCCCGTCCTCCTGCGTCTCGTGCTCCGCCGGTTCGTCGAGCGGGGCGTGCAACAGCACCCGCGCGGCCCTGCGGCCCGCGGCGTCCACCACCTCGAGCCGCCACCCGGCGACCTCGACCTCGTCGCCGACGGCCGGGATCCGGCCGAGCTCGGTGGCGATGAGACCGGCCAGGGTCTCGTAGGGACCCTCGGGGGCCTTCAGGCCCAGGCGCGCGAGCTGGTCGATGCGTGCCGAGCCGTCGGCCGAGTACAGCGCGCGTCCCAGTTCGTCGGTGCCGGCGGGGGCGATGTCGGGCGTCTCGTGCGGGTCGTGCTCGTCGCGGACCTCGCCGACGACCTCCTCGACGATGTCCTCCAGCGTGGCCACGCCCGCGGTGCCGCCGTACTCGTCGATGACCACGGCCATGGTGCGCTTGCCGGAGAGACGGTCGAGGAGCCGGTCCACGGTGAGGGTGGTCGGGACCAGCAGCGGCTCGCGCATCAGCTCGGACACCGGGGTGCGCGGCCGTTCCTCGGAGGGCACCGCGATGATGTCCTTGATGTGGGCGGTACCCACCACCGAGTCGAGGCTGCCGCGGTAGATCGGGAAGCGGGACAGGCCCGTCGCGCGGGTCGCGTTCGCCACGTCCTCGCAGGTGGCCTGGACGTCGAGGGCGACGACCTGCACGCGCGGGGTCATCACGTTCTCCGCCGTCAGGTCGGCGAGGTTCAGGGTCCGCACGAAGAGTTCGGCGGTGTCCGCCTCCAGGGCACCTTCCCGGGCGGAGTGCCGGGCCAGCGCGGCCAGCTCCTGGGGGCCGCGCGCGGCGGCCAGCTCCTCGGTCGGCTCGACACCGAACCAGCGCACTATGCGGTTCGCCGTGTTGTTCAGGTGGGTGATGAAGGGGCGGAAGGCCGCGCTGAACCAGCGCTGGGCGTTGCCCACGCGTTTCGCGACGGCCAGTGGCGAGGAGATCGCCCAGTTCTTGGGGACGAGTTCACCGACGACCATCAGGACGACCGTCGACAGGGCCGTGCCGATGACCAGCGCGATCGAGCTCGCCACCGAGCGGGAGATCCCCATCGACTGCAGCGGGCCCGCGAGCAGGGCGGCGATGGACGGTTTGGCGAGCATGCCGACGACCAGGTTGGTGACGGTGATGCCGAGCTGCGCGCCGGAGAGCTGGAAGGTCAGGTTCCGTACGGCTTTGAGGGCGCCGGCGGCGCCGCGCTCGCCGCGCTCCGCGGCCCGCTCCAGCTCGCTGCGCTCGACGGTCGTCAGGGAGAACTCGGCCGCGACGAACGCGCCGCACGCCAGCGACAGCAGGATCGCCACCAGAAGGAGGAGCACTTCGGTCATCGGGTCACCTCCGTCCCATGGTCGGACGGGGAGGGAACGTACGCGCGATGTCTACAACTGGGAGGCTCGCCCATGGGCGGAGGCTCACACCTTTCACTGGAGGACCGAAGTCACTGGAGGACCGAAGTGACGCTCCAATAGTAAAGGATCGGCAAAAGTGGTCAGTCCGTGAGGTGCTTGACCCACCGCCGCCATTCGTCCTGGAGCGTGTACCCCGCTGCGCGCCAGGCATGGTGCGCACGCGTGTTCCCTTCCAGGACCATCGCGTCGGCGCGGCGCCCGCCGAGCCGTACGAACCGCTCCTCGGCGGCGGCCAGCAGCGCCGAGCCGATCCCCTGACGGCGCCGGTCCGGGTGCACCGCCAGCCGGTACAGATGGCACCGCCAGCCGTCGAAGCCCGCGATGACCGTGCCGACCAGCTCGCCGTCCAGCGCGGCCAGGATCAGCGCCTCGGGGTCGCGGGCGACGAGCCGCTCGACGCCGTCCCGGTCGTCGCTGATGCTGGTGCCCTCGGCGGCCGTCTTCCAGAAGGCCAGCACGGCGTCCAGGTCGCGGGCGGTGGCGGGACGCATACGAAGATCACTCATGCTCCGATCCCACCACCGGGGCCGGAGTGCCGCACGGGATTCCGCCATACGGACGCCCGGGCCTCCGAGCCGTCACTCGTGCGCGATGGCCGCCAGCACGTTCATGCGCGAGGCGCGCAGCGCGGGCAGCAGCGCCGCCACGACCCCCACCACCGCCGAGCCGACCACCACGGCGACGATCGTGCCCCACGGGATCGCCAGCGCCGTCATGCCCTGCAGGGCCAGCACCTGCTGCGCGCACACGCCCCACACCAGTCCCAGCCCGAGCCCGAGGACGGCGCCGAACACGGCGATCACCACCGACTCCAGCCGGATCATCCGGCGCAGCTGGCGCCGGGCCAGCCCGATGGCCCGCAGCAGCCCGATCTCCCGGGTCCGCTCCACCACGGACAGGGCGAGCGTGTTGACCACGCCGAGCACCGCGATGACGATCGCGAGACCCAGCAGGGCGTACACCAGGTAGAGCAGCACGGCGATCTGGTCGTGCACCAGATCCTTGTAGTCGGCGACGTCCCGGACCTGCACCTGCGGATACGGCTCGAGAGTCCCCTCCAGAGCGGCCCGCAGCGCGTCCGCGTCCGTGCCGGGTGCGGCGTTCACGTACACGGCCGCGTCCTGGCCGCCCGGCGCGTACTTCTCCAGCGTGGCCAGGCCGAGGAAGACGCCCCCCTGCGCGCCGAACCCGTCGACGGAGTCCTGGTCGGTGAGGGCCCCGACCGTCAGCCTGGCCCGGCGCCCGTCCTGGAACTCGACGGACAGCGCGCTGCCGACCCGCACCCCGTGGTCCCGGGCGAAGTCGCGGTCCATCCCGAGGTGCCCGTCCGCGAGCGCCGCCGCGGAGTCCCCGCGCGCGTAGGTGAGGTGGGCGACCTCGTCGAGTTCGGGCTCGTACCCGGCGGCGGTGGTCCGCACCCGGTCCCCGTCGGGCAGGCGCAGCGCGATCGTCGTGAGCTGCGAGCGGACGACCAGCCCGACGCCCTCGGTCGCGTGGATCCGGTCGGCGATCTCCCGGGGGAAGGGGACGAAGTTGCCGTCCTGCACCACGAAGTCGGCCCCGAGGGTCTTGTCGATCTGCTGGTCGAACGACGTCGACATCGAGGCGCTCGCCACCGACATCCCGCCGACCAGGGCCAGGCCCACCATCAGCGCGGCCGCGGTGGCACCCGTGCGGCGCGGGTTGCGCAGCGCGTTGCGCTGGCTCATCCGGCCGACCGGTCCGAACAGCACCGGGAAGGCTCCGCCGAGCACCCGGATGACGGGACGCACCAGCAGCGGGCCCGCGACGACCGTGGCGATCAGCGTCAGCAGTACGCCGGTGCCGAGCAGGGACGCGGCCGTGGACGTCCGCGAGGACACGGCGGCGCCCGCGAGCGCGGCCGCTCCCACCGCCCCGACGGCCGACCCCGCCACCGCGCGCAGCCGCAGCGGGCGTCCGACGTCCGCGATCTCCGCGTCCGCGAGGGCCGCCATCGGGGACACCCTGGCCGCCCGGCGGGCCGGGAGGTAGGCCGCGACGAAGGTGACGCCCAGTCCGACGACATAGGCGGCGACCGGGGTGCCCCAGCCGATCACCATCTCGCCGGTCCTGATGCGCATGCCCAGCAGGCCCATCAGTTCGATGAGCCCGGCGGCCAGGCCGATGCCGGCCGCCAGCCCCGCCGTCGAGCCGACGAGTCCCAGCAGCAGCGCCTCGGTGAGGACCGAGCGGCGCACCTGGCGGCGGTCCGCGCCCAGCGCGCGCAGCAGCCCCAGCTCACGGGTGCGCTGGGCGATCAGCATGGAGAACGTGTTGACGATCAGGAACACGCCGACCAGGACGGCGACCGCGGCGAAGCCGAGCATGACGTACTTGATGACGTCGAGGAAGGTGCCCAGTTGCTCGACGTCCGACTCGGCCTGCTCGTCGGCGGTCCGCAGATCGTAGGCCGCGGCATCGGCACCCAGGGCCTCGGCCGCCCGCCGCTTGACCTCCGCGTCGGTGACGCCGTCGGCCGCGTCGAGCGTGATGCCGGTGGCCGCGTCCGCGTCGCCGAGCAGCCTCGTCCGCGCGGTGGCCGTGTCGAGGAAGACCAGCGCGGCACCCGGGTTGGTGGTGGTGAAGGTGGCGATGCCGACGACGTGGACCGGGAAGGAGCCCTGGGGTCCGACGACGGTGAGCCGGTCCCCGATGCGCACGTCCGCCCGGTCCGCGGTGTCCGCGTCGAGCAGCGCCTGCCCGCCGCCCTTCGGGGCGTGCCCGGAGGTGAGCTCCAGCGGGCTGCGGTCGGTCGGGTTCCAGACGGCGGCCAGCGTCGGCGCGCCCGTGGTCGGGCTCACCCGCCGGCGGTCCGCGTCGACGACGGTGATGCCGTCCACGTCGACCTCCGCCCGGGCCGCCGCGACACCGTCCACCCGGGCGAGGCGCCCGGCCAGCGCGGCCGGCAGGGTCGGTGTGCGCCCGGAGGAGATCGTCTCGTCGAACGACTCCCTGGGCGTGACGGTGACGTCCGCGGCCGTCGAGGCGAACAGGCGGTCGAAGGTGCGGCCGACGGTGTCCGAGAAGATGAGACTGCCGACGACGAACGCCACCGACAGGAGCACCGCCAGGGCGGACAGCGCGAGCCGTCCCTTGTGGGCGAGGAAGCTCCTGAGTGTCGCCTTGAGCACCGGTCAGCCCTTCCCGAGCGCCGGGCCCTCCCCGGCCTCGACGCCCGGGGCGCGCCCGCCGTCCTCGAAGGCCCCGCGGATCACGTCGAAGCGTTTCATCCGTTCCAGCACGGCCTCCGCCGTGGGGCGCCGCATCTCGTCGACGATTCGCCCGTCCCCGAGGAACAGCACCAGATCGGCGTGGGCGGCGGCCCCCGGATCGTGGGTGACCATGACGACCGTCTGCCCCAGCCGGTCGACGGCCTCGCGCAGGAACCCGAGCACCTCCAGGCCGGCCCGCGAGTCCAGGTTGCCGGTGGGTTCGTCGGCGAAGATCAGCTCGGGCCGGGAGGCGAGCGCGCGGGCGCAGGCGACGCGCTGCTGCTGGCCTCCGGACAGCTGGGAGGGGCGGTGCCGCAGCCGGTCGCGCAGCCCGAGCGTGTCGACGACCTGGGCCAGCCACGCCTCGTCGGGCCGGCGGCCCGCGATGTCCATGGGCAGGGTGATGTTCTCCGCCGCGGTCAGCGTCGGGATGAGGTTGAACGACTGGAACATGAACCCGATCCGGTCCCGCCGCAGCCGGGTCAGTTCACGGTCCTTCAGCCCCGTGATCTCGGTGTCGCCGAGCCAGACCCGTCCGGCCGAGACGTCGTCCAGACCGGCCAGGCAGTGCATCAGCGTGGACTTCCCCGACCCCGAGGGCCCCATCACCGCCGTGAACCGGCCGCGCGCGATGTCCACGTCCACCGCGTCGAGGGCGAGCACGGCGGTCTCGCCGGAGCCGTACGCCTTGGTCAGCCCGCGGGCGCGGGCCGCCACTCCTTCGGCCGGCGCGGGACCGGGGACGTACTCCGCGGTTGCTGTGGACAAGGCCGCCTCCTCACAGGACGCCACGGCGGCCGCCGGGACGCCGCCCCTTCTCGGTGCCGCCGAGCCTATGTGATCCACCCCACACCGGGTATCCTCCTGCGGTGCCGCGCCGCCTCCGACCCAGGTGGGGGACCCGGGACCGGTGTAAGGGGCACCGACGCCGCCGGGAGGACGCTTGCCGTGCTAGCACCCGCGCGCTAGCTTCGAGGTATGGCGAAGACCCAGCTGAACGTGAGAGTGGACGAGGGCACGGCCCGCGCCGCCCGCGAACGCGCCCTGGCCCGCGGGATGAGCGTGAACCGCTACATCGAGGAGCTGGTCCGCCAGGACACCGGCGAGGTCGGCCACACCTTCGTGGAGGCGGCGGCCGACTTCATGAAGCAGTACGAGTCGGTGTTCGCCGAGGAGTTCGGCACCGACCGCGAGGGCCCGCGCGAAGGGCGCCACTGATCCGTTGAGTCCGCTGACCATCGATCTCGCCTGGCTGCTCATGGTTGCCGAGAAGCGCACACCGGGCGACCCCCGGGTCACCGACTGGGGCGCCCTCGTCGCCGCCGTCGCCCGCCATCAGGCCGAGATATTCGACGTCCCCGTCTACGACAGCCCCCAGGCCCGTGCCGCCTCCCTGCTGCAACTGCTCATGCACGTCCCCGCGTTGGAGCGCTCGAACGCGATGTTCGCCGCCGCGGTCGCCTACGCCTACCTCGTGGCCGGCGGCCTCAAGGTCGTCACCTCGCCCGAGCAGGTGCGCGACCTCGCCCGCCTGGTGCACAACGGCGAGGCGTCCGTGCAGGACATCGCGCGGGA
Organism: Streptomyces sp. NPDC056628; assembly: GCF_042792555.1. NCBI lineage: Bacteria > Bacillati > Actinomycetota > Actinomycetes > Kitasatosporales > Streptomycetaceae > Streptomyces > Streptomyces sp. NPDC056628. The sequence goes on from NZ_JBHTWG010000002.1 coordinate 110,696, forward strand.
ACTGGAGAGCTGGAGCCTGTGAGCGCCCTACCGGTCGGGTGACGTCCCGCCCTCGGCCGCCCGCCAGGCCGTGCCCAGCACGCAGTAAGACGACGGCAGGGCCGGACCGTTCTCCGGGACCATCACCCGCCGGTAGGGGCCGAGTTCGAGACCCGCGTCCCGCAGCGCCGCCACCGGGTCGCGCGAGACATGGCAGCCGCCGCTGACCAGCGGCCACACCGTACGGTCCAGCACGCGCTGGGTGCGGAGCATCGCCCGCCCGCCGCCCCGGCCGTGCTCGAAGAACCGCACGCTCCCGCCGGGCCGCAGCACCCGGCGCACCTCGGACAGTGCCCGCGGCACGTCCCGCACACTGCACAGCACCAGCGACAGCACCACCGCGTCGAATCCCTCGCTCTTGACCGGCAGCGCCTCCGCCGTGCCCGGCGCCACGTCCACGGGCACCTCGGCGCGCAGCGCGGCCTCCACCGCCAACCGCCGCAGCGTCCGCTCCGGTTCGATGGCGACCACCTCGGAGACCGTGGCCGGGTAGTGCGCGAAGTTCAGGCCGTTGCCCGCGCCGATCTCCAGCACCCGGCCAGACAGCCCTCCCAGCAGCCGCTCCCGGATCCGGGCCATGCCCATCCGGGTCTCGGCGCCGACACTCACCTTGGCGTAGCAGCGGGCGAACACCGGGTGGTGCACGGCGTCGCGTGGGCGGGCGCCCGCACGGGCGGATCGCAGGGCCATGGGACCTCCCGGGCAGTACGGGACTCACTCCCGATTCTCCCCCGAACGATGCGGACGCATCCCCCGCCGCGCGCATCCGCCCCGCGCGACGCCTCAGCGCGCCGTCCGCTCCCGGAACCCGTCCGCGTCCCACCGGCCGAACAGCCGGGGCGCCAGCCAGTCCGGAGCGGCCGCCCGGAACCCGGCGGACGGCAGCCCGCCCGCACCCGCGGGCACCGCGCCCAGCAGCGGCGCCCCCGCGACCTCGGGGAGATCCGCCACGTTGCAGCGGGACGCCAGGTCCGGTTCGCCGGGCCAGCTGCCGATCACCACGCCCAGCGGGTCGAGCCGCCGGCGCCGCAGCTCACGGGCCGTCAGCTCCGTCGTGTTGAGGGTGCCGAGACCGGCCGACGCCACCACCAGGACGGGGGCCGCCAGCAGCTCGGCCGCGTCCGCCAGGGTGCCGCCCGCCTCGTCGAAGCGGACGAGCAGCCCGCCGGCCCCCTCCACCAGCACCAGGTCGTGCTCGGCGGCCAGCTTCGCGGCGGCCTCGGCGACCTCCGCGGGACGGACAGGCGCCCGGCCCGCCCGCCGCGCGGCCGTCGCCGGGGCCAACGGGTCGGGATAGCGGGCGATTTCGGCCGTGGTCACCTGACCGGCCAGCCGTGCCACCTCGGCCGCGTCCCCGTCCTCGTCCGGGCCCACGCCCGTCTGCGCGGCCTTGAGCACCGCGACCGTACGGCCCGAGGCCAGCGCCGCCGCGGCCACCGCCGCGGTCGTGACCGTCTTGCCGACCTCCGTGCCCGTGCCTGTGACCACCAGTACCGGCATCTCAGCCCTCTCGTGCGGCCGCGCACACCGCGCGGGCGATCCGTGCGACGTCGGCGTCGCCCGTGACGTACGGCGGCATCGTGTAGACCAGGTCGCGGAACGGCCGCAGCCACACTCCCTCGCGCACGGCGGCCGCCGTCGCCGCCCCCATGTCCACCTCGTGGTCGAGCTGGACCACACCGATCGCGCCGAGGACCCGTACGTCCTTGACGCCCGGCAGATCCGCCGCGGACGCCAGACCGGACCGCAGCCCCGCCTCGATCCGCCGGACCTCGGCCTGCCAGTCCTGGCCCAGCAGCAGCTCGATCGACGCGCAGGCGACCGCGGCCGCCAGCGGGTTGCCCATGAAGGTCGGGCCGTGGGCGAGCACCGGCACCTCGCCGCGCGAGATGCCGTCCGCGACGCGTGCCGTGCACAGCGTCGCCGCCATCGTCAGATAGCCGCCGGTCAGGGCCTTGCCCACACACATCACGTCCGGTGTCACCGCGGCGTGCTCCGCCGCGAACAGGGCGCCCGTGCGCCCGAAGCCGGTCGCGATCTCGTCGAACACGAGCAGGACGTCGTGCGCGTCGCACGCCTCCCGCAGCACCCGCAGATACGCCGGGGAGTGGAACCGCATCCCGCCGGCGCCCTGCACCACCGGCTCGACGATCACCGCCGCCAGTTCGTCCGCGTGCCGCTCGATCAGCGACCGCAGCCGTTCGGCGTACGCCTCGTCGTACTCGGCCGGCGGCGCGTCGGCGAACACCTGGCGCGGGAGCACGCCCGCCCACAGCTCGTGCATCCCGCCCTCGGGGTCGCACACCGACATCGGCTGCCACGTGTCGCCGTGATAGCCGCCGCGCCAGGTCAGCAGCCGCCGCTTGCCGGGCCGTCCCAGCGAACGCCAGTACTGCAGGCACATCTTGACCGCGACCTCGACCGACACCGAGCCGGAATCGGCCAGGAAGACATGCTCCAGGCCGTCAGGCGACATGTCGACAAGGAGCTTCGCCAGCCGTACGGCGGGCTCGTGCGTGAGCCCGCCGAACATGACGTGGCTCATCTTCGCCAGCTGCTCGTGCGCCGCCTCGTTGAGGACCGGGTGGTTGTAGCCGTGGATGGCCGACCACCACGACGACATGCCGTCGACCAGCTCGCCCGAGCCGTCGGCGAGCCGCAGCCGCACCCCGCTCGCCGACTCCACGACGAGCGGTTCGGCGCGGCCCGGCATCGGGCCGTACGGATGCCAGACGTGCCGCCGGTCGAGGGCCAGCAGCTCGGGCACACCCAGGCCGGGCAGCTCAGGCATTGGGCGCGAGGTCCGTCCCGGCGCCCCGCCGGCGGACGGCGACCAGGTCGGTGCGCGGCTCGGCGGCCGGCGCGGGAGCGGCCGTATCGGGAGCGGACGTACCGCACACCCCGCCGTCCGCGTGCGATCCGCACCCGGCGCTCTCGTGGGACCCGCAGCCCGCGCTCCCGTGCGATCCGCAGCCGCCCCCGGCCGCGGTCGCCCGGTGCTCCGGCAGGGTCACCTGGTCGGCGCCCTCCACCTCGAAGCCGGCGTCCGCGATCATGTCCAGGTCGGCCTTGCCGGCCTGGCCCTCACTGGTGAGGTAGTCGCCGAGGAAGATCGAGTTGGCCAGGTGCAGCGCGAGGGGCTGCAGGGTGCGCAGGTGCACCTCACGGCCGCCGGCGATGCGCACCTCGACGTCCGGGCACACGAACCGCACCATCGCGAGGATCCGCAGACAGCGCTGCGGGGTGAGGTTCCACTCCTTGGCCAGCGGGGTGCCCTCGAACGGGATCAGGAAGTTGACCGGCACCGAGTCCGGGTCCAGCTCACGCAGCGCGTAGACGACGTCGACCAGGTCCTCGTCGCTCTCGCCCATGCCCGCGATCAGCCCGGAGCAGGCGGACAGACCGGCCGCGTGCGCCTTGTTCACCGTGTCCACCCGGTCGGCGTACGTGTGGGTGCTCGTGATCTCCCCGTACGTGGACTCCGAGGTGTTGAGGTTGTGGTTGTAGGCGTCCGCGCCGGCCTCGCGCAGCCGCTCCGCCTGCCCGTCCGAGAGGAGCCCGAGGCAGGCGCACACCTCGACGCCGTCGTTCTGGTCCTTGATGGTCTTGATGGTCTCGGAGACCCGGTCCACGTCACGGTCGGTCGGACCGCGCCCGGACGCCACCAGGCACACCCGTTTGGCGCCACCCGCCAACCCGGCGGCCGCGGCCTGGGAGGCCTCGTCCGGCTTCAGCCAGGTGTACTTGAGGATGCCGGCGGTGGAGCCGAGCCGCTGCGAACAGTACGAGCAGTCCTCCGGGCACAGGCCCGACTTGAGGTTGACCAGATAGTTCAGCTTCACCCTCCGGCCGAACCACTTCCGGCGCACCTTGCCGGCCGCGGCCACCACGTCGAGCAGGTCGTCGTCGGAAGTGGCGAGAACGGCGAGTGCTTCCTCGCGGGTCGGCAGCTCGCGCCGAAGCCCCTTGTCCACCAGCGTGTTCAGCAGGTCCATGGGAGGTGATCCTGACGTACGGAGGGGGCCCGAGCCAAGGTGAGTTTGCACAACCCTGTCGATTCGATGTGTGGGTATTGCCACACCGTGGGCGACGGGCCCGGCCGCTAGTGTCTGTGCACTGCCTACAAAAGCCCGGAGGAGCCATGGCGTTCGGCTGGATCGACGAACAGGCGGACCAGCGCCGCCGCGCCGGCCTGGTACGGACCCTGCGCCCCCGCCCCGCCGACTCCCCGCTCCTCGACCTCGCGAGCAACGACTACCTGGGCCTGGCCCGGCACCCCGAAGTGGTCGAGGGCGCGGCGCGCGCCGCGCGGACCTGGGGCGGCGGCGCGACCGGCTCCCGGCTCGTCACCGGTACGACGGAACTGCACGCGGAGCTGGAGCGGGAGCTGGCCGCCTTCTGCGGCTTCGAGGCGGCGCTCGTCTTCTCGTCCGGCTACGCGGCCAACCTCGCCGCCGTCACCGCGCTGGCACCGCACGGCTCGCTGATCGTCTCCGACGCGGGCAACCACGCCTCGCTCATCGACGGCTGCCGGCTGGCCCGCGGCACCACCCAGGTCGCCGCCCACGCCGACCCGGACGCCGTGCGCAAGGCGCTGCGCACGCACGACGGTCCCGCGGTGGTCGTCTCCGACACCGTCTTCTCGGTCGACGGCGACGCCGCCCCGCTGGCCGCCTACGCCGAGGCGTGCCGGGAGCACGGGGCCGGGCTGGTCGTGGACGACGCGCACGGCCTCGGCGTCCTCGGGGACGGCGGCCGGGGGGCTCCGCACGCGGCCGGTCTCGCGGCCGCGCGGGACGTCGTCGTGACCGTCACGCTGTCCAAGTCGCTCGGCAGCCAGGGCGGTGCCGTGCTGGGCCCGGCCCGGGTGATCGAGCACCTGGTCAACGCCGCCCGGACGTTCATCTTCGACACGGGGCTGGCTCCCGCGCCGGCGGGCGCCGCCCTGGCGGCCCTGCGGCTGCTGCGCCGTGAGCCGGAACGGGCGGCGCGGGCCCGCGCGGTGGCGGGCGAGCTGCACACCCGGCTGACGGCCGCGGGTCTGGAGGCGGTGCGTCCGGACGCCGCGGTCGTCTCCGTGCGGGCGCCGTCCCCGGAGGGGGCCGTGCGGTGGGCGGCCGAGTGCCGTGCGGCGGGTCTCGCCGTGGGCTGCTTCCGTCCGCCTTCCGTACCGGACGGCGTCTCACGGCTGCGGCTGACCGCCCGGGCGGACCTCTCCGAGGGGCAGATCGAACGCGCTGTACGGGTCATCGGTACGACACGACCATGAGTCGGCGTGACACGGCCGGGCGGCACCGGAGCGGGCAGAAGTGATCAGAAACGGTCAGGTCTGGAGCGCGGCCGTGAAACCCGCCCAGCTCTCGGGGGAGAAGAGCAGCGCGGGTCCTGCCGGATCCTTGGAGTCGCGCACGGCCAGCAGCCCGGTCCAGGGACCGGAGCGCGGCCGGGCCGTCTCGACGCAGTTGTTCGCGCCCGTGCTGTAGCTGCTGCGCAGCCAACGGGCGTCCGGTAGTTCGGTACTCGACCTGAGGTTCCGAGGCAGTGCGGTCATGGTGCCTCCTTACGCGCCGCCACCTATCGCGGCGATGAGATCCAGCGATTCCTCGGGCGAAAGGGCGTGGAGCCGAAGGGTGTCGAAGGCCTCCGTGTAGGCCTGGAGGTCTTCTTTCCGTTCGAGATAGAGGCTACTCGTCAAGTGGTCGAGAACCACAACGTCCAGATCAGAAGTGCTCGAAAATGAGAAGATAACGAAAGGCCCGGTGATGCCGACATGCTCACCGGCCGTGAACGGCAGCACTTGCAGGCTCACTTGGGGCAGCCGCGCCGCCTCCAGCAGGCGCTCCATCTGGCGCCGCATCACCTCGGGGCCGCCGACCTCCCGGCGCAGCACCGCCTCGTCCAGCACGGCGCTGAGCCGCAGCGGCGGATCGGCCCGCAGCACCTCCTGCCGGGCCAGCCGGACCGCGACCAGCGCGTCGAGCCGGTCGTCGGCGCCGTCGTCCGTCCCGCCCGTCGCCGCCCGGGTCACCGCCCGCGCGTACTCGGGCGTCTGCAGCAGCCCCGGCACCACGGAGGTCTCCAGCGTGCGCATCGCGCTCGCCTGGGACTCCAGGCTGATGAAGTCCCGGTAGGTCGGCGGCAGGACCCCGCGGTAGGCGTGCCACCAGTGGTGCCGGCCCGCCGCGTCGGAACCGGCCAGCGCCAGCAGCACCTCCCGCAGCCGGGCGTCCCGTACGCCGTAGGCGTCGAGCAGTAATCGCACATCGGCCGGTTTCACCCCGCTGGCGCCCGTCTCGATGCGGCTCACCTTGGACTGGTGCCAGCCCACCAGGCGGGCCGCCTCACCACTGGTGAGCCCGGTCCCGGCGCGCACCGCACGCAGTTCCGCGCCCAGTTTCCGGCGGCGGACCGCCGGGCCGTGCTGCATGGGCAACTCCTTACTCCGACCGGGCCGCCCGAATACGGTCTGCCGTCGCAGAGTTCACCGCTTCGAGCGACAGATATATGCACATCTTGGCGGATCGGCACCCGTGACCGTCGTGGTGATGGCAGTCTGGCGGCGAAGCACCAGTCCGGGACCGTACTCGAACCCTCCGCTCCGTGTCGGACTGCGGTCCCGTCGGAAAGGGACGACGTCGCCATGGCAGACCATCTGGAAGCATCCGTCACTCTGCCGAGCGATCCCGCCTCGGTCTCCGCGGCACGGTCCTACGTCATCACCACGCTCGCCGAGTGGGGGCTGCCGTCGGACACGGAGGCGGCGGAGACCATCCGGCTCATCGTCTCCGAACTCGCCACCAACGCCGTCCAGCACACCCTCGGGCAGTCGCCCACCTTCACCGTGGACCTCGAGCTCGACCGCGACGAGCACCTGCGCATCGGGGTGACCGACAGCCATCCGCGGTTCCCCAAACGGCTGCCGGCCGCCGTCCAGCAGGACAACGGCCGAGGCATGGTGATCATTCGTTGGCTGGCCGCCGAGTGCGGCGGCCGGATCCGGGTGTGGCCGACCCGCGAGGGCGGCAAGACGGTCTCCATCGAGCTGCCGTGGACCGTACCGGCCTCGCCGGTCGCGGTCGCGGCGCCGCAGGAGCCGTAGGAGCGCCGCGTGGCGCCGCACGACGCGCCGCGCGGCGCGTTCCGCCCCCGCCGGCCCCGGGAGGCCCCGGAGGCGCTGGAGGGCCCGGCCCGTGCCGGACGCCCTCCGCGCTCCGGGAGGGCGCCGGCGGGGGTGGGGGCGCCGTAGGCGCCCCGCGGGTCACTTGACCCGGCCGTACCAGACGCTCCTGGTCCAGATCTTCTGCAACCTGACCACGTCACCGCTCTTGGGGGAGTGCCAGATCTTGCCCTTACCGGCGTAGATGCCCACGTGGTAGACGTACGACCCCGAGTGGAAGAACACCAGGTCACCGGCCTTGCGGTGCGAGGCCGAGATGTGGCGGGTCTTGTTGTACTGCTGGGCCGCCGTGCGGGGCAGCTTCTTGCCGGCCTTCTTGAACGAGTACAGCGTGAGCCCGGAGCAGTCGAACCGGTTCGGGCCGGTGGCGCCCCACTTGTACGGCGACCCCTTCTTCGAGGCGGCGATCCGAAGTGCCTTCGTCGCCGGTGTGGCGGCCTCCGCCTCCGAGGTGAGACCGGGCGTCACGATCGAGCCGCCCACCGCGGCGAGAGTGAGGGCCGAGGCCGTACCGGCCCTGGCCATGAGCGACGGGACACGATTGAGCGCAGTCATGCGCAACCCTTCGTCAGCCGCCTGTGAAGGATGACCTGTCGGATTCGGGCTGGCGAAGTTGCCCGGCCGCGTCGCGGCTTCACCCCAAGGGTTGCTCGATTCGAACGAACGTCCGTACCGGCGACCCGTCTTGCTCGGGTCCTCCACTCCTGCCGATCCACTCCTGTCGACCGGTCATCCGGGCGGCGGCAGGACTCGGCGTCCGCCCGGATCGCCCCGCCGCTGCGGCGGGGGCTTGTCGTCAGTCAGGGATCTTGGCGCACGGAAGAACGAAAATCCCAACGGAACCGGGGATTTGTGGTGTTACTCACCACTCACCCGTTCGGGTGGACGCTACTGCGTTCGAGGAAGTGGCCAGGTGCCCGACGAGCCCCGGACCAGCGGCGGAAGGCTCAAATCCGGCTGTGCGTCCCGCCCGTGACGCAAGCCGTACGCGCGCACGGAAGGAGTACGGAATACGCCGATGGGGGGTACGCCGTTCGGTCCGTTTCGGCGTGGCGGCGGACGTCGCGGCGGCGGGCCGCGGGTCCGGATCGCGGCTGTGGCGCCGTCAACTGTCGGAGCGCGGCGGCGGCGTGACGCGGGCCGTGCGGCGCTCCCTGGCCAGGACGCGCAGCGCACGCTCCAGCGTGCGGGCGTGCGGCTCCGTCTCGCCCCGACAGTGCATCAGCGCCGGCGCGTCCCGGAGCGCGACCGCCTTGCCGGCGAGCGCCTGGGCGGCGCGCGGGCCCCGGTAGGTGTCGCCGTCCTTCGCCGGGTTGTTAGGGCCCAGCAGGCCCACGACTCCGGGTAACGGTCGATCAGCTCCGCCTCCGTGCGCGTCGGCGCGGGAAGGGGCGGCAACCCGGGTGGCGGCGTCCTCCGGTCACCGCCCCTCGTCCGGGGCGGTCGCGGCCGCGCGGTCCGGGGCGACGCGGTCCACCAGCCCGTCCCGCGGCGCCTCCTGGGTGACGCGTACGGTCTCGCGCTCGAGATCGGCGCCACCCGGGCGCGCGGGCGGCCGGTGTGCCCGGCGGGCGTTCCCTCCGTCCGGGACCGCACGCGGGCCGGCTCCTGGGTCTGCCTGGCGAGGTCGCGTCCGCCCCCCGCGCACCCCACCGCTTCGGCCTCACGGCGGAGCACCGGGGGCCGAAGCCCTCCTGAGTCCCCGGGTGGCCCCCGGGTGAAGGTCGGGCCGGGTCGTCCCCTGCCGCCTGTCACGTCTCGGACGCGTCGAGGCCGTGCGCCCCCGTCCGCTCCGGCGGGGGCGCACGGCCGGTTCGGTGGTTCCGCCGACGCGGGCGGGTCAGCCGACGGGGGCGGGCCGGCGGGCCGGGGCAGGGCTCGTCGTGGTCGCGTTCGCCTTGAGGCGGGCGCCCAGCAGGACCGCGCCGAGGCCCAGTGCGGCCCACCAGGTCAGGGTGAGGGCGGGGCCGGCCGACGCGGCGCCGTCGAAGAAGGACACCGAGCGCAGCAGGGTCGCGCCCGCGCCCGGCGGCAGCCACTGGCCGATCGTGCCGACCGGCTCCGGCAGCATCCGCGGTGCCGACGCCGCCCCGGAGAACGGGTTGCCGATGAGCATGACGGTGGCGGCCATGAGACCTGTGCCGGCCGGTCCGAGGAGGGCGCCGAGCCCGGCGACGGCGGCGCTGACGGCCAGGGTCATCAGGGTGAGCACCCCGGTCTCCGCCCACCGGTCACCCGTGAGGACACCCAGCCAGCTGTGCGCCAGCGTGGCCGCGACCAGGCCGGTCAGGGCGGCCGTGCCCACGAGGGCGCCCGCGGCGCCCAGGCCGCGCAGCCCCAGCAGGGTGACCCCGGCACCCGCCGCGATGCCCGCGAGGGCCAGCGGCAGCACGCTGGAGCTCAGCGCCGCCCCGCGCGGGTCCGTCTCGGGCGCCGGTACCACGTCGACGGTCTCCACCCGCGTCCCCTCGGCGGCCGCCTGCCCGGCCACCGCCTGCCGCAGCAGCTGGGCCACGGCCGGGCTCGCGGCGGACGCGGTCAGCAGCCGGGGGCCCTGGGGTGTCACGACGACCGCGCCATACACGTCCCGGTCCTGGATGGCGCGGTGGGCGGCCGGTTCGTCGGCGTAGCGGTGCACCTCGAACGCGCCGTCGTGGGCGGACAGCTGCCGCTCCACCTGCGTCACGGCCGACGCGGGGCCCGCCACCCCGAGCGGGAGGTCGCGCGGCGCGGTGCGGGCGGCCGGCCAGGCGAACGCCCACAGGGCGAGGGCGGCCAGCACGGGGACGAGCACGACCACCGCGACCAGGCGCCGGGATGCGGCCTTCCTGGGCGGTGTGGTGGCGGACGGCGAGGACATGGGAGCTCCCGTGATCTAAAAAGAAGGATCGTTCGTTTTTCTTAGTTCCACCGTGCTCGCGGCGGCCGGTGCTTGTCAAGAAGGAATGTTCGTTTTACGTTGAGGGCATGGCCCGCGTATCCCAGGAACACCTCGACGCACGCCGCCGCCAGATCCTCGACGGCGCCGCGCTCTGCTTCGCCCGCAACGGCTTCCACGCCACCTCGATGCAGGACGTGCTCAAGGAGGTCGACCTCTCGGCGGGGGCCGTCTACCGCTACTTCAAGGGCAAGGAGGAGCTGATCGGCGCGATCGTCGCCGAGGTGCTCGGCTCGGTCCACGCGGCGTTCGAGGAGGCCGCGCGGCAGAGCCCGCCCCCACCGCCGGACGAGCTCCTCGCCCACGTCCTCGGCCGCACCCTCGCCGAGCGCGCGTCCCTGGTCGTCGACGGCAGGCCCGCCTTCCCCCGGCTCGTCATCCAGGTGTGGGCGGAGACCCTGCGCAACGACGAGCTGGCCGCCGTCCTGCGGGAGGGCTACGGCTCGGTGCGCGGCGCCTGGGCGCGGATCGTCGAGGGGTACCAGGACGCCGGGATGATGCGCACGGACGTGGACCCGGACCACGTCGCCCGCACGATGATCGCCTCCGTGCTCGGCTTCATCGCCCAGCAGTCCCTGTTCGGGCCCGCGCCCGTCGAGGTCCTGCAGCAGGGGCTGCGCGCCCTGATGAGCATGCGGGACGGCGACCCGGGCCCGGCCGGCCCCGCGCGGGGTTAACGCGCCCGAAACGCGGCCCAACTAGCCTGCCCACCCACGCCACCGGGCCTTCGCCCGACGGCGGCGGCAACCGGACCCCGCACGGTCCGGAGCGAGGACTGTGAGGTGGGACGCCGTGCAACTGACCCCGCACGAGCAGGAGAGGCTGCTCATCCATGTGGCGGCCGACGTCGCCGAGAGGCGCCGGGCCCGCGGGCTCCGGCTGAACCACCCCGAGGCCGTCGCCCTCATCACGGCGCACATCCTCGAGGGCGCCCGTGACGGCCGTACGGTCGCTGAGCTGATGTCCTCCGGCCGGACCCTGCTCACCAGGGACGACGTCATGGAGGGCATCGCCGAGATGATCCACGACGTCCAGGTCGAGGCGACCTTCCCCGACGGCACCAAGCTCGTCACCGTCCACGACCCGATCGTCTGAGGGCGGCCATGATTCCCGGAGAAGTCCTGTTCGCCGAGGGCCCGATCGCATACAACGAGGGCCGTGAGGTGACCCGGCTGACCGTCCTCAACGCCGCCGACCGGCCCGTCCAGGTCGGCTCCCACTACCACTTCGCCGAGGCCAATCCCGGCCTGCGCTTCGACCGTGCCGCGGCCCGCGGCAAGCGGCTGAACGTCGCGGCCGGCACCGCGGTGCGCTTCGAGCCCGGCATCCCCGTCGACGTCGAACTCGTCCCCCTCGCCGGCGCCCGTGTGGTGCCCGGCCTGCGGGGCGAGACCGGAGGTGCCCTCGATGCCTGAGATCTCCCGCGCCGCCTACGCCGACCTGTTCGGGCCGACCACCGGTGACCGCGTCCGGCTCGCCGACACCGATCTGCTCATCGAGATCGAGGAGGATCGTTCCGGCGGCCCCGGACGCGCCGGTGACGAGGCCGTGTTCGGCGGCGGCAAGGTCATCCGCGAGTCCATGGGCCAGTCCCGGGCCACCCGTGCCGACGGCACCCCGGACACCGTCGTCACCGGGGTCGTGATCGTCGACCACTGGGGGATCGTCAAGGCCGACCTCGGCATCCGCGACGGCCGGATCACCGGCATCGGCAAGGCCGGCAACCCGGACACCATGGACGGGGTGCACCCGGACCTGGTCATCGGCCCGGAGACGGAGATCATCGCGGGCAACGGACGGATCCTCACCGCCGGAGCCATCGACGCCCACGTCCACTTCATCTGCCCCCAGATCGCCGACGAGGCGCTCGCCTCGGGCATCACCACGCTCGTCGGCGGTGGCACCGGCCCGGCCGAGGGCTCCAAGGCCACCACCGTCACCCCGGGCCCCTGGCATCTGGCCCGGATGCTGGAGGCGATGGAGGGACACCCCGTCAACTTCGGTCTGCTGGGCAAGGGCAACACCGTCTCCGAGGAGGCGATGCTCTCCCAGATCCGCGGTGGCGCGCTCGGTCTCAAGCTGCACGAGGACTGGGGCTCCACCCCGGCCGTCATCGACGCCGCGCTGACCGTCGCCGACCGCACCGGCGTGCAGATCGCCATCCACACGGACACCCTGAACGAGGCCGGCTTCGTCGGGGACACCCTCGCGGCGATCGCGGGCCGCGGCATTCACGCGTACCACACCGAGGGCGCGGGCGGCGGGCACGCGCCGGACATCATGACCGTGGTCTCCGAGCCGCACGTGCTGCCCAGCTCCACCAATCCGACCCGGCCGTTCACCGTCAACACCGCCGAGGAACACCTCGACATGCTGATGGTGTGCCACCACCTCAACGCGGCCGTGCCGGAGGACCTGGCCTTCGCCGAGTCCCGGATCCGGCCGTCCACCATCGGTGCCGAGGACATCCTCCACGACCTCGGCGCCATCTCCATCATCTCCTCGGACTCCCAGGCCATGGGCCGCGTCGGCGAGGTCGTCCTGCGCACCTGGCAGACCGCCCACGTGATGAAGCGGCGCCGCGGCCCGCTGCCCGGCGACGGACGCGCCGACAACCACCGGGTGCGCCGCTACGTGGCCAAGTACACGATCAACCCGGCGCTCGCGCAGGGTCTCGGCCGCGAGATCGGCTCCGTGGAGACCGGCAAACTCGCCGACCTGGTGCTGTGGGAGCCGGCCTTCTTCGGCGTCAAGCCGCACCTCGTCATCAAGGGCGGGCAGATCGCCTACGCGCAGATGGGCGACGCCAACGCGTCGATACCCACGCCCCAGCCGATCCTGCCCCGCCCGATGTTCGGCGCGATCGGCCGGGCGCCGGCCGCGAACTCGGTCAACTTCGTGGCGCAGCTTGCCATCGAGGACGGGCTGCCGGAACGGCTCGGGCTGGGCAAGCGGTTCGTGGCCATCGAGTCGACACGCGGGGTCACCAAGGCCGACATGCGGGAGAACGACGCGCGGCCCGAGGTGCGCGTCGACCCCGACAGCTTCGCCGTGCACATCGACGGCGAGCTGGTGGAGGCCACGCCCGCCGCCGAACTGCCCATGGCCCAGCGTTACTTCCTCTTCTGAGGGCGGCCGGAGATGACACGGGCCACGCTGCTCGTCCTGGCCGACGGCCGTTTCCCCGCCGGGGGACACGCCCACTCCGGCGGGGCCGAGGCGGCCGTCCGGGCCGGGCGGATCACGGACGCCCCGAGCCTGGAGGACTTCTGCCGGGGCCGGCTGCACACGGCCGGCCTCGTGTCGGCCGCGCTCGCGGCGGCGGCCGCGGCCGGCCTCGACCCGGCCGTCCTGGACGCCGCGGCCGACGCCCGGACGCCGTCGCCGGCGCTGCGGACCACCGCGCGCAAGCTGGGCCGGCAACTGCTGCGGGCGGCCCGCGGGACCTGGCCGTCCCCCGAACTCGACGTCCTCGCCGCCGGGTTCGCCAAGGGCGCGCACCAGCCCGTGGTCCTCGGAGCCGTCGCCCGGGTCGCCGGACTCGGAGCGCTCGACGCGGCGCACTGCGCGGCGTACGAGTCGGTCAGCGGGCCCGCGACGGCGGTGGTGCGGCTGCTCGGCCTCGACCCCTTCGAGGCCACCGCCGTACTGGCACGGCTGGCCCCGGAGCTGGACCGCGTCGCCGACCGGGCGGTGGAAGCGGCCCGGCGCGCGGCCCGCGAAGGGACCGAGGCGCTGCCCGCCGCCTCCGCGCCCCTGCTGGAGATCTCGGCGCAGGCGCACGCGGGCTGGCCGGTGCGCCTCTTCGCATCCTGACCCCGTTCCTCACCGTCCACCCACAGGAGCCGTGTCCCATGCACCTCGACCACACCCACGACGGCCCCGCCGCCCTCAGCGCGGACGCCCGCCGTCCCGACGGATCACGACGGGCCCTGCGCATCGGTCTCGGCGGCCCTGTCGGCTCGGGCAAGACCGCCACGGTCGCCGCCCTGTGCCGCGCGCTGCGGGAGGAGCTGTCCCTCGCCGTCGTCACCAACGACATCTACACGCGCGAGGACGCCGAGTTCCTGCTGCGCGAGGCCGTGCTGCCCCCGGAGCGGATCGCGGCCGTGGAGACGGGCGCCTGCCCGCACACCGCGATCCGGGACGACATCTCCGCGAACCTCGAGGCGGTCGAGGACCTGGAGGACGAGGTCGGACCGCTCGACCTGATCCTCGTGGAGTCCGGCGGGGACAACCTCACCGCGATCTTCTCCAAGGGGCTCGTGGACGCCCAGATCTTCGTGATCGACGTGGCGGGCGGGGACGACATCCCCCGCAAGGGCGGCCCCGGGGTCACCACCGCCGACCTCCTCGTCGTCAACAAGACCGACCTCGCCCCGTACGTCGGCGCCGACCTGGCGCGGATGGCGGCCGACGCCAAGGCGCAGCGGGCCGAACTGCCCGTCGTCCTGCAGTCGCTCAGGAGCGAGCCGGGCGTGCGCGACGTCGCCGACTGGGTACGGGCGCGGCTGGCCGCGTGGACGGCGTGACCTCCGGGGTGCGGGCCCGCGCCCGGATCGTCGCCCGGCCGGACGGGCGGGGCGGCACCGCGCTGCCCGTCCTCGACGGCCACGGGCCGCTCGCGCCACGGCGGACCCGCGGCGCCGCGGGCGAGGCGAACGTCCTGCTCGTGGGAGCGATGAGCGGGCCGCTCGGCGGCGACCACTTCACCGTCGAGGCGGAGGTGCTCCGCGGCGCCCGGCTGCGCGCCGGATCGGCGGCGGCCACCCTCGCGCTGCCGGGGCAGGACAAGAGCGGGGCCCGCTACGACGTCCGTCTCTCGGTGGCCGACGACGCCGAACTGCACTGGCTGCCGGAGCCGTTGATCTCGGCGTGCGGCAGCGACCTGACCGTGACGACCGAGGTCGAGGCGGGCGCCGGTGGACGGCTCGTGCTGCGCGAGGAGCAGGTGCTCGGACGGGTGGGGGAGGAGCCGGGGCGGCTGGCGAGCCGGCTGCGCGTGAGGATCGCGGGGCGGCTCGTCCTCGATCAGGAACTGGTCTGCGGGCCGGGTGCGCCGGGCGGCTGGGACGGTCCCGCCGGGCTCGGCGGCCACCGTGCCGTCGGGCAGCTCCTCGTCGTGCGTCCCGAGTTCGCGGGCGCTCCGGTCGCACCCCGGATGCTGGGGGAGGGCGCCGCCGTGCTGCCCCTGGCGGGGCCGGCGGTGCTCGTCAGCGCGGTCGCGCCGGACGCGCGGCGGCTGCGTGCGACGCTCGACGAGGCGCTGACCCTCGTCGGTGCGGCGGCCCCGGTCACCTGAGGGGCAGCCGGGGGTACCGGCGGCCCTGCTCCGCCTTGGCGGCGGCCTCCTCGGCCTTCGCGACGGCCGCGTACTGGTCGACGTACTCCTGCTCGGACAGCGACAGGATGGCGTACATGATCTCGTCGGTCACGGCCCGCAGGATCGTCTTCTCGTTCTCCATCCCGGCGTAGCGGGAGAAGTCCAGCGGCTCTCCGAAGCGGATGGTCACCGGGCGGATGTTCGGGATGACCTTGCCCGGCGGCTGGGCCTCGAACGTGCCGATCATCGCGCACGGGACCACGGGCACCCCGGCCTTGAGCGCCATCACGGCGACCCCGACCTTGCCCTTGTAGAGGCGGCCGTCGTGCGAGCGGGTGCCCTCCGGGTAGATGCCGAGCAGCTCGTCCTTGCGCAGCACCCCGAGGCCCTCGCGGATCGCGGCCTGGCCGGCCTCCTTGCCCGTGCGGTCGACCGGGATCTGCCCGGCGCTGCGGAAGAACGCGGCGGTCAGCCGGCCCTTGATGCCGGGGCCGGTGAAGTACTCCTTCTTGGCGAGGAAGGTGATGCGCCGCTTGAGGATCGCGGGCATCAGGAAATGGTCCGAGAACGACAGGTGGTTGCCGGCGACGATGGCCGCGCCCGTGGCCGGCACATGCTCCAGACCTTCGATACGGGGCCGGAAGACCAGCCTCAGGAGGGGGCCCAACAACACGTATTTGAGGACGTAGTAGAACAAAGGGGGCGCTCCTCACTCGGGTGGATCAGCTCGGGCCGCCAAGTTCTGGCAGGTCAGCCAGTGTGCCGTGGGGGTGTCAGTGTAGGCGCAGGGCCCGATCGCCGGAACCGGCGCGGACCGCTGGCCTCCACCTGCCTGACGGCAGGTCAGGCGACGGACGGGTGGCGGGTGTTGCGGGTGGGGAGGGCCGCCGGTCCAGCCTCGTCCCCGGGGCCGGTGCGCGGCAAGCCGGTCTTCGGGTTTGGCGTGATCACGGCGGCCCGGACGGGGAGGCCGCCCGCCCGTACGGAGCCGCCCCGCTCGCATCACAGCCGCACGATGACCAGGGCCGTGTCGTCCGTCGCGCCGCCCGGCGGCAGCAGCTGCAGCAGGACGGCGTCGGCCAGGTCCTCCGGGGTGGCGGTGAGGTGCTCGACCAGCGCGTGCGCGAGCCGGCCGAGACCGACGTCGATGTCCTCCCGCCGGCGCTCGACCAGCCCGTCCGTGTACAGCGCGAGCGTCGCGCCCTCGTCATAAGCGGTGGCGGCCTGCGGCCGGCGTATCGGGTCGGGACGGGCGTCCAGCGGTGTGTCGGTGGCCTGGTCGAGGAACTCCACCCGGCCGTCGGCGTGCACCAGGACCGGCGGGGGATGGCCGGCGCTGCTGTAGGTGATCGTCCGGGCGTCGAAGTCTATGAACGTGGTGACCGCGGTGGCCGATTCGGCCCCGTCGACGACGTGCGCGTACCGCCCGAGCACGTCCAGCGCCTGCGCCGGACCCGCGGCCACCCGTGACGAGGCGCTCAGCGCGCTGCGCAGCTGCCCCATGACGCCGGCCGCCCGCAGGCCGTGCCCGACGACGTCGCCCACGGACACCCCGATGCGGTTCCCGCCGACCAGGTCGACCAGGTCGTACCAGTCCCCGCACACGTTGAGCGCGCCGACCGCCGGCCGGTAGCGCACCGCCGTGCGGTGGTCGCCCACCTGCCGGCTCGCGGGCAGCATCGCCTCCTGCAGGGCCAGCGCCACCTCGCGCTCGCGGGCGTGGGCCAGCCGCAGCCGCTCGTTGAGCTCCTGGAGCTCCCGGGCACGCGTGTACAGCTCCGCCTCCAGGACGCCCGCCCGGCTGTCGTGGCCCGCCCCGCCCCGCACCCGGATGAGCTCGGTGACCTCCTCCACCCGGTGCAGCACGAACGCGACCTTCCCGTCCGGACCGGTCACGGGGGCGTTGATCGGGCTCCAGTAGCGCTCCTCCCAGTGGCCGGGGTTGCCCGTGTCCTCCACGTCGTAGCGCTGGAGCGCCATGGCGTCGCGCTCGCCGGTGGCCGCCACGCGCAGCATGGACGCCCGCACGTTGCGCGTCCCGGTCGCGGCGGGGTTGTCCGGGTTGTCCGGGAACACGTCGAAGATGTTGCGGCCGACGAGCTGTTCCCGGCTGCGCCCGGACAGCCGCTGGAAGTCCTCGTTGGCGTCGACGTAGACCAGGTCGGTGTCCAGCAGGGCCACCATGCCGGGCAGCGCCTGGAAGACCGCCTCGTAGTCGATCTCGCCCATGGCACCTGCCTCACGCCGTGATCTGACCAGTTTCGCACGCTATACGTCATCTGTACCGCTGTCCTGCGAAGAGGGCGCTCCGGCAGGTCAGGGCGGTGCGTCCGTGAGTGACTGCTCGGCCCAGATGATCTTCCCTTCGGGGACGAACCGGGTCCCCCACTGCTGGGTGAACTGCGACACCAGCAGCAGCCCGCGACCCCCTTCGTCGGTGGTGCGGGGATGGCGCAGATGCGGGGCGGTCGCACCCCCGTCGTAGACCTCGCAGAACAGCGCGCGCTCCTTGATCAGACGCAGTCTGATGGGGCCCGTGGCGTACCGGATCGCATTGGTGACCAGCTCGCTGACCACGAGTTCCGTCGTGAAGGCCAGCTCGTCGAGCCCCCACTCCGCCAGCTGCCGGGACGCCGTCCGGCGCGCCTCGGCCACCCCGGCCGGGTCGGCGGCCAGGTCCCACTCGGCGACCTGCTCGTCCCCGAGTACCTGGGTGCGCGCGAGCAGCAGGGCCACATCGTCGTACGGCCGGTCCGGCACCAGCGCGTCCACCACCGCCCGGCACTGCAGCTCCAGGGACTCCGCCCGCTTCTCCAGTGCCTGCCGCAGCCGCTGCCGGTCGGCGTCCGCGGCCCACTGCGCCCCGGCCATCAGTCCGTCGCTGTACAGGGCCAGCGTGCTGCCGGCCGCCAGCGCCATCTCCACCGACTCGAAGGGCGGGCCGCCCACTCCCAGCGGCGGTCCCTGCGGCAGGTCGACGAAGGCGACGTGCCCGTCCGGCATCACCACCGCGGGCGCCGGATGCCCCGCCGCCGCCATCGTGCACGTCCCGTCCACCGGGTCGTACACCGCGTACACGCAGCCCGCCCCCACCCCCAGCGTGTTGTCGGCCCCCGCCGCGCCCGGGTCGACGCCCTCCTCCCGCGCCGACCGCGCCACCAGGTCGTCGAGATGCGCCAGCACCTCGTCGGGTGGCAGATCCAGCGCGGCCAGCGTCCGTACGGCGGTCCGCAGCCGCCCCATCGCGGCCGCCGCGTCGATGCCGTGTCCCGTGGCCTCGCCCACCACCAGGGCCACCCGCGCCCCCGACAGCGGGATGACGTCGTACCAGTCGCCGCCCAGCCCGGTCAGCTCGTCGGCCGGGCGGTAGCACGCGGCCACCTCCAGGGCGTCCTGCTCGGGCAGCCGGTGCGGCAGCAGGCTGCGCTGGAGGACCAGCGCCGCGTCGCGTTCCCGGCTGTAGCGCCGGGCGTTGTCGATGCAGACCGCCGCCCGGGACACGAGGTCCTCGGCGAGACTGAGGTCGCCCGCCTCGAAGGGCTCCTGGCGGTGCCGCCGGAAGAACGTGGTCAGGCCGAGGGTGACGCCCCGCGCGCGGATCGGCACGATCATCGCGCTCCGCAGTCCCAGCTCCAGGAAGACGGCGGCCCCTCCGCCGCGCTCGTGCTCCGCCCACGCCTCGCCCAGCGGGTCCAGGCGCGGCTCCCGCCAGGACCGCTCCGTCCTGAGTGTCCGGACCGGGGGCGACCCGGCCGGGTAGGTGACCACCTCGCCGATGCCGACGACCGCCTCCGGCGCCCGCCGGCTGACCGACCCGTACCCGGCGCGCCGCAGTGGCACCCGGTCCGTGCCGCTCAGCGGCTCGTCGGACGGCTCACCGCCGCTCAGCACCGACTCCAGCAGATCCACGGCGACGACGTCGGCGAGCCCCGGCACGGCCACGTCGACCAGCTCCTGCGCGGTGCGGGTGACATCGAGCGTGCGGCCGATGTGCTCGCCGGCCCGGTCGAGCAGGGCCAGGCGCTGGCGGGTGCGGTGCCGGTCGGTGACGTCCTCGACCGTGTAGTACACCCCCATGGGGTTGCCGTGCCCGTCGTCGATCCGGGTGAACGACATCATGTGCGCGGTCTCCCGCAGCGGAGCGGACCGGACCTGCCCCACGTGCTCGTAGCCGACGACGGGATCACCGGTCAGCAGCACCTGGCGGATCTGCGCCTCGATGTTCTCGGCGTCCAGACCGGGCTGGATGTCCGCGAGCCGCAGCCCCAGCCTGCTGCTCGGCGGTCCGCCGCCGAACTGCGTGAGCGCCGGATTGGACCAGACGAACCGCAGCTCGGTGTCGACGACGGCTATGCCGACGGGGGAGCGGGTGACCATCTGCTCCAGCACCTGCCGGCTCATGTCCCAGCCCGGCGCCCCCGCGAGCTCCGACAGGAGCAGCAGCCGCCGCGCGGGGCCGCCGTCGTCCAGGGCCGGCGTGATCCGGGCCATCAGCCGCAGCCGGGTGTCGTCGTCGCACACCGCGGTCAGCAGCCCCACCCAGCCGCCCTCCCCGCGGCACCGGTCCATCAGCTCCGGCACCCGGCCCGCGTCGTCCGCGGCCAGCACCTCCGCGACACCGTGCCCCACGACCCGGGCGGCGGGGTAGCCCAGCAGGCGCTCGGCCTCCCGGGTCCAGCCGGTCACCACGCCCTGGGCGTCGAGCAGTACAGGCACGGCGTCCGCCACGTCGAACCCCTGCCGGGCCACGCTCCGCTCGTCCTGTGAGCCCACGGCCGACCTCTCTGTCGCTGAGAGCGGTCTACCACCACTTGTCCCCATCTTCGCCCTTCCGGGTACCCTTGCCTCTCCGCGGGGGCCGGGAGTGTGGGGACTACGCCGCACCGGCCGCCCGGGACGGACTCCCCGGGCGGCCGGTGCGGATCGCGGACCGATCGGATCAGGCCAGGACCTTCTCCAGGGCGGCGAGCGCGCCCGTCAGCTCGTCCGCCGTGATCGTCAGCGGCGGCGCCAGCCGGATCGTGGAGCCGTGGGTGTCCTTGACCAGCACGCCCTCGCCCAGCAGCCGCTCGCTGATCTCCCGGCCGGTGCCGAACGCCGGGTCGATGTCGACCCCCGCCCACAGCCCGCGCGCGCGGAACCCGACGACGCCCTTGCCGGCGAGGGCCGCCAGACCGTCCCGCAGGACCACGCCGAGCTCGTCGGCCCGGCGCTGGAACTCACCCGTCTCCAGCAGCTCCACCACCGCCGTGCCGACGGCGGCCGCCAGCGGGTTGCCGCCGAACGTCGAGCCGTGCTCGCCCGGCCGCAGCACCCCGAGCACGTCCCGGCGCCCGACCACCGCCGAGACCGGCACGATGCCGCCGCCGAGCGCCTTGCCCAGCAGCAGTACGTCCGGCACGACCGGCTCGTGCTCCACGGCCAGCGTGCGCCCGGTGCGGCCGAGGCCCGACTGGATCTCGTCCGCGATGAACAGGCAGCCCGCCCGGCGGGTCAGCTCGCGCACCCCGGCCAGATAGCCCTGGTCCGGGATGACGACACCGGCCTCGCCCTGGATCGGCTCCAGCAGCACCGCCGCGGTCGTCTCGTCCACCGCCGCCTCCAGCGCCGGCAGGTCGTTGTACGGCACGATCCGGAAGCCCGGCGTGAACGGTCCGAAGCCCGCCCGCGCGGACTCGTCGGTGGAGAACG
Source organism: Streptomyces sp. NPDC056628 (assembly GCF_042792555.1). NCBI lineage: Bacteria > Bacillati > Actinomycetota > Actinomycetes > Kitasatosporales > Streptomycetaceae > Streptomyces > Streptomyces sp. NPDC056628. The sequence continues at coordinate 131,864 of NZ_JBHTWG010000002.1, forward strand.
ACACGATCGTCGTCGTCCGGCCGTGGAAGTTGTCCGCCGCGACCACGATCGTCGCCCGGTCGGCGGGGACTCCCTTCACGTCGTACGCCCACTTGCGGGCCACCTTGATGCCGCTCTCCACGGCCTCGGCGCCCGTGTTCATCGGCAGCACCATGTCCTGGCCGGTCAGGGCCGCCAGGCGTTCGGCGAAACCGGCGAGCCGGTCGTTGTGGAAGGCGCGGGAGGTCAGCGTCAGCCGGTCCAGCTGGCGGTGCGCGGCATCGATCAGCGCCGGGTGGCGGTGGCCGAAGTTCAGGGCCGAGTAGCCGGCCAGCATGTCGAGGTAGCGGCGGCCCTCCACGTCCTCGACCCAGCTGCCCTCGGCACGGGCGACGACCACCGGCAGCGGATGGTAGTTGTGCGCCAGGACCGGCTCCTCGGCGCGGATCAGATCGGCGGACGAACGGGTCTGCGCGGGCGCGGTCATGAGCGGATCTCCTGGGTGCAGCACTTGATGCCCCCGCCGGCCTTGCGGAACTCCGACAGGTCGACGGGGACGGGGACATAGCCGCGGTCGTCCAGCCGGGCCGCCAGGGCCTCGGCCTGCGGCGCGATGAAGACGTGACGGCCGTCGGACACCGAGTTCAGCCCGAACGCGGACGCGTCCTCCCGGGTGGCGAGCACCGCGTCCGGGTAGAGCCGCGCGAGCACCTCGCGGCTGCCGGCCGAGAACGCCTCCGGGTAGTAGACGATGTTGTCGTCGTCCAGCACGAACAGCGCGGTGTCCAGGTGGTAGAAGTACGGGTCCACCAGCGTCAGGCTGATCACCGGGTGACCGAAGAACTCCTGGACCTCGCGGTGCGCCTCCCGGGTCGTGCGGAAACCGGTCCCGGCGAGCACGTAGCGGCCCGTCCAGACCAGGTCGCCCTCACCCTCGCACACCGACTCCGGGCGGTGGACGTCGAAGCCCGCCGCCGTGAACCACTGGGCGTAGTGGGTGGATTCCGGGCGCCGCTCGGGCGCGTGGAAGAGGGATCCGAAGACACGGCCGCCGACGACGACCGCCGAGTTCGCGGCGAAGACCATGTCGGGGAGGCCGGCGACCGGCTCCACCACGTCGACCGCGTGGCCGTGCGAACGGTAGGCGCTGATCAGCGCGTGCCACTGCTCGTGCGCCAGATCGACGTCGACCCGGACGTCCGGTCGCATCCACGGGTTGATCGCGTACTGCACGGCGAAGTGTCTGGGTTCGCAGACGAGGAAGCGCCGCCGGCGCGGCACACGGGTTTCGGGCACGAAGGGGTTCCTCCGCTTCCTACTACGGTGTCGATGAGGATTGACTCCACGGTAGAAACCGACCACGACGAGCGACAAGAAACGGGAATTGCGCGTCCACGCAGCAATGCTGCGTCTTCAGACCGGTCCACGCAGCACTCCTGCGTCGGTCGGCGCCGGCTGGGTGGCGCCCGCCTCCGGACTCTCCGGGATGAGGTGCGACAGCACCATGACACTGATCGTCTTGCGGATGAACGGCTCCACACGGATGCGTTCCAGCACCTCCTCGAAGTGCTCCACGTCCCGCGCCCGGACGTGCAGCAGCGCGTCCGCGCCCCCCGTCACCGTCATCGCCGCGGTGATCTCCGGATGGTTGCGGACCACCTCCGCCAGGCGCCGCGGGGGTGCCGCGCCCTCGCAGTACACCTCGACGTACGCCTCCGTGCGCCAGCCCAGCGCCGACGGCCGGACGGTGGCCGTGAACCCGGTGATCACCCCCGTCTCCCGCAGCCGGTCCACCCGCCGCTTGACGGCCGTCGCCGACAGCCCGACGCTCAGGCCGATCTCGGCGAAACTCGTCCGGGCGTTCGCCATCAGAGCGGTGATGATCTTCCGGTCGAGCTCGTCGAAAGAAGCCGCGCCGCTGTTCATGAGGGCACTGTAAGCGCCCGGGCACCCAGCGCGAACCTCCCCACCCGGCACGTGTCCAGCGGCGCCCGTTGCTCCTACACTCCCGTTCATGTTGCGCGCCCTGGCTGTCGACGACGAACGCCCCTCGCTGGAGGAACTGCTGTACCTCCTGAACGCGGACCCGCGGATCGGCAGCGCGGAGGGCGCCGGCGACGCCACCGAGGCGCTGCGCCGCATCAACCGCGCGCTGGAGTCGGGCCCCGGCGGAGCGGAGGCCATCGACGTCGTCTTCCTGGACATCAACATGCCCGGCCTCGACGGCCTCGACCTGGCCCGGCTGCTCACCGGCTTCGCCGAACCGCCGCTCGTCGTGTTCGTCACCGCGCACGAGGACTTCGCCGTCCAGGCCTTCGACCTCAAGGCCGTCGACTACGTGCTCAAACCGGTCCGCAAGGAACGCCTCGCGGAAGCCGTCCGCCGGGCTGCCGAACAGCGCGGCGCCACCCCGCGGATACCCGTCAGCGAACCCGACCCCGACCACCTCCCCGTCGAACTCGGCGGCGTCACCCGCTTCGTCCCCGTCGACGACATCACCCACGTCGAGGCCCAGGGCGACTACGCCCGCCTGCACACCGGCAAGGGCAGCCACCTCGTCCGCATCCCGCTGTCCACCCTGGAGGAGCGCTGGCGCTCCCGCGGCTTCGTGCGCATCCACCGCCGCCACCTCGTCGCCCTGCGCCACATCGGCGAACTCCGCCTCGACGCGGGCAGCGTGAGCGTCGTCGTCGGCTCCGAGGAACTCCAGGTCAGCCGCCGCCACGCGCGCGAGCTGCGGGACCTGCTGATGCGGAGGCCATGACGATGCCCAGCAGCCCCGCCGACCGCCGCGTCGTCGTCACCGGCCCGCCCCGGCGCACCCGGACCCGCCGCGTCTCCGGCTACTACCGGCCCCGCACCGAGATCGACGAGCAGACCACCCTCGGCCACACCTACGTCCGCTCCCTGATGCGCACCCAACTGCGCACCGCCCTCGCCGTCCTCGCCGTCCTCGGCCTGCTCGTCGGCCCGCTGCCCCTGCTCTTCGCGGCGATGCCGGACGCCCGCCAGCTGGTCTGGGCGGTCCTCGGCTTCGGCCTGTACGCGCCCCTGGTGCTGCTGGCCCGCTGGTTCGTCCGCCGCGCCGAACGCAACGAACGGGACTTCGTCCGCCTCGTCGAGGACCGCTGAACCAGCCCACCAGCCCGTCGCCCCCGCAGACCGAGACCAGGAACCGATCCGGCCGTGAACTCCAGCTACGCCGTCCCCGCCGTCGCCCTCGTGGCCCTGGCGACCGTGCTCGTCGGCGCCTTCGGCCTGCGCATCTCCCGCACCACCTCCGACTTCTACGTCGCCTCCCGCACCGTCGGCCCCCGCCTCAACGCCGCCGCCATCAGCGGCGAGTACCTGTCCGCCGCCTCCTTCCTCGGCATCGCCGGGCTGGTCCTCGTCCAGGGCCCCGACATGCTCTGGTACCCGGTCGGCTACACCGCCGGATACCTCGTCCTGCTGCTTTTCGTCGCCGCCCCGCTGCGCCGCTCCGGCGCCTACACGCTGCCCGACTTCGCCGAGGCACGGCTCTCCTCGCAGGCGGTGCGGCGGCTCGCCGGCGCCTTCGTCGTGGGCACCGGCTGGCTGTATCTGCTGCCCCAGCTCCAGGGCGCCGGACTCACCCTGACCGTGTTCACCGGGGCGCCCGACTGGCTCGGCGGCCTCGTCGTCGCCGCCGTGGTGGTCGCCATCGTCGCCGCCGGCGGCATGCGCAGCATCACCTTCGTGCAGGCATTCCAGTACTGGCTCAAGCTCACCGCGCTGCTCGTCCCCGCCTTCTTCCTCGTCCTCGCCTGGCAGGGCGACGGTGCCCCCCGTCACGCCTTCGACGAGCCCGCGGCCTTCCGCGAGCAGCGCGTCGTCCGCGTCGACGACACCATCACGGTCAAGCTGCGCAGCCCCCTGACGGTCACCGTGGACGGCACGGTCGACGGCCGCGCCCACGAGGGCAGCCGGGTACGGCTCGACGCCGGGGCGCACCACATCGAGAACGGCACCCGGCTGACCTTCGCCCGCGGCGACGAGGTCCCCGTCCGGGACCACGGCACCGGAGGCGGACTGTCCCCCTCGCAGGCCGAGAGCCGCGGCGAACGCCCGCTGTACGCCACGTACGGGCTGATCCTCGCCACCTTCCTCGGCACCATGGGGCTGCCGCACGTCGTCGTCCGCTTCTACACCAGCCCCCATGGCGTCGCCGCCCGCCGCACCACCGTCGCCGTGCTCGGCCTGATCGGCGCCTTCTACCTGCTGCCCCCCGTCTACGGCGCCCTGGGCCGGCTCTACGCCCCCGAGCTCACCCTCACCGGCGACGCGGACGCCGCCGCGCTGCTGCTGCCCGGCCGCATGATCGGCGGCGTCGGCGGGGAGCTGCTGGGCGCGCTCGTCGCGGGCGGTGCCTTCGCCGCGTTCCTGTCCACCGCGTCCGGCCTCACCATGGCCGTCGCGGGCGTCCTCACCCAGGACGTCCTGCCCTCGCGGGGCGTGCGGCACTTCCGGCTCGGCACCGTGTTCGCCATGCTGGTCCCGCTGGCCGCGAGCGTCCCGGTCGGCGGCCTGCCCGTCGCCGACGCGGTGGGCCTCGCCTTCGCCGTCTCGGCGTCCTCGTTCTGCCCGCTGCTCGTCCTCGGCATCTGGTGGCACCGGCTCACCCCGCCCGGCGCGGCCGCCGGGATGCTCGTCGGCGGCGGGTCCGCCCTGCTCGCCGTCGCCGCCACCATGGCGGGCTTCCCCAAGGCCGGCGCCCTGCACGCGCTGCTCGCCTGGCCCGCCCTCTGGTCGGTGCCGCTCGGCTTCCTCACCATGATCCTGGTGTCCCTGGCCACCCCGGGCCGGGTGCCCCCCGGCACCGCGGCGGTCCTCGCCCGCTTCCATCTGCCCGAGGAACTCAGAGCGGAGGTCAAGGCATGAGCGGCTTCGTCGCGGGCCTGTGCGTGGCCATCCTGCCCCTGCTCGCCGCCGGCTTCTGGCTCGGCCGGCGCACCGCCCGCCCGCAGAGCCTCGGCGACCTCGGCACACCCGTCGAGCACGCCACCTTCGAGACCCTGCACACCGCGACCCTCGCCGCGCCCCCGCTGCGCGCCGGGCTCACCGAGGAGGCCGCCCGCAAGTCCGCCCGCCGCCTGCGCTCCCTGCTCGGCACCGACGCGCTCTGCCTGACCGACCGCACCGACGTCCTGGTCTGGGACGGCGTCGGCCAGCACCACCGCACCCAGATCATGGAACTCCTCGCCGGGCCCCTGGAGTCCGGCCGCGGCGAGGCGCTGCCGCTCAGCTGCGACAGCCCCGACTGCCCGGTGCGCTGGGCGGTCGTCGCCCCGCTCACCGTCGACGACCGGGTGCACGGCGCCCTCGTCGCCTGCGCGCCGCGCGAGTCCGCGGTGCTGGTACGGGCGGCCGGCGAGGTCGCCCGCTGGGTGTCGGTGCAACTGGAGCTGGCCGACCTCGACCAGTCCCGCACCCGGCTCATCGAGGCCGAGATCAAGGCGCTGCGCGCCCAGATATCCCCGCACTTCATCTTCAACTCGCTCGCGGTCATCGCCAGTTTCGTGCGCACCGACCCCGAGCGCGCCCGTGAGCTGCTGCTGGAGTTCGCCGACTTCACCCGGTACTCGTTCCGCCGGCACGGCGACTTCACCACCCTCGCCGACGAGCTGCACGCCATCGACCACTACCTGGCGCTGGTGCGGGCACGCTTCGGCGACCGCCTCGACGTCACCCTCCAGATCGCCCCGGAGGTCCTGCCGGTGGCCCTGCCCTTCCTGTGCCTGCAGCCACTCGTGGAGAACGCCGTCAAGCACGGCCTGGAGGGCAAGGGGGCGTCGTCGGCGGCCGCGAAGTGCCATATCGGCATCACCGCCCAGGACTCCGGCGCCGAGGCCCTCGTCGTGATCGAGGACGACGGCGCCGGAATGGACCCCGACGCGCTGCGCCGCATCCTCGCCGGCGAGGGCAGCCCGTCCGGGGGCATCGGCCTGTCCAACGTCGACGACCGGTTGCGGCAGGTGTACGGCGACGACTACGGGCTCGTCATCGAGACCGCCCCGGGCGCGGGCATGAAGATCACCGCGCGGCTCCCGAAGTACCAGCCGGGGGTGCACTCCGCCGGGCGGCTCACCGCACCCTGAGGCTCATGTGCTGCGGCTGACGACCATCCCCAGCGTGATCAGGCCCAGCACCACCCACCCGAACCACAGCCAGCCGTTGCTCCCCAGCGCCACCGTGTACGCGGTCACCATCACCAGACCGCCGACCGTGAGCGCCCCCATCGTCTTGGTGGAACCGTCCGCAGAACCGGGCATCGCGACACCCTCCTAAGGTTCGGTTCCCTCCATGGTGCCCCGACTTCAGTTCCCGCGTGCGTGCAATGAGGCGAGATAGGCGTTGTACGCCTCCAGCTCCTTGTCGCCGTCCCGGTCCGCGGCGCGGTCCTGGCGGCGGGCCTGGCGCTGCTCCGAGCCGTACCACTGGAACAGCAGCGCGATCAGCACGAGCACGGACGGGATCTCGCTGAAGGCCCAGGCGATGCCGCCGGCCGCGCCCTGGTCCGAGAGCGCGTCGATGCCGAGGGAGGCGGGCGGGTTCCTGAACGTCTCCACCAGGGGAACGGAGCCCATCATCAGCGCGATGCCGAAGAACGCGTGGAACGGCATGCCGGCGAACAGCTCCAGCATCCTCATCAGGTGGCCCGGCCGGTGCGGCCCGGGGTCCACGCCGATGATCGGCCAGAAGAACACCACGCCGACCGCGAGGAAGTGCACCATCATCGCGATGTGCCCGGTCTTCGAGCCCATCAGGAAGTCGAAGAGCGGCGTGAAGTACAGGGCGTAGAGGCTGGCGACGAACATCGGGATGGTGAATGCCGGGTGCGTCACGATCCGCATGTACCGGCTGTGCAGCAGCGCCAGCAGCAGCTCCCGCGGCCCCTTGCGGCCCCGCCCCGCGGGCGGCAGCGCGCGCAGCGCCAGGGTGACGGGCGCCCCGAGCAGGATCAGGATGGGCGACAGCATGCTGATGACCATGTGCTGCACCATGTGCACGCTGAACATGACCATGCCGTAGTCGTTCAGTCCGGTGCACATGACCAGCAGCACGGTCAGCACGCCGGCGACGTACGACACCGTACGGGCCACGGGCCAGGCGTCGCCGCGCCGCCGCAGCCGCACGACCCCCCACGCGTACAGTCCGAGCCCCACGAGGCAGGCGATGAGGAAGAACGGGTCCGTGGACCACGCGAGCCCTCGCCCCAGCGTGAACGGCGGCAGATCCGTCATCGTGCCGTGCCCGCTGTGATCCATCCGACGGCTCCTGTTTCGTGGGGGTTGTGCAATTCTGTCCGCACACAGACTAGAACTGCCCCCGGCCGCGCTCGCGGCCGGGGGCAGACTCGTCAGATCCGCGCGGTGTCGTCTACAGGACGCACTCGGCTTCCTCGTAGCGGTCCCCGGGGACCGTCTTGAGCGTCTCCACGGCCCGCGCCAGCGGCACCATCTCGATGTCCGTGCCGCGCAGCGCCGTCATGTGCCCGAACTCGCCGCGGTGCACGGCCTCCACGGCGTGCCACCCGAACCGCGTCGCCAGCACCCGGTCGTACGCGGTGGGCGTGCCGCCGCGCTGCACATGCCCGAGGATCACCGGCCGCGCCTCCTTGCCCAGCCGGTGCTCCAGCTCGATGGACAGCTGGCGGGCGATCCCCGCGAAGCGCTCGTGGCCGTAGACGTCCTTGCCGCCCTCGTCGTAGGCCATCGTGCCGGGCGCCGGCTTGGCCCCCTCCGCGGCGACGACGATCGCGAAGCGCTTGCCCGCCTCGAACCGGGCCCCGACCCGCCGGGTGAGCTCGTCGATGTCGAAGGGCCGCTCGGGGACGACGATGGCGTGCGCGCCGGCCGCCATGCCGGAGTGCAGCGCGATCCAGCCGGTGTGGCGGCCCATGACCTCGACGACCAGGACGCGCTGGTGGGACTCGGCGGTGGTCTTCAGCCGGTCCAGGGCCTCGGTGGCCACGGTCACGGCGGTGTCGAAGCCGAAGGTGACGTCGGTGACCGCGATGTCGTTGTCGATGGTCTTCGGCACCCCGACGATCGGCAGGCCGCTGTCCGACATCAGCCGGGCCGCCTTGAGCGTGCCCTCGCCGCCGATCGGGATGATCGCGTCCAGGCCCAGCTCCTCGACGTGGCCCTTGGCCCGCTCCACGCCGTCCCGCAGATGGGAGGGCTGGACGCGGGAGGAACCGAGGATCGTGCCGCCGCGGGCGAGGATGCCGCCCACCGCGTCGAGGTCGAGCTTGAGGTAGTCGCACTCCAGGAGGCCCTTCCAACCGTCCCGGAAGCCGATGACCTCGTCGCCGTGGTCGACGACGGCGCGGTGCACGACGGACCGGATGACGGCGTTCAGGCCCGGGCAGTCGCCGCCGGACGTGAGGACACCAATGCGCATAGCCCGAAAACCTTCTCCACGTGGGCCGGGACCGGACCACGCTGTCCGGCTCGAATCCCCGCCACCCTAGCGGCATCGGGGGGCGGGGCCGAACCGTGCGTCCGCCTGCTGGACGGCCCCGCTCACCTGTGCGGAGACGCCGTCAGACGGGCTTCGTGACCCGGTTCAGGCGGGCTGCTGGGCGGCCGCGATGCGCTCGGTGCGCAGCGCCTCGTACCAGCGGTCGTCGGTCGGCGGCAGCGCGTTGACGTCGAGCGCCAGCTTCAGCAGCAGGTCGGCGATCTGCGGGTTGCGCGCGAGGACCGGGCCGTGCATGTACGTGCCGAAGACGGTGTCGTTGTACGCGCCCTCCGTGCCGTCGCCCGTGCCGTTGCCGTTGCCGAAGCGGACCTGGGCCAGCGGGCGGGCGGTCGGGCCGAGGTGCGTGACGCCCTGGTGGTTCTCGAACCCGGTCAGCGGGGGCAGGCCGAGCCGCGGGTCGATGTCCGCGAGCACGTCGCCGACGCACCGCGCGCCCTCACCGCGTACGGACACCACGTCGATCAGCCCGAGACCGGGCTCGCGCTGGCCGAGGTCGTTGATGAACTCGTGGCCGAGGATCTGGTAGCCCGCGCACACCGAGAACACGATGGCGCCGTTCTCCACGGCCCGGAGCAGCCCGCCGTCCCGGCGCAGCCGCTCGGCCGCGAGCCGCTGCGGCCGGTCCTCGCCGCCGCCGATGAGGTAGATGTCCCCGGAGGTCGGGATCGGCTGGTCGCTGCGCACGTCGAGGCGGGCCACGTCGAGACCGCGCTGGCGCGCCCGGCGCTCCACCACGAGGACGTTGCCCTGGTCGCCGTAGGTGCTGAGCAGGTCCGGGTAGATCCAGACGACCCGCAGTTGGTTGTCGCTCACTTGAAGTCCCCTGAAGTCTCTTGGCTCAGTTGCCGACGCGGCGGCGCAGGTCCTGGAACGCGGTGTAGTTGGCGATGACCTCGATCCGCCCCGGAGGGCAGGCCCGCACGGCCTCGTCGAGGGTGTCGAACACCTGGAACTGCTGGTTCGCGACCTCCAGGCGCACCGCGAGGTCGAGCCGGCGGTCACCCACGACGCAGATCGGGTGGCCGGTCAGCCGCGTGTAGTCGACGTCCCACAGCCAGGAGGTGTCGGTGCCGTCGGCGCCGCGCGCGTTCACCGAGAGGATCACCGGGGTCGGCGGCGGGTCGATCAGCGAGAACGTCTCCAGCCAGCCCGCCGGGTTCTTCGCGAGCAGCAGGCGCAGGTCCCGCTCCATGAACTGCACGACGTCGTACCGGCCGGCCACGGCCTGCACGGAGTACATCCGCTCCAGGGCGACCTGCGGGGGGACGCCGAACACGGCGGCGACGGCGGCCGAGGAGGCGGCGTTGGCCTTGTTGGCCCGGCCGGGCAGCTGCAGCCGGATGGGCCACGCCGACCCGTGCGGGTCGAGCACGTGGTCGCCGGAGAGCGCCCAGCTCGGCGTCGGCCGGCGGAAGCCACACTCGCCGCAGAACCAGTCGTCGCCGGGCCGCTGCATCACACCGCCGCAGGACGGGCAGGACCAGGCGTCGTCCTTCCACATCTGCCCGGCTGCGACCCAGATCACGTTCGGGGAGGAGGACGCGGCCCACACCACCAGCGGGTCGTCGGCGTTGGCCACGACCACGGCCTTGGAACCGGCCAGGCCCTCCCGCCAGTTCTCGGCGAGCATCCGGGTCTCGGCGGCCCGGTCCAGCTGGTCGCGCGAGAGGTTGAGCAGCGCGATGCACTTCGGGTCGGTGTCCCGGGCGACTCCGGCGAGGTACTTCTCGTCGACCTCGATGACGCCGTAGCGGGATTCCGAGCCGCCGGCGAGCGCCGAGGTGATACCGGCCGGCATGTTGGCGCCGAGCGCGTTGGAGACGACCGGACCCGCGGCCCGCAGCGCCTCCGCGATCAGCCGGGTCGTCGTCGTCTTGCCGTTGGTGGCCGACACCAGGACCACGTCCAGGTTCTGCGCCAGCCGGGCGAGGAGGTCGGGGTCGAGTTTGAGCGCCACCCGGCCGCCGATCACCGAACCGCTGCCACGCCCTGCGGCGCGTGATGCAGCCGCGACCGCCTTGCCCGCGGTCACGGCGAGCTTGGCCCGCGGCGTCAGCGGGTCCGAGTTGCCTGCCATCAGATCTCGATCCTCCTTGCGTACGCGCCGCGCCTGAAGCCCTACGGCAACGTGGTGGTGGTCAGCCTATTCGAGATCCAATCGCACTCCCGAATCGCCGTACCCTTGCGGCCATGCGCAACAGCTCCATTCCGGGCACCCGAGGGCGAGTCCGGCCCCTCACCCTGCTCGGCGACCCCGTCCTGCACACCCCCTGCGCGGAGGTCACCGGCTTCGGCCCGGAACTCGCGGCCCTCGTGGAGGACTTGTTCGCCACGATGTACGCGGCGCGCGGCGTGGGCCTGGCGGCGAACCAGGTGGGGGAGTCCCTGCGGGTGTTCGTCTACGACTGCCCGGACGACGAGGACGTCCGCCATCTCGGGCACGTGGTGAACCCGCGGCTGGTCGAGGCGGACGGCGTGGTGGTCCGGGGCCCGGAGGGCTGTCTGTCGCTGCCGGGGCTGGAGGCGGGCACGGAGCGGTACGACCACGCGGTGATCGAGGGGTTCACCATGACGGGTGAGCCGGTCACCGTGCACGGCACCGGTTTCTTCGCCCGCTGCCTGCAGCACGAGTACGACCATCTTCAGGGCCGGGTGTACGCGGACCGGCTCGGCGGCCTGCGCCACCGGCGGCTGATGCGCCAGGTGGCCCGGGCCCCCTGGCGCCGGTCCGGCTGACCGCCCGCGGAAGGCGGCCGTCAGAAGCCGGGGCCGCCCATCTTGTCGCCCGCCGCGGCGAGCCGGCCCCACAGCAGATCCGCGAGGCTGCGCACCAACTCCGCCCGCGAGCACGGCCGCTCGCCGAGCCACCAGTCCCCGGCCGCGTGCATCATGCCGACGATGCCGTGGCCCCAGACCCGGGCCAGCTGCTGGCTGCCGGGACCGAGGTCGAGGCGCTCCTCGATGACGGTGGCCAGTTCCTCGCCCATCCGCCGCAGCAGCGGGGCGGAGTGCTTGCCGACGTCGAACCCCTGGTCGCCGGCGTGACCGCCCTCCGCCGGATGCATCAGGAACCGGTACACCTGGGGGCGTGCCTCGATGGCGGCCAGATAGGTGTCGAGGGTGGACTCGACGCGCTCGCGCCGGTCGGCGGGCGCGTCCAGGGCGGCCCGCAGCGAGTCCAGCAGGGCGTCCGTGTGCCGCTTGGCCAGCGCCGCGTACAGCCCGCCCTTGTCACCGAAGTGCCGGTACAGGATGGGCTTGGTGATGCCGGCCTCGGCCGCGATGGCGTTCATCGAGGCCTGCGGGCCGTCCCGCAGCACCACTCTGTCGGCGGCCTCCAGCAGCTCGCGCCGGCGGCGATCGGCGGACCGCTGCTGATCCGTCCGCTGCGTGGTGTCCATGAGCTCTCCCCACCCGTACTGGTTCGGTGACGCCTGCGCAAAGTAACACTCAACCAGGCGTGACCATCGAACGGGCTGCCGAGCGAGCATCGCGGGTTGACTTTACCTACCGACGAGTAACAAACTAGGGTTACCGCTAGTAACAAGCATGCAGCGGGCATGCGCGTACGCCGCTGGAGGGGTCATGGCCGAGTTCACCATGGAGCTCAACGACGAACAGAAGGAGGTCCGGGACTGGCTGCACGGCTTCGCGGCCGACGTGATCCGCCCCGCGGCCGCCGAATGGGACGAGCGTGAGGAGACTCCCTGGCCGGTCATCCAGGAGGCCGCGAAGGTCGGCATCTACTCGCTCGACTTCTACGCCCAGCAGTACTTCGACCAGACCGGCCTCGGCATCCCCATGGCGATGGAGGAGCTGTTCTGGGGTGACGCCGGCATCGCCCTGTCCATCGTCGGCACCGGCCTCGCGGCCGTCGGCGTCCTCGCCAACGGCACCGAGGAGCAGATCGGCACCTGGGTGCCCCAGATGTACGGCGACGCCAACGACGTCAAGCTCGCGGCGTTCTGCTCCTCCGAGCCCGACGCCGGCTCCGACGTCGCCTCCCTGCGCACCCGCGCGGTCTACGACGAGGCCAAGGACGAGTGGGTGATCAACGGCACCAAGACCTGGGCGACCAACGGCGGCATCGCCAACGTCCACGTCGTCGTCGCCGTCGTCGACCCCGAGCTCGGCTCCAAGGGCCACGCCTCCTTCATCGTCCCGCCGAACACGCCGGGCCTGTCCCAGGGGCAGAAGTTCAAGAAGCACGGCATCCGCGCCTCGCACACCGCCGAGGTCATCCTGGACAACGTGCGCGTCCCCGGCTCCTGCCTGCTCGGCGGCAAGGAGAAGCTGGACGAGCGCCTCGCGCGGGCGCGTGAGCGGGCCAAGAAGGGTGGCGAGCGCGTGAAGAACGCCGCGATGGCCACCTTCGAGGCGTCCCGGCCTGCGGTCGGCGCGATGGCGGTCGGCACCGCCCGCGCCGCCTACGAGGTCGCCCTGGACTACGCGACGACGCGTGAGCAGTTCGGGCGCCCGATCATCGACAACCAGGGCGTCGCCTTCCAGCTCGCCGACATGCGCACCCAGGTCGACGCGGCGCGGCTGCTGGTGTGGCGGGCCTCCTGGATGGCGATCAACGGCAAGCCGTTCACGGCGGCCGAGGGGTCGATGTCGAAGCTGTTCGCAAGCGAGACGGCGAAGAAGGTCACGGCGCAGGCCATCCAGATCCTGGGCGGCAACGGCTACACCCGGGAGTACCCCGTGGAGCGCATGCACCGGGACTCGGCGATCTACACGATCTTCGAAGGGACGAGCGAGATCCAGCGGCTGGTGATCGCCCGCACGCTGTCGGGCATGTCGATCCGCTAGGAGCTGTCTTGTCGATCAGGCCGGACGCCGGGAGCCCGGCGTGATCGACGAGACAACCCGTGGAGCGGTGGACGGGGCCCGCGCGCCGCGCGGGCCCCTACGGCGTGGTGCCGCTGCTGTGGGCGATGCAGGCCACGTCGATCCGGTCCGCGAGCTTGGCCAGCTCGATGGCCAGCGCCGCGACCGTGTCCTCGTCCAGTCCGTCCGCGCCTGCCTCCACGAGGTGCAGCCACCGGCCGCCCAGCGTGCGCAGCAGCTTGCTCACGTCGGCGGCGGCCACCTGCAAGGTCCCCCGATCGTCGACGATCAGCGGCAGAGTAACTTCGCGGTTCACACCCGGGATCGTAGTCGCGCTCCGCTCACGCACCCTGCCAAACGGTAGTGATGTTGCAGAACTCGCGGATTCCGTGCCCGGACAGCTCACGCCCGTACCCGGACCGCTTCACGCCGCCGAACGGGAACGCCGGATGCGACGCCGTCATGCCGTTGACGTACACGCTCCCGGCCTCCAGATCCCGTACGAATCGGTCCACATCGGCGTCGTCGCGCGTCCACACGTTCGAACTCAGCCCGAAGGGCGTGTCGTTGGCGATCAGCACCGCCTCGTCCAGGTCCGCCGCCCGGTACAGCGTGGCGACCGGCCCGAACGCCTCCTCCCGGTGGATGCGCATCTCGCGGGTGACGCCGGTCAGCACGGTCGGCGGGTAGTACCAGCCCGGCAGTTCGGGCCGGCGCAGCGGGTGCCCGCCGCACAGCGCGGTCGCCCCGCTGCGGATGGCGTCGTCGACCAGTTCCTCCAGGTCCGTGCGGCCCTGTTCGCTGGCGAGCGGGCCGACGTCGGTGCCCTCCTGCATCGGATCGCCGACCACCAGCGCCTTCATGCCCGCCACGAACCGCTCCGAGAAGGCGTCGTAGACGTCCGTGTGCACGATGAACCGCTTCGCGGCGATGCACGACTGCCCGTTGTTCTGCACCCGCGCCGTCACCGCGACCTTCGCGGCCCGGTCGAGGTCGGCCGACGGCATGACGACGTAGGGGTCGCTGCCACCCAGTTCCAGCACGGTCTTCTTGATCATCTCGCCGGCGGTGGAGGCGACCGCGCGGCCCGCGGGCTCGCTGCCGGTCAGGGTGGCCGCCCTGACCCGGTCGTCGCGCAGGACGCCGTCGACCTGCGCGGAGCCGATCAGCAGGGTCTGGAAACAGCCCTCCGGGTAGCCCGCCCGATGGAACAGGTCCTCCAGGTACAGGGCCGTCTGGGGGACGTTGGAGGCGTGCTTGAGCAGGCCCACGTTGCCCGCCATCAGCGCGGGCGCGGCGAACCGGATCACCTGCCACAGCGGGAAGTTCCACGGCATCACGGCGAGCACGGGACCCAGCGGGCGGTAGCGGACCCGCACCCGGGAGGCACCCGAGTCCTTCACGTCGTCGTCGGAGGGCTCCTCGTCGGCCAGCAGCCCCTCGGCGCGCTCGGCGAACCAGCGCATCGCCTTGGCGCACTTGGCGGCCTCCGCGCGGGCCTGGCCGAGGGGCTTGCCCATCTCGGTGGTCATCGTCCGGGCGACGTCACCCTGGTCCTCGTCGAGGAGGTCCGCGGCGCGGTTCAGCAGCCGCGCGCGGTCGGCGAAACCGGTGGTCCGGTACGTGCGGAACGTGGCCTCGGCGAGCTCGAGCCGGCGCTCGACCTCCTCCTCGCCCATGGCCTCGAAAATCCTGAGCGTCTCGCCGTTCGCCGGGTTGACCGTCGCGATGGGCATGACCGACCTCCTGGGGAGCGACCTGTTGCTTCGACCTTCCCGCGCCGCGGTGGGTCCCGCAACGCGTGCTGCTGCTCAGGACGAGTGCTCCGCCAGCCGATCGAGAAACGCGGCCTGCGCCTTGACGATCAGCTCGCGCGCCCGGTCGAGGGAGAGCCAGGCCACCCGGTCCAGTTCCGGGAACTCCTGCGTACGGCCCGAGCGCGGCGGCCACTCCATCGTGAACGTGCCGGGCACGACGGCCGCCGGGTCCAGATCGGCCTCGACCGCCCAGACGGTGACGGTCTTGCCGCCCGCCTGCCGGACCTCGCCCAGCGCGACGGCCTCCCCGTCCGGCGGCGGCAGCCCCAGCTCCTCCTGGAACTCGCGGCGGGCCGCGTCCCACGCGGGCTCGTCCGGCGGGTACTCGCCCTTCGGGACCGTCCACGCCCCGGCGTCCCGCCGCGCGAAGTACGGGCCACCCATATGGCCGAGCAGCACCTCCGGGCCGGCGCCGGTACGGCGGAACAGCAGCAGGCCGGCGCTGCGCCGCTCGCGGGCCGCGCTCACGGCCGCACTCCGGGGTGCGCGGCCAGCAGTGACTCGACGGTGTCCGCCTCCTCCGGGCGCTTGTCCTCGCGGTAGCGCAGCACGCGCGCGAAGCGGAGCGTCACCCCGGCCGGGTAGCGGGAGGAGCGCTGCAGACCGTCGTACGCGATCTCGACGACCAGGTCGGGGCGCACGGTCACCCCCCAGGGGTGGTCGCGCACGGCGAGGTCCTGGAGCCGTTCGGTCTGCCAGGTCAGCAGCGCGTCCGTCATGCCCTTGAACGTCTTGCCCAGCATGGCGAACCCGCCGTCCGCGGTGCGTGCGCCCAGGTGCAGGTTGGAGAGCTTGCCGGTCCTGCGGCCGTGTCCCCACTCGGCGGCCAGGACCACCAGGTCCAGGGTGTGCACCGGTTTGACCTTCAGCCAGGACGCGCCGCGCCGGCCCGCGCTGTAGGACGCGTCGAGCGCCTTGACGACGACGCCCTCGTGGCCCCGCTCCAGGGTCTCCGCGAGGAACTCCTCGGCGCGCGGCAGGTCGTCGGGGCCGGACACCAGGGTGCGGCGCACCCGCATCGGCTCCGGGACCAGCCGGGCCAGCTCCGCGTGCCGCTCGGTGAACGGCAGGTCGAGCAGGTCGCGGCCGTCGACGGACAGGACGTCGAAGAAGACGGGGGAGACGGGGATCTCCCGGGCGGCCGTCGCGACGTCCACCCGGGAGCCGACGCGGCCCGCGGTCTCCTGGAAGGAGCGGGGCCGCCCGGTGGCGTCGAACGCGATGACCTCGCCGTCGAGGATGAACCGCTCGCCCCGCAACTCCCGTGCCGCCGCGACGACTTCGGGAAGCCGGTCGGTGATGTCGTCCAGGGTGCGGGTGTACGCCCGCACGGTGTCGCCGTCGCGGTGCAGCTGGACGCGGATGCCGTCCAGCTTCTCCTCCACCGCGCAGGCGCCGAGCTTGCCGACCGCCTCGGACACCGAGGACGCGGTGTGCGCCAGCATCGGCAGCACCGGGCGGCCGACGGTGAGCCGGAAGCGGGCCAGCGACTCCGGGCCGTCCGCGAGCAGGGCCTGCGCGACACCCTGGAGGGAGCCGGCGAGCATGACCGCCCGCCGTACGTCCGCGGACGGTGCGCCGGTGGCCTGCGCCAGCCCTTCCACCGCCACCGCGTCGAGCGCGCCCTGGCGTACCTCGCCGGTGATCAGGCCGAGCAGGAAACGCTGCTCGTCCTCGGTCGCCGCGCCCATCAACTCGCCCACGAGGCGGGTGCGTTCGGCCTGCGAGCCGGAGCCGGACACCTTGCCGAGCGCGGTGAGCCGGGCGTCCACCTCATGGACGGTCAGGGTCGGCTCGGCGGCCGGGGGAACCGGACGGCTCAGCACCTTCCAGCCGACGCCGAGCCGTCCCTGGGGCAGCCGGCCCGCCAGGTACGGGATGACGATGGGCACGTCGTCCGCCTCGGCGTCCCGGAAGAGCTCCGCGAGCAGAGCGATCTTCCGGGACCGCGCCGACGTCGCGGCGACCTCCTGGGACACGCGGGCCAGACGGGTCAGCAGCATGCAGACCATCCTGCGACGCGCCCCGCGGGTTTACACCTGGACGTCGCGGGTGTGTGGTCCGCCGCGCCCCTGAGGGCGTGTGCGGTCGCGGCGTTCGACGTGACCGCTACCGCCGCGCGTCGAGGTCGGTGAAGAGGAGTTCTCCGTTGAGGGTGGCCGCTGCTCGGTAGCCGGCTGAGGCGGCGTTGACCACCTGTTCGGAGAAGCCCGCCGCGTTGCCGGCCGCCCAGACGCCCGGTACCGAGGTCAGGCCGGTGGCGTCCACCACCGGGTAGGAGCCGAACGGGGTCTCGTGGAGTTCGGCGCCCAGCCTCTCCAGCAGGCCGGTCCGCGGCACCGCGCGCGGGGCGACGAACAGCACCTCGCGCGCGTGAAGGCCGCCGTCGGCCAGCCGGACGCCGGTGAGCCGGTCGTCCTCGACCACCAGCCCGGCCACCTCGCCCGGGACCACCTTCACCCCGGCCGCCGCCAGCCTGCGCACATCGTCGTCGGTGAGGTCGGACTCGGCGACCTCGTGCAGGAAGAAGGTCACGTCCTTCGACCACTGCGACACCATGATCGCCTGGTGGGCGCCGAGCGGGGTGGTCGCCAGGACGCCGAAGGCCCGGTCGCGGACCTCCCAGCCGTGGCAGTACGGGCAGTGCAGCACGTCCGCGCCGAAGCGCTCGGCGACGCCGGGGACCGCCGGCATCTCGTCCTTGAGGCCGGCGGCGACGATCAGGCGCCGGGCGCGCACGGTCCGGCCGCTCGCCAGCTCGACCGCGAAGTCGCCGGCCTCCCCGTCGCGGGAGACGTCCACCGCCCGGTCCCGGACCAGCTCCACCCCGTACCGCGCGATCTCCTCCCGGCCCACGGCCAGGAACTCGGCGGGCGGCATGCCGTCGCGGGTCAGATAGCCCTGCATATGGGCGGCGGGCGCGTTGCGCGGCTCCCCGGCGTCCACGACCAGGGTGCGGCGGCGGGCGCGGCCCAGGCCGAGCGCGGCGGACAGCCCGGCCGCGCCGCCGCCGACCACGATCACTTCGTACGTATCGGTCACGATGACCACCTCCATCGGAACCCTGCGGTGCGCACTGCGGGATTGACAAACATGTTTGCCGAAACTGCAATGACCCCATGACGGACGAAGGCATGAGTGACGACGACGTCCTTGCCGGTGTGGGCCCCAGGCTGCGCCGGATGCGCAAGGAGCGCGAGGTGACGCTCTCCGCGCTGTCCGAGGCCACCGGCATCTCGGTGAGCACGCTCTCCCGGCTGGAGTCCGGTCTGCGCCGGCCCAGCCTGGAACTGCTGCTGCCGATCGCCCGCGCCCACCAGGTGCCGCTGGACGAGCTGGTCGGCAACCCGGCCGTCGGCGACCCGAGGGTGCGCGTGACCGAGCCGATCGAGCGCTACGGCCGCAAGCACTGGCCGCTCACCCGACAGCCCGGCGGCCTGCAGGCGTTCAAGGTGCTCGAACCGCAGCGCCGCTGCCCTCCGGAGCCGCGCACCCACGAGGGCTACGAGTGGCTGTACGTCCTGTCCGGCCGGCTGCGGCTCGTGCTGGGGGAGCACGACGTGGTGCTCACCGCCGGGGAGGCCGCGGAGTTCGACACGCGGGTCCCGCACTGGTTCGGCTCGACGGGGGAGGGGCCCGTGGAGTTCCTGAGCCTGTTCGGGCCGCAGGGTGAGCGGATGCACGTACGGGCACGGCCTCGGCATACGTGACGCGTCCGACGGTTCCCTGATCGGCAAGCGACCGCTTAGTATGCGAACCGACCCGGACCGACGACACAGTCCCCCGTGGAGGCTCCGCATGCAGGCATGGCAAGTGCACCGCAACGGCGAACCGGGCGAGGTGATGCGACTCGACGAGATCGAACCGCCCACGCCCGGCGACGGCCAGGTCCTGCTGAAGGTGCGTGCCGCGAACGTCAACTTCCCCGACGCGCTGCTGTGCCGGGGCCAGTACCAGGTGCGCCCCCCGCTGCCGTTCACGCCCGGTGTGGAGATCTGCGGCGAGACCGAGGACGGCCGCCGCGTCCTCGCCACCCCCGCGCTGCCGCACGGTGGATTCGCCGAGTACACCGTCGCGGACGCCGCCGCCCTGCTGCCCGCGCCCGACGCCCTGGACGACGCCGAGGCCGCCGCCCTGCACATCGGCTACCAGACCGGCTGGTTCGGCCTGCACCGCCGCGCGGGGCTCGAAGCTGGCGAGACCCTGCTGGTCCACGCGGCAGCGGGCGGGGTCGGCAGCGCCGCCGTCCAGCTCGGCAAGGCGGCCGGCGCCCGGGTCATCGGGGTGGTGGGCGGTGCCGCCAAGGCGGCCGTGGCCCGCGAGCTCGGCTGCGACGTGGTGATCGACCGGCACACCGAGGACGTCGTCGCCGCCGTCAAGGAGGCGACCGGCGGCCGGGGCGCCGACGTCGTGTACGACCCCGTCGGCGGCGCGGCCTACACCCAGTCCGCCAAGGCCGTCGCCTTCGAGGGCCGGATCGTCGTCGTCGGCTTCGCGAGCGGCACCATCCCGAGCCCCGCCCTCAACCACGCCCTGGTGAAGAACTACTCGATCCTGGGCCTGCACTGGGGCCTGTACAACACCAAGAACCCCAAGCTGGTCCGGCACTGCCACGAACGGCTCACCGAGCTGGCCGCGCGGGGCGCCGTCAAGCCGCTCGTGAGCGAGCGCGTCCCGCTGAGCGGGGCGGCGGCCGCCGTCCAGCGGGTCGCCGACGGCGTCACCACCGGCCGTGTCGCCGTGCTCCCGGGACTCACCGAAGGAGGAGCGGCATGACCGACGCCGCCGAACTGCGCCGCCGGACCCAGGAGTTGCTGGCCGCGCACCCACCGGCCACGACCGGCCGCCTGGACTTCCTGCGCGCCCGCTTCGACGCGGGCCTCGCCTGGGTCCACTACCCCGAGGGCCTCGGCGGCCTCGGCGCGCCCCGCTCCCTCCAGGCCGTCGTGGACGCCGAACTGGACGCCGCCGGAGCCCCCGACAACGAGCCGCGGCGCATCGGCATCGGCCTCGGCATGGCCGCGCCGACCATCCTCAAGTACGGCACCGAGGAGCAGAAGCAGCGCTTCCTGCGGCCCCTGTGGACCGGCGAGGAGGTCTGGTGCCAGCTCTTCAGCGAGCCCGGCGCCGGCTCCGACCTGGCGGCGCTTCGCACCCGTGCCGTCCGGGAGGACGGGGGCACCTCCCGCCCGGGCGAAGCCGGGAGCGGGGGAGACTGGGTGGTCAACGGGCAGAAGGTGTGGACGTCCAGCGCCCACCTCGCCCGCTGGGCCATCCTCATCGCGCGCACCGACCCGGACGTGCCCAAGCACGCGGGGATCACGTACTTCCTGTGCGACATGACCGACCCCGGCGTCGAGGTCCGCCCGCTGCGCCAGATCACCGGCGAGGCCGAGTTCAACGAGGTCTTCCTGACCGACGTCCGCATCCCGGACTCCCGTCGGCTCGGCGCCGTCGGCGACGGCTGGCGGGTCGCCCAGACCACCCTGAACAACGAGCGCGTCGCCATCGGCGGCATGCGGCTGCCCCGCGAGGGCGGCATGATCGGCCCGGTCGCGAAGACCTGGCGCGAACGCCCCGAACTGCGCACCCACGACCTGCACCAGCGGCTGCTGAAGCTGTGGGTGGACGCCGAGGTGTCCCGCCTCACCGCCGAGCGGCTGCGCCAGCAGCTCGTCGCCGGGCAGCCCGGCCCCGAGGGCGCCGGCATGAAGCTCGCCTTCGCCCGCCTCAACCAGGAGATCAGCGGCCTGGAGGTCGAACTGCGCGGCGAGGAGGGCCTGCTGTACGACGACTGGACCCTGCGCCGGCCGGAGCTGGTGGACTTCACCGGCCGTGACGCCGGGTACCGGTACCTGCGCTCCAAGGGCAACAGCATCGAGGGCGGGACCAGCGAGGTCCTGCTGAACATCGTCGCCGAGCGCGTCCTGGGCCTGCCCGCCGAGCCGCGCACCGACAAGGACGTCGCCTGGAAGGACCTCGCCCGATGAGCACACAGCCCGATCTGCTGTACTCCGAGGAGGAAGAGGCGCTGCGGGCCGCCGTACGGGACCTGCTCGCCGACCACTGCGACGCCCCCGGTGTCATCTCCCGCACCGAGTCCGGCGCGCCGCACGACATCGCGGCCTGGAAGGCGCTCGCCGGCGGCATGGGGCTCGCCGGCCTGCTCATCCCCGAGGAGCTGGGCGGACAGGGCGCCACGCACCGCGAAGCCGCCGTCGTCCTGGAGGAGCTGGGGCGGGCCGTCGCCCCGGTGCCGTATCTGACCAGCGCGGTCGTGGCCACCGAGGCCCTGCTGGAGTGCGGGGACGACGACCTGCTCGGCCGGCTGGCGTCCGCGACGACCGTCGCCGCGCTCGCGCTCTCCCTGAACACCACCGCGGGCGGCGCCCACCAGGTCGTCCGCCGCGAAGGCGGCGCCCTGCACGGCGAGCTGACCGGCATCGCGGACGCCGTGATCGCCGACGTCCTGCTCGTCCCGGCCGACGACGGCGGGCTCTACGCGGTCGACGCCGACGCCGTGACCGTCACGCCGCGCCCGTCCCTGGATCTGACCCGGCCCGTGGCCACGGTCACCCTGGACGGCGCTCCCGGCCGCCTGCTGGGCGACGCCGAGCCCGCCGTACGACGCGCGCTGCGCGCCGGCGCCGGGCTGCTCGCCTCCGAGCAACTCGGGCTCGCCGAATGGACGTTGACCGAGACGGTGCGCTACCTGAAGGACCGCAAGCAGTTCAACCGCCCCGTCGGCGGCTTCCAGGCCCTCAAGCACCGGCTCGCCCAGCTGTGGCTGGAGGTCGTCAACCTGCGCGCCGCCGCCCGCGCGGCCGCCGACGCGCTGACGACCGGCGAGGACACGGACGTGACGGTCGCCGTCGCGCAGTCCTACGCGTCCCCGGTGGCCGTCCACGCCGCCGAGGAGGCCCTGCAGTTGCACGGCGGGATCGGCATGACCTGGGAGCACCCGGTCCATCTGTACCTCAAGCGGGCCAAGGCCGACTCGCTCGCCTACGGCACGGCGGGCGCCCATCGTGAGGCGCTGGCCGAACTCGTCGACCTGCGCGCTCCCTGAGGCACCCGGGCAAAACCCGGGAGAAGCCCGCCCCAGCAGGGGCGGGCTTCTCCGTGCGTCGTGCGCGGGTGAGGTGAACGAGGGGCGGCGGTTCGGCCAATTCCCGCCCCGGCCCCTGCTGTTCGGGCCCCTCGGGATCGCATACTCGCTGCGGTCCCGTCCGGCCCGACACGGAGGCGAAGCATGGCACCCACCACCCGTCGCAGAGCCCTCACCACCCTCGGCGCCGCCCTCGCCGGCGCGGCCGCCCTCCCCGCGGCCCGCGCCCAGGCCGGTGAACCCCCGTACCACAGGCGCCCGTTGTGGCGGGCCCACGCCCACAACGACTACGAGCACCCGCGACCCCTCCTCGACGCCCTCGACCACCGCTTCGGCAGCGTCGAAGCCGACATCCACCTCGTCGACGGCCGGCTCCTGGTGGCGCACGGCCCCGAGGACCTCGACCCCTCACGCACGCTGGAGGCCCTGTACCTCGACCCGCTCGCCGCCCGCGTCCGGGCCCATCACGGCCGGGTGCATCCCGGCCGTCACCGGTCGTTCCAGCTGCTGATCGACATCAAGACCGAGGGCGCCTCGACCTACCTCGCACTCGACCGGCGTCTCGCCCGCTACCGGCACCTGTTCACGACCTGCGCCCACGGCCGGGTGCACCCCGGTCCGGTCACCGCCGTGGTCTCCGGCGACCGCGCGGCCCGCGCCCCGATGGAGGCCCAGCAGGTCCGCCACGCCTTCTACGACGGCCGTCTCACCGACCTCGGCAGCGCGGCGCCCGCCTCCCTCATCCCGCTGATCAGCGACAACTGGACGCTGAACTTCACCTGGCTGGGTTCAGGCCCCTTCCCGGACGCCGAGCGGCGCAGGCTGCGCACACTCACCGACGCGGCCCACTCGCGCGGTCAGCGGGTCCGGTTCTGGGCCACCCCGGACACACCGGGCCCCGCCCGCGACGCCCTCTGGACCGAACTGCTCGCCGCCGGTGTCGACCACCTCAACACCGACGACCTCGCCGGCCTGGAGGCGTTCCTGGACGGCCGGCACCGCGGCTAGCCGTACGACCCCGAACATCACACGTTCGGAGGACAGGTCAGCCGCCCGGACGAACCCTCCGCTACGCCACACTTGCGGCCGAACGCCGTGAACCGGGCGATGCGGCGTGGCGGAGGAGGTTGACGATGGCCATTTCCATCTCGGTGGTACTGCTGCTGTTCATTCTGGCGGTGATCTTCATCCGCAGCGGCGGACTGAAGATCACCCACGCCCTGGTCTGTCTGCTGCTCGGCTTCTACCTGGCCAGCACCAGCATGGCGCCGACCATCAGCAGCGGCCTGACCGCCACGGCGGACATCGTCAGCAGTCTGAGGCCATGAGGCTCAGGCCGTCGAGAACACCCCGATGCCGTTGGCGACCGGCCGCTCCGTCCCGTCGGACGGATGGTTGCGCACGGAGACGGCCGGCGCGCCCGGCTCACGGGCGACCAGGGTCGAGGAGCCGCCGCCGTCCAGGCTGAAGGCACGCACCGACCCCAACTCCCGCATGACCGTCGCCACTTCCGCCACGGTCAGGCCCGTGCGGTACGCGGGTGCGCCGTCCAGCGCGAGCAGCACCACGCGCCGGCCGCCGTCCGCGACGCCGACGGCGGTACGCACCGCCGACGTCCGGTCCTCCAGACCGGGCAACGGCCGTCCGCCGGCCAGCACCGGATAGCCGCCGAGCGCGAAGCGGTACGGGACCCGTGACGACGCCGCCACCAGCCGGTGCCGTACCGTCACCCGCTCGCCCACGAAGAACTTCCGCAGCCGCCGCGCCCCCTCCTCCCGGCCGACGAGGACGGTGGTGCCCGCGGCCACCGGACCGCCGCCGGGGGTGTCCGAGGCCGCCACGACCCGGCCGCGGCGGACCGTCACCTCGTAGGTGTCCGTGCTGCACGGGGCCGCCCGGTCGGTGTCGGTGCCGCAGGTGGCGCGCACCCGGGACGCGCTGCCCCAGGCCGCCGTGAACGCCCCGACCGAACCGACCGGCAGCGCGTACTGGTTCAGGCCACGCAGCGGCAGCACACCCCCGGGGGTGCGGACGGAGCCGGTCAGGCGCAGCCGGTCCAGCCGGGCCCGGCGGTCGGTGCCCACGCCGAAGACGTCCTCGGTGCTCGTGCCGGGCGGCAGCGGCGGGCCGAAGCGCTGGCCGTCCGGCACCGCGCCCTTCAGCACCCGGCCCCGCGCGATCGCCGGGCCCACGCTCGCACCGGTCGCCTGGACACCGGGGTGCTGGGTCTCGCTGATGTTGAAGAAGTCGCCGTTCACCCCGGCGACGGCCCCCAGCGCGGCCGCCTGCCGGGAGACCGGCGCCCGCGCGGCCACCGCCCCGGGGTGCAGCAGGCCCAGGCGGACCCGCCGCTCCCGCAGGTCGACGGTGAGGACATGGGCGTGCGCGGTGCCCTTCGCCGCCGCGATGTCGAACTCGTCGTAGACCACACCCGGCGCGATCAGGGTGCCCCGCTGCACGGCGCCGGCCGGTGCCGCCCCCGTCAGGGCCGCACCGGCCGGCGCGCCGAACGCCGTGAGCAGCGCGAGCGCCGCCCGGGCCGTGCCGAATCTCCTCCGACGAAGCGTCACGATCCCCCCTGAGGTCACGTCAAATGTGGCAGGACTCAGGGGAAGTGCACCAGACGACGACGACCTGCGACGTCACTGAGCGCCGACGACGCGGGAACGGATGAGGAAACGCACTCCCTCGGGTGCCTCCAGGGAGAATCCGCTGCCCCGTCCCTCGACCACGTCGACGATCAGACGGGTGTGCCGCCACGCCTCGTACTGGGGGCGTGACATCCAGAACGTCACCGGCTCCGCCACCCCCTCGACCGCCAGCTCGGCGAGCAGCACGTCGGAACCGCCCGTGCGGAACTCGCCCTCCGGGTAGCACATGGGCGCGCTGCCGTCGCAGCAGCCGCCGGACTGGTGGAACATCAGCGGCCCGTGGGCGGCGTGCAGCCGGCGGAGCAGATCGGCGGCCGCGGGGGTGAGTTCGACGCGCGGGGTCTCCTCATACATGCGTCCAGCGCACCACACGCAAGGTTGCGAGGGGGTTGCAGCGCGTTCCGCCGTGCTCAGCGGTCGCGGCGCCCGCGGCGGGCCCGGGCGAGGACCGTCAGGGCGGGCAGCAGGGAGATCACCACGACGACGGCGATCAGGGGGAACAGATAGGCGTCGATGTCGGGGACGGAGTGCCCGAGCACGTACCCGGCCAGGACGAGGCTCTGGGTCCAGAGCAGTCCGCCGACGATCTGCCAGAGCGTGAACGTCCGCGCGGGCACGCCGAGCGCGCCGGCCGCCGGGTGCAGGACCGTGCGGACCAGCGGCACGAAGCGGCCGATCACCAGCGCCTTGCCGTAGCCGTAGCGGGCGAGCAGGGTCTCCGCGCGGGCCGCCGCCTCGCGCACGCGCGCTCTGGAGGTGCGGGCCAGCAGCGCCCGGCCGCCGTGGCGCCCGATCAGATAGCCGACCTGGCCGCCGAGCAGGGCCCCGGCGGCCGCGCACAGCAGCACCTGCCAGAGGATCAGCCTCGGCCCCCGGTCGGCACCGGCGGCGCACAGCACTCCGGCCGGCAGGAGCAGGGTGTCGCCGGGCAGGAAGAAGCCGAACACGAGCAGACCGGACTCGGCGAAGGTCACCACGAGGACGCCGAGGGCGCCGAAGGTGGCCAGGACCGCGTCACCGTTCATCGGGTTCACGGTGAGCAACGCCCTCACCTCCCGCCCGCCCGGCGCCGCGCTCGCGGGGTCACGCGCGGCCGTGGGCTTCCTGCGAACGGCGGGACAGCGCGTCGATGACCACCGCCGCGAACAGCACCCCTCCGGTGATCATGAACTGGACGGCCGCGGGGGTGTCCGTGATGGCCATGCCCGAGGCGATCGACTGGATGACGAGGATGCCGAGCACCGCCGACCAGGTCGAACCCCGCCCGCCGAACAGGCTGGCCCCGCCGATCACGGCCGCCGCGATCGCGTTGAGCAGCAGCACCCCCGAGCCCGAACTCTGGCTCACCGAGGTGATGCGCGAGGCCAGGAACAGCCCGCCGATCGCGGCCATGGTGCCGGAGACCGCGAGCACCGCCGTCTGCACCCGGGTCACGCCGAGACTGGCCCGGCGGGCGGCCTCCACCCCGCCGCCGAGGGCGTACACCTGCCGCCCGTAGCGCGTGCGCCGGAGCACGATGTCGAGGCCGGCCACCACCACGAGGAAGATCAGCAACGCGAGCGGCAGCCCCTGGAACCGGTTGAGCAGGTACGCGGTCGTGAACGCGATGACCGCGAGCCCGCCGGCGCGCCCGACGATCACCTGCAGCGACCGGTGCGGCATTCCGGCGGCCACCCGGCGCCGTCTGTCCAGCCAGGACGCCAGCAGGACGAGTCCCACCGCCAGCGCGGCCACGGCGTAGGCGACGGCGTCCTCGTCGAAGTAGTAGCTGGTCAGATGGGCCACCAGCCCGTTCTCGTCGAGGTTGATGGTGCCGCTGGCGCCGAGGACGTAGAGCATGAGGCCATTCCAGGTGAGCAGTCCGGCGAGGGTGACGACGAACGCCGGCACCCGGGTTCTCGCGAAGGAGTAGCCCTGCACGGCGCCCGCGACGGTGCCGGCCAGGACGGCGATGACGAGGGACAGCCATTCGGGGACGCCGTGCTGCACGTTCAGCACGGCGAAGACGGCCGCCGCCAGCCCGCTGATCGAACCGGCGGACAGATCGAGTTCCCCGATCAGCAGGACGAAGACGATGCCGACGGCGATCAGGCCGGTGCCCACGATGTCCACGCTCAGGTTGGACAGGTTCCGGGGCGAGAGGAAGTTGTCGTTCAGGAACTGGAAGGTGATCCAGACGACGGCGAGCACGACCACGACGGGCAGCGAGCCCACCTCACCGGCCCGCAGCCTGCGGCGGGTGACGGCCGTCCAGCGTTCCACGGCATCGGCCACGACCCGCCCGCGGGGGCCGCGGCCGTTCCCGGCCGGGGGCGCCGCGGTCCCGGTGCGCCGGTCGTCCGCCACGGCGCGGGTCCCTCTCACCACGCCGCCTCCCGGTGCGCCGGCCGGCGGGGCGTGTTCTCCGCCGCGCCGGTGATGGCCGAGATGACCTGTTCCTGCGTGACGGTGTTCACGTCGAAGAAGCCGTTGTTGCGGCCCAGCCGCAGGACGGCGGCACGGTCCGCCAGGGCCTTGACGTCACCCATGTTGTGGCTGATGAGCAGCACCCCCATGCCCCGGTCGCGCAGTTCGTCGACGAGGTCCATGACCTCGGTGCTCTGCCGGAACGCCAGCGACGCCGTGGGCTCGTCCAGCAGGATCAGCCGCGGGTCGCCGAGGAGCGAGCGGGCGAGGGCGACCGTCTGCCGCTGGCCGCTGGACAGCGAGACGACGGGGGCCCGCAGATCGGGGACGCCCCGGGTCAGGCGCTCCAGCAGGTGCAGGGTGCGGCGTTCCATCTCCATCTCGTCGAGGAAGCCGTACCGGAGGATCTCGCGGCCGAGGAACAGGTTGCCGACGACGTCGAGGTTTCCGCACAGGGCGAGGTCCTGGTAGACGGTCGTGATCCCCAGCGCGCGGGCGTCGGCGGGGCGCCGGATCTGGACGGCGCGCCCCTCCCACTCGATCACGCCCCGGTCGGCCGGTGACACCCCGGAGATCACCTTGACCAGCGTGGACTTGCCGGCGCCGTTGTCGCCGAGGAGCGCGACGACCTGGCCGGCCCGGATCTCCAGGTCGATGTCGGTCAGGACCTCCACGGCGCCGTAGCGTTTGCTCACGCCGTGCAGGGCCAGCAGTGGGGGAGAGGACACGGAGACGATCTCCTTCCCGTGGCGTCCGGCCGGGCCGGGCCGGGGCGGTGGTCAGGTCAGTCCGGCCGTACGGCACGCGGCGGCGAGGTCGGGGACGCAGATCTGGCGGACCGTGTACAGGCCGCCCCGCACCAGGGTTTCCTTGACGTTGTCGACGGTCACGGACACGGGTTCGAGCGTCACCGTCGGCACCTCGTGCCCGTCGCGGGTCGTCACCTCGTCGCCGGCCACCCGGTCCAGGTTCTCGCCGCGGGCCGCCGCCACGGCCATCTCGGCGCCCGCGGTCGCCTCCGGGAGGAACGGCTTGTAGACGGTCATGTACTGCGTGCCCTTCACGATGCGCCGCACGGCGCCGAGTTCGGCGTCCTGTCCGGTGACCGGGGGGAGCGGACGGACCTGGTTCGCCCGGAGCGCGGAGATGCTGCCGGCGGCCAGTCCGTCGTTGGCGGCGTACACCCCGTCGATACCGTCGGCGCCGAGGGCCGCGATGGCGGCGGACATGTTCTGGTTGGCCGCCTCGGGCCGCCACTGCAGCGTGTCGTACGCCTTGCCGATCTTCACCTTGCCCCGCAGCACCGACAGGGCTCCGCGTTTGAACAGCACGGCGTTGGGGTCGCTGAGGTCGCCGTTCATCATGACGATCTGGCCGCCCGGCACCTCGTCGCCCATCGCCTTGAGCAGGGCCGTGCCCTGGAGCCTGCCCACCTCCTCGGCGTCGAAGGAGACGTGCCCGGCGATCGGTCCGTCGGCGAGCCGGTCGTAGGCGATGACGGGGACGCCGGCCATCTCCGCCTTGCGGACCGCGGAGGCCATCGACCGGGCGTCCACCGCCACCAGCACCAGGGCGTCGGCCCCGTTGGCGATCATCGAGTCCATCTGCTGCTGCTGCGCGGCGACGTCCGCCTTGGCGTTGGCGGCCGCCACCCTGCAGTCGCCGCAGCGCCTCTCGATCTCCTTCTCCAGCAGCGGTCTGTCCTGGGTCTCCCAGCGGGCCGTGGTGTTGTCCGGCAGCAGGATCCCGATCTTCGGTCCGCTCCCGTGCCCGTCGCCGGCACCGTCCCCGCCGTCCGACCCGCAGGCCCCGAGGGCGACGGCCGTGGAAGCCGCCACGAGGGCGACGGCGGTGTCCCGTACGCGAGCTCTCATACGGAAGACCTCCCGAGCGTGCCGGGGCGGCACCTCCGGGCCGGCGGTGCCGTGGAGCGTCGGCGAAGCCGGTACGGGGCGGCGGTCGCACCCATCCGCCGGGCGGCTCAGGTGCCATGCGCCGGGCCGGGCGGTGGTAGGCGGGCCGACCGTGCGGCCGCGCGCCGGCACCTGGCCGGTGCGTGCTCCGTGGCGGCGGCCGGACGACCACCTGGTCAGTCTGACACCGGCCCGGTCGATCGGCGAGCGCAGTGACAGCGCTCCCCAGCAGCGGACGAAGTCGGGCGGTGAAACAAATATGTCCGGGTCATCCGGATATGCGATTCTGGTGTCCCGGGTTCCCGTGCGCCTCCCGCGTGAGGGCGCCCCCGATCTCCCCCAGCACCTCCGGCAGGGACGGGAGGAAGGTTGCGGACATGCCTCATGACGGCCGTGCCCGGACCGGAGTTCCGGAGCCGGACGCACCGGAGGCCGGAATCACGGGCACGGGTGCGGCGCTCACGGCGGGACAGGCCGCTTCGGGCGGCCGGGCGCTGGCCTTCGCGGGGACGGCGCTGGCCGCCGTCTACGCGGCCGACCCGGACGAACCCGAGCTGCGGCTGCTCGACTCGGCCGGGCTGCACTCCGCGGAGCACCGGCTGCCGCCCGTCCTGTCCGCGACCGGCGGCTCGGCCGCCGCCCACGCCTTCCGCACCGGCCGCCCGCTGTGGCTGAACGCCGCGGCCCTGGCCTCCTACCCCGAGGGAGCGCCCACGCCGCCCCGTGCCCGCAGCAGCTCCCTCGGCGCCCTGCCCCTGCGCGGCCCGGACGGCGGGCTCGGCTGCCTCGTCGTCGTCGGCACCTCGGCGGACGGCTTCGACGCCGGACAGCAGCGCTTCCTGGAGTGCTACGCCGACAACGTCGGCCGTCTGCTCGGCGCCGAACGGGCCGGCACCGCGCCCCCTCATCTGCTCGCCCGCGCCCTGCAGGCCATGCGCGCCGGCTCCTTCGTCCTCGTCCCCGAGACCGGCCTGATCGACGCGGACGAGACGCTGCTCGAGCTGGTCGGCATCACCCCGGAGGTCTTCGACGGCAAGGTGGACTCCCTGCTCGGGCACGCCGTCCCGGAGGACATGCCCGCGCTGATGCCCGTGCTCGAACCGAACGCGCAGGCCCCCGTCCGCAGGGAACTGGAGTTCCGGGTCCGCCGTCCCTCCGGCGAGCTGCGCTGGCTGAGCCTGAGCTGCCGGGTGCGGCCCGCCTCCGGCGACCGGTCCGAGGAGGTGCTGGGCGTGGTCACGGCCACCTCCTTGGAGCACGGCACCACCGACGACGTGTCCCGCATCCAGTGGCTGACCGCCGCGCTCGACGACGCCGTGACCGTCCAGGACGTCGGCCGGGTCGCCGTCACCGCGCTGCGCGAGCCGCTGGGCGCCGACCGGGTGGCACTGGCCGACGTCCGTGACGACCGGCTCGTCGTGACCCTGCTCGACCCGCCCGAACCGTCGGCCTGGCCCCAGGTGTGGCGGGCGCAGTGGCGCTCGGAGTGGCCCGACGCCCCGATCGGCGCCGTGCCCACCCTGCAGCTCGCCCTGCGCGACGGCCGGATGGACCTCTGGCCCGCCGGAACCCCCCTGGAGCCCGCGCTCGCGGGCATCGGCTCCGGCGGTCTGGCCGTGCTGCCGCTGCCCGCTAAGGGCAGCGTCGCCGGGGTGTGCCTGGTCGGCTGGGAGCGGCCGCACGAGTTCACCCCCGAGGAGAGGTCCCTGCTCACCGCCACCGCCGCGCTGGTCGGGCAGTCCCTCAAACGGGCGCACGCGCACGACGCCGAGCAGGAGCTGGCGACCATGCTCCAGCGCAGCCTGCTGCCGCGTCGCCTGCCCGAGCTGCCCGGCGGCACGGCCGTCGCCCGCTATCTGCCCGCCCGGCGGGGCCTGCAGGTCGGCGGCGACTGGTACGACGTCATCGCGCTGTCCGACGACCGGGTCGCCCTCGTCATCGGCGATGTGCAGGGGCACAGCGCGGGAGCCGCCACGATCATGGGTCAGATGCGGACGGCGGTGCGGGCCTACGCCGTCGAGGGGCACCCTCCCGACGTCGTGGTGGCCCACGCCAACCGCCTGCTGACCGGCATGGAGACCGACCTCTTCGCCACCTGCTGCTATGTCGAACTGGACATGGAGGAGGGCAACTTCCTCTTCGTACGGGCCGGGCATCTGGCGCCCCTGCTGCGCCACCCGGACGGCACCACCGAGGAGGTGCTGGTCGAGGGCGGCCCCCCGCTCGGGGTCCTCGCGGACGCGGAGTTCCCGATGACGGCGGTCGCGCTGAGCACCGGCTCCGTGCTCGCGCTGGTCACCGACGGCCTCGTGGAGGCCGCCGACCTCCCGCTGGACGTCGGCATGGAACGCACCCGCGCCGCGCTGGCCGCCGCCGACCCGGCCGACCTGCCCCGCACCGCCGACCAGCTGCTCGGCGACGGCGGCCCGCGCGAGGACGACGTGGCGCTGCTGCTCCTGCGTTACGACGGCACGCGGACCAAGCCGATCCGGGCCGGCTGGGTGGTGTGGCGGCTGCCCGACGCCGTGATGCACGCCCGCCGGTTCACCGCGCGCACCCTGCGCCGCTGGCATGTCGAGGACGCGGCCGACGCGGTGCTGCTCGTCGTCTCCGAACTGGTCACCAACGCCCTCGTGCACACCCAGGGCGCGGTCCGGCTCGATCTGGTCCTGCGCGGCGACCGGGTGCGCGTCTGTGTCACCGACTCCTCGCCGCGCGCCCCCGCCAAACCGGTCATCGTGGACTGGGAGGCGACCGGCGGCCGGGGCCTGCTGCTGGTCGAGGCGGTGTCGGAGTCGTTCGGATCGTTCCCGGTGGCGGGCGGCAAGCAGGTGTGGAGCGAGGTCGTCGTGCCGGGCCGCGCCGCCGCCGGCCGCGCGTCCTGAACGCGGCGAGGGAAGCCGCGGTGCGCACCCGCGCGCTGCACGTCGCCGCGGCACTCGTCGCGGGACTGCTGACGGTGGCCCTGGCCGGGTGCGGCTCGGACGACCACGCCGGCAGGGAGAGCTTCACCGTCGGCCTGCTGCTCCCGAACCGGGTGACCCCGCGCTGGGAGCACGCGGACATGTCCGCCGCGATCTCGGCGCTCGGTGCTCGGCGCGGAGCGCATCAGCGGGGGCCTGGCCGCCCACGACGCCATCGCCGCCGGAGTGGTCTTCGCGTTCAAGAAGGCCGGGGTCGACAAGCCGCCGCCGGTCACCGGGCAGGACGCCGACCCGGAGGCCGTACGCCGCGTCGTCGCCGGCGAGCAGTACATGACCGTGTACAAGCCGTTCGGGAAGGAGGCCGCCGCGGCCGCCGCCATGGCCGTGGCCCTCGGCTGGGGCGAGTCCGCCATGGACGTGGCCACCATCACGGTCGGCAGCGCCACCCGCCGGGACATTCCGGCCGTCCTGCTGACCCCGGCCGAGGTGACCGCCGCGAACGTGGAGCGGACCCTGGTGCGCCCGGGCGTGTGCACCGTCGGGCAGATCTGCGTCCCGGACCTGCGGGCCGCCTGCGCCCGCCTGGGGATCACCCGCTGAGCTGGTCGGCCGGCCGCACCGGGGGGAGCATGGAGACAACCGTCGAGGGAGGTCGGCCATGAAGAGCGGAGCCTCGTACTACGACCGCTGGCTGTACTCGCACACCCCGTCCCAGGCCGAGGGGGAACGCGACGAACCGGCGGAGCGCACAGCGGCGGAGCAGCACCCGGAGGTCCCGAGGACGGAGCCGTCCCAGGCGGAGGGCGAACGGGACGACGTCAGGGATCCTCAGACGTTCAGGTGAATGAACATCGCCCACGTGGGTGTACAGCTCGGCACGGCTCATGCAAGGCTCGGTCAACTCCGTTCCCCCACCGAGCAGTTGGAGGAGTCCGCATGAGTGTTTCCCGGCGTACTGTGCTGGCCACGGCGGCCGGAGCCGCGACGGCGGGTGCCTTACCGGCGCCCGCCGCGGCCGTGGAGGCGATGGCACCCACCCCGGACCTGAGCGCGCTGCGCGCGGCGGCCGACTACGCGGTCGGCAAGCTCGCCGCCGTCTCGCCCGGGGTGACCGCCTTCCCGGTCGGCACCAGATTCGAGAAGTGGGTGTTCTCGCAGGACGGCGACTGGGTCGGCGGCTTCTGGCCCGGCACGCTGTGGATGGCCTGGCTGTACAGCGGCGACGACGCGTTCCGCACCCGGGCCCTCGCCTCGGCCCGAAAGCTGGCGCCGCGCCAGGACGACACCGGCACCCACGACCTCGGCTTCCTCTTCTCCCCGTCCTGGGTCACCGCCTGGCGGCTGACCGGCGACGACGTCTGGCGGGCCGGCGCCCTGCGGGCGGCGGGCTCGCTCGTCCGCCGGTTCAACCCGCGTGGCCGCTTCATCCGGGCCTGGGGCGGCCTGAACGACCCGAACAACGCGGGCCGGGTCATCATCGACACGATGATGAACCTCGACCTGCTGGCCTTCGCGAGCGAGCAGACCGGCGACGGCCGCTACCTGGACATCGCCGTCGAGCACGCGCGGACCGCGCGGCGCGTCTTCCCCCGCCCGGACGGCTCGACCCCGCACGTGTACGACTTCGACCCGGCCGACGGCACCCCCGTCGGCCCGAACACCGTGCAGGGGTACAGCCCCACGTCGTGCTGGTCGCGCGGGCAGGCGTGGGGGATCTACGGGTTCACCACGATGTACCGCAGGACCGGCGAGGCCGGCTTCCTCGCCACCGCCCGCGCCCTCGCCGACTACGCGATCGGCGCCCTCACCCCGGACCACGTGCCGGTGTGGGACTTCCGCGCCCCGCAGCACCCCCACGACGTCAAGGACGCGTCCGCCGGCGCGATCATGGCCTGCGGACTGCTGGACCTGGCCGCCGTCACCGGCAGCCGGCGGTACCGCGAGGTGGCGCTGCGGATGCTCACCGCGCTGGCGCGGACGTGCCTGACGACCGAGTCGGCCCGGGCGGACGCGGTGGTGGCCCGCTGCACCCGCAACCGCCCGGCCGAGGACGGCGTCGAGATCTCGCTCCCGTACGCCGACTACTACCTGCTGGAGGGCATCCTGCGGGTGCTGCGGCCCGCCGACGTCGACCGCGCGATCGACCTCTCCACGGTCTGACGGCCGCCGGTCATCCCGCGATCGAGTCCAGTTGCTCCGCCGCCGGGCGCAGGGCCCACAGGTCGCCGCCCGGCGGCTCCTCGAGCAGGGGGACGGCCTGCCGGGCCCGGCGGTCCCCGGCGTCGGCCGCCGCGTGCACCACGTCCGTCGCCGCGAAGCGGTGGAACTCCAGCTCCGGATGAGGCCAGGCGGCGGCGCCCGTCGCGGCGGGCAGCAGATAGTCCACCCCCTTGAACAGGCTCTGCTCCTCCGGTCCTTGGTAGGCCCACAGATCCACCCCGACGTTGCGGCCGATCGCGGCCAGCCGGGTGTGGGCGACCAGATCGAACGTCGAGTAGTGCCAGCTCCGGGTGCGGGCGAGCTCCTGGGGCTGCCCGCCGTCGGGCGCGATCTGCGGCGCGATACGCCGGGCGCGCGCGTCCAGCACGGTGCGGCGGGCCAGTTCGCGGTCGCCGGTCGCCAACGCCAGGCCCGCGAGCTGCAGATCGTGGAAGGTGCCGTGGTTGTTGGTGGCCGCGGCCTCCTGCCGGCCGAAGTCGCTGTCCCGGAGCCAGGTCAGGAAGTCGGCGTTCCATTTCCTCATGGCCGCGCGGTCCTGCGCGGTCCAGCCGGGTGCGCCGGTCTCCATCAGGGCGACCGCGTCGAGGACGGCGGTGTAGGACTGCGAGAAGTCGATGATCCCGATCGCGCGGCCGTCGTACCGGCACGGGATGAACTGCGCGTGGTCGAGGTTCGGGTTCATCCGGGTGGCCGGATCGAGGAACCAGGTGCGTAGCACCCGCGCCGCCTTCTCGGCGTATTCGCGCTCCCCGGTGTAGTACCAGGCCAGGGAGAGGTCGTAGGACGAGTCGAACGTCTTCTCCACGTCCTGGCGGTCGGTGCCGGAGTCGACCTCGGGATTGCGCTCGCCGTCGCGCTGCTCGTACGGGCAGCCCCACGGATCGTCCGCGGTCGGGGGAGTGGTGGGCCACCAGTAGGGGGCCTGGCTCAGATAGTCGTGGACGTCACCGCCGGGGGCCGGCCGGGGTTTGTCGACGACCGTCCACGGGCCCTGGTCCAGCCAGGTGTCGGCGCGGGCGCGCAACACCCGTACCGCGCGGCGCAGGTGCGGGTCGCCGTGGTCGAGGCGGGCCTTCGTCCGCTGCATACGGGAGCCGTCCAGGACGACGGTGTGCGGCACACGGGGCGCCTGCCGCTCCCGTGCCCCGGCGGTCGTGGTCGGGGCGGCCCCCGTGGTGAACGCGGCCAGCGCCATCAGCAGGACACCCAGTCGGGATGTCGCTCTCATCTCCACCCTCCGAATCAGCCAACGGACATGGATGTGAGCGAAGTTCACGAGTAAGTCCGCATGAGCATGGCATGCAAGGGACCCCAAGCGGAACGGGTCCTGCGAAGGGCGGCTCTGGAGGGGCGGCCCTCCACCGGGCGCCGACGGCGCGTCCGACTCCGCTGTTTCCGCAGGTCGTTCGGGATCTTCAGGGGGCCGGGAGAGGGGCCGGATCGGTGCCGGGTGACGCCTTGACAACGCTTCTGGGCCGCCTCCAGACTGACGTTGCGTTCACCGCAATCCGTTTCGCTATACGCACCGAGGTGTCATGATGATTCCCGTGTGCCGTCTTGCGGACCTGCCGCGAGGCGAGGCTTTCCGGCTCGATCTCGACCCGCCGGTCTCGGTGTTCCACACCGACGACGGTGAACTCTTCGCCATCGACGACACCTGCACCCATCAGGACGCCTCGCTCGCCGACGGCTGGCTGGAGGGCCGCGCGGTCGAATGCCCGCTGCATGCCTCGTCGTTCGACCTGCGGACCGGAGCCGTCGACGCCCCGCCGGCCAAACGCCCGGTGCGGACGCACGAGATCGTCGTCGTGGAGGGCGTCATCCACGTCCGGCTCTCCACCGACACGCCCGACCTGCCGCCCTGCGGGGCCGTCCGCACGGCCGGCGGTCCCGCGTGAGGACCGTCGCCGTGGTCGGCGCCCCGCTCGCCGGAGCGTCGGCCGCGCGTTCCCTGCGTAAGCGCGGCTACGACGGACGGCTGGTCCTCATCGGGGACGAAGCCCACCGCCCGTACGACAGGCCCCGGACGCCGTACTTCTGGTCGGACCGGTACGGCATCGGCATCCCGTTCGCGGGACACGCGGCCGGCGCCGAGAGCGTGACCGTGGAGGACGGCGGCGCCGAGGGCCGTGACGTCCTCGCCGTGTACCGCCGGGCCGGACACCCCGTCGCCGTGCCCGGGATGAACCGCGTACGCCTCTTCACCTGCCGGCGCGGGCGGCTCGCCGCCGCCTGACCGCCCCGGCCGGCGCGACCGCGCGCGTGAACGCCCCCTCCCCGACGTCCCCGAGGAGCGCACCGTGATCCCGACCGGTCTGCCGGACAGCCTGATCGCCACCCTTCCCGGCTCCGCCTACACGGACCCCGGCGTCTTCGCCCAGGAGCAGGAGCGCATCTTCGAGACCATGTGGTGCTGCGTGGCACGCGCCGCGGACCTGCCGCGGCCCGGCGCCTTCCGCACCGTCGACGTGGGCCGGGAGAGCGTCCTCGTCACCCGGGCCCGGAACCACGGTGTCCGGGCCTACCTCAACGTGTGCCGGCACCGCGGGGCCCGCCTCGTCACGGAGGACCGCGGGGAGGTCAGGCGGGCCTTCCGATGCCCGTACCACGCCTGGACGTACGGGCTCGACGGGACGCTCGTCGCGGCACCCAACCTCACCAGGATGCCCGACGTCGGGCGCACCGCGTACGGCCTGGCGGGCGTGGCTGTACGCGAGTGGCTGGGCTATGTGTGGGTGTGCCTCGCACCGGACCCGCCGTCCTTCGAGGACGACGTCGTCGGGGACGTCGTCGCACGCCTCGGGGACCTCGAGTCCCTGGAGCGCTACGGCATCGAGGACCTGTCGGTGGGCCGGCGGATCGTCTACGACGTCCGGGCGAACTGGAAGCTCCTCGTCGAGAACTTCATGGAGTGCTACCACTGCGCCACCATCCACCCCGAACTCACCGACGTGCTGCCCGAGTTCGCGCACGGCTACGCCGCCCAGTACTACGTCGGCCACGGCGCCGAGTTCGGCGCGCACGTCGCAGGCTTCACCGTCGACGGCTCCGAGGGCCTGGACCGCCTGCCCGGCATCGCCCGGGAACAGGACCGCCGCTACTACGCGATCACCGTCAAGCCGCAGGTGTTCCTCAACCTGGTCCCCGACCATGTGATCGTCCACCGGATGTACCCGGTGGCCGTCGACCGCACCGTCGTGGAGTGCGACTGGCTGTACCTCCCGCACGTCGTCGACGGCGGCGCGGACGTCAGCCGCTCGGTGGAGCTCTTCGACCGGGTCAACCGGCAGGACTTCGCGGCGTGTGAGCGCACCCAGCCCGGCATGAACTCCCGTCTGTACGCCCAGGGCGGGGTGCTGGTACCCAGCGAGCACCACATCGCCGCCTTCCACGCCTGGGTGACGGCCCGCCTGGACACCCACCAGGGGGGTGCGGTCAGCCCAGGAACCCCATCCGGTGGCTGATCTCCTCGGCGCCCTTGAGCAGCACCGGGGACATCGCGTGCATGCGGTCCTCGGTGAGCCGGTAGGCGGGGCCGGAGGCGCTGAGCGCGGCGATGACGTCGCCGTCCCGGTCGCGGACCGGCGCGGCCATGGCGTGCAGCCCGATCTCCAACTCCTCCCGGGTGGTGGAGTAACCGCGCTCCCGCACCCCGGCCAGGTCCTTCTCCAGCTTCGTCCGGGCCGTGATGGTGTGCGGGGTGACCTTCTTCAGGCCGGCCCGGGTGAGCAGCTCCGCGCGTTCCCCGGCGGGCAGATGCGCGAGCAGGACCTTGCCGCTCGACGTGGCGTGCAGCGGCGTCAGCTGGCCCACCCAGTTGTGCGCGGTGATGGCACCCGGACCGCGCACCTGGTAGAGGTTGATCGCGTAATGCTCCTGCCGCACCGCGATGTTGACCGTCTCGCCCAGTTCCTCCGCCAGCCGCTCGCAGATCGGGCGGCCCTGCTGGGTGATGTCGATACGGCCCGTGACGGCGCCGGCCAGCCGGACGATGCCGAAGCCGAGCCGGTACTTGCCGCGCTCGCCGGCCTGCTCGACCAGGCCGCGGGCCTCCAGCGCGCCGAGGAGCCGGAAGGCGGTGGACTTGTGGACGTCGATCTCGGCGGCGACCTCGCTCACCCCGGCCTCGCCGCGCTGCGCGAGGATCTCCATGACACTGATGGCGCGGTCCACCGACTGCACGCCGCCGGCCTGCGACGTCGGTGTGTCCGGGTCAGGGCTGTAGTTGCTCACAGTGAAACTATACGCGCAGTAAACAACACTGTTACGGGGAGGACATCCTTCCGCCGGGTCTCCAAGTTGCGTGGTTCGCAACCTGGTGCGTCCTGCGCGCCCAGGTCTAGCATGCCCGGCGTAGCGACGACGCGAGGAGACGAGGCAGCATGGCTCCCCAGTACGACTTCGTCATCGTCGGTGGTGGTTCGGCCGGCAGCGCGCTGGCCAACCGGCTCTCGGCCGACCCCTCCCACCGGGTCCTGGTGCTGGAGGCCGGCCGGCCCGACTACCCGTGGGACGTCCTCATCCATATGCCCGCGGCCCTCACCTACCCGATCGGCAACCGGTTCTACGACTGGAAGTACGCCTCCGAGCCCGAACCCCACATGGGCGGCCGCCGCATCCACCACGCGCGCGGCAAGGTGCTCGGCGGCTCCAGCAGCATCAACGGCATGATCTTCCAGCGCGGCAACCCCCTCGACTACGAACGCTGGGCCGCCGATCCGGGCATGGAGACCTGGGACCACGCGCACTGCCTGCCCTACTTCAAGCGCATGGAGAACTGCCTCGCCGCCGACCTCGACGACGAGTTCCGCGGCCACGACGGCCCGCTCGTCCTCGAACGCGGACCGGTGGCCAACCCCCTGTTCGGCGCCTTCCTCGAGGCCACCCGTCAGGCCGGCCACGCCCCCACCGACGACGTCAACGGCTACCGGCAGGAGGGCTTCGCCGCCTTCGACCGCACCCTCCACCGCGGCCGCCGGCTGTCCGCCTCCAAGGCGTACCTGCGGCCCGCGATGAGACGGCCGAACCTCACCGTGCGGACCCGTGCCCTCGTCACCCGCGTCCTCTTCGAGGGCGGGCGCGCCGTCGGCGTGGAGTACCGGCGCGGCCCCGGCGCCCCGCGGCAGGTCCGCGCCGGTGAGGTCGTCCTGTGCGGCGGAGCCGTCAACTCCCCGCAACTGCTCCAGCTCTCGGGCGTGGGGAACGCCGCCGAGCTGCGGGCCCTCGGCATCGACGTCGTCCACGACCTGCCCGGCGTCGGCGAGAACCTCCAGGACCACCTGGAGGTGTACATCCAGTACGCCTGCAAGCAGCCCGTCTCCCTCCAGCCGTACCTGGCCAAGTGGCGTGCACCCCTCATCGGGCTCCAGTGGTTGCTGCGCAGAGGGCCGGGCGCCACCAACCACTTCGAGGCCGGCGGCTTCGTACGCGGAAACGAGGACGTGGACCACCCCAACCTGATGTTCCACTTCCTGCCCGTCGCCGTCCGCTACGACGGCTCGGCGCCCGCCAGCGGCCACGGCTACCAGGTGCACGTCGGGCCCATGTACTCCGACGCCCGGGGCTCGGTGAAGATCCGGAGCCGTGATCCGCGCGTCCACCCGGCCCTGCGCTTCAACTACCTCTCCACCGAGCAGGACCGCCGCGAGTGGGTCGAGGCGGTCCGCGTCGCGCGCGACATCCTGGGCCGCCCGGCGCTCGACCCGTACAACGGCGGCGAGATCTCCCCGGGCCCGGGGGTGGAGACGGACGAGCAGATCCTCGACTGGGTCGCCCGGGAGGGCGAGACCGCCCTGCACCCCTCCTGCACCTGCCGGATGGGCACCGACGATCTCGCCGTCGTCGACCCGGCGAGCCTGCGCGTCCACGGTCTGGACGGGCTGCGGGTCG
The DNA here is from genome assembly GCF_042792555.1 of Streptomyces sp. NPDC056628. Taxonomy (NCBI): domain Bacteria; kingdom Bacillati; phylum Actinomycetota; class Actinomycetes; order Kitasatosporales; family Streptomycetaceae; genus Streptomyces; species Streptomyces sp. NPDC056628. Next base: position 172,106 of record NZ_JBHTWG010000002.1, read on the forward strand.
TGGACGCCTCCGTCATGCCGTACATCACCAACGGCAACATCTACGCGCCCGTCATGATGATCGCCGAGAAGGCCGCCGATCTGATCCTCGGCAATGAGCCCCTGGCCCCCGCGAAGGTCGCGTACCACCGTCACCGCGACGCCCGGGAGGAGGCGCGGACGTCCTCTGCGCGCCGGGTCGGCGGCGAGCGGGAGCTCGGCGAGAGTGGAGGGACCGTGTCCGCCGACCTCCACCGGGGAGAGGAATGACCTCCGAGACCGACTGGCTGCCCGCCCGCACCTTCGCCAGCACGTCCGGCGCCGTCCGCTGGGACCGCCTCGGCCCACCCGACGGCACCCCGGTCGTGCTGCTGCACGGCACCCCGTTCTCCTCCTATGTCTGGCGGGGCGTCGCCCGCGCGCTCGCCCGGGACCATCAGGTGTTCGTCTGGGACATGCCCGGTTACGGGCGGTCCGAGAAGGCGGCCGGGCAGGACGTGTCCCTGGCCGCCCAGGGGCGCGTCCTCACCGAACTGCTCGACCACTGGAACCTCCCCGAACCCCTGGTCGTCGCCCACGACATCGGCGGTGCCGTCGCCCTGCGCGCCCACCTCCTGCACGGCGCCCGCTACCGGGCCCTCACCCTGGTCGACCCGGTCGCCCTTGCCCCCTGGGGCTCGCCCTTCTTCCGTCTCGTCCGCGAACACGCGGACGTGCTCGGGCAGTTGCCGCCCGCGCTGCACGGCGCGCTCGTGCGGGCGTACATCTCCTCCGCCGGCGGTCCCGGGCTGCGCCCCGACGTCCTGGAACGGCTCGTCGAGCCCTGGCTGGATCACTCCGGGCAGGCGGCCTTCTACCGCCAGATCGCGCAGGCCGACCAGCGCCACACCGACGAGATCCAGGGCCGCTACGGCGACATCGGCATCCCCGTGCTCGTGTGCTGGGGCGAGGAGGACAGCTGGATCCCGGTCGCGAAGGGCCGTGAACTCGCCGCGCTCGTGCCCGGCGCGCGCTTCGAGCCGTTCGCGGGCGCCGGTCATCTCGTCCAGGAGGACGCCCCCGCGGAACTTGTCGCCGCCCTGCATTCCTTCCTCGCCCAAGTCGCCTAGAGCGAGAGGGAGTTCGGGCGGCTCCAGCCCGGGGCTCGTGAGCCGCCGCGTTCGGGCGGGGCTCCTGCGGGGAAGGGATGGCATGCGTGATCGTCATCAGTCGCCCCCTTGACGCCGGTCGGCCGATTCGCAAAGGTGTTCCACCACAAGCAATCGGGTGCACATTGCGCAACGACTTCTGTCGAAAGGCTCGGCGCGTGGCAGACCTGTTCGTGGACGGCGCGTGGCGAGGCCCGGTGGCCGGAAAACACCGGGCGGTCCGGCACCCCGCCAGGCGCACCTCCGCGACGACGGTCCGGATCCCCGCGCGGCACAGCGCGAACGCCGGGGTGTACAGCGCCTTCGCCCCGGCCGGACTCGGCGGCCCGTGCCCCGGCGTGCCCCACCGTCCCCGCGTGCCGCGGGCCGAACGCCGAAACGAGGCCGACCGTGACCACTCACACCGAGGTGCCGCCCCAGCGGCCAGGCCCGTCCCCGGACCCGGGCTCCACCCCGGTCGTCTCCGTGCGCGGGCTGTGGAAGGTGTTCGGGCCGAAGGCCGACCGGGTACCGCGCTCCGAGGAACTGCGCGGTCTGACCCGCCGTGAACTCATGGACCGCACCGGCTGCACCGCCGCCGTGCGCGACGTCCACTTCGACGTCGCGCCGGGCGAGGTCTTCGTCGTCATGGGCCTGTCCGGCTCCGGCAAGTCCACCCTGGTGCGCTGTCTCACCCGGCTGATCGAACCCACGGCGGGCGAGGTCGTCTTCGAGGGCGAGGACATCAGCGGCGCCGACGCCGCCCGGCTGCGCGAACTGCGCCGCCGCAAGTTCTCCATGGTCTTCCAGCACTTCGGCCTGCTGCCCCACCGCCGTGTCGTCGACAACGTGGCGTTCGGGCTGGAGATCCGCGGCATGAGCCGAGGCGCACGCCTCCGGCGGGCACAGGAGGTCGTCGAACTGGTCGGCCTCGCGGGCTACGAGAACTCCTACCCCGACCAACTCTCCGGCGGCATGCAGCAACGCGTCGGTCTGGCCCGGGCGTTGGCGGGCGACCCCGACGTCCTCTTCTTCGACGAGCCCTTCTCCGCGCTCGACCCGCTGATCCGCCGCGACATGCAGAGCGAGGTCGTCCGGCTGCACCGCGAGGTCGGCAAGACGATGGTGTTCATCACCCACGACCTGTCCGAGGCCCTCAAGCTCGGCGACCGCATCCTGATCATGCGGGACGGCGCGACGGTCCAGTGCGGCACCGGCGACGCCCTCGTGGGCGCCCCGGCGGACGACTACGTCAGCGAGTTCGTCAAGGACGTGCCGCGCGGGGACGTGCTGACCCTGCGCTGGATCATGCGCCCGCCCCGGGACGGCGACGCCCTGGACGGCCCGGAACTGGGCCCGGACGTCGTCGTGCGGGAGGCCACCCGGGCGGTGCTGGCGGCCGACCGGCCCGTGAAGGTCGTCGAGGGCGGCGAACTGCTCGGCATCGTCGGCGACGAGGAGATCCTCGCCGTGGTCGCCGGACGGGACGGCGGCCCACGATGACGGTCGCCGTGGAGAGACCGGACAGCACCGGGACCGCCGGGCCCAGGCCCCCGGCCCGGACCGCGCGCCGCCCCGGCCGCCCTCTCGTGGTGGCCGCGATCCTCCTCGTCTGGCTGCTGCTGTTCGCCGTCCTGCGCGGCCGGGACACGCTGCAACTGGCGGCGGCCGACCTCACCGGTCTGCACCGGTGGTTCAACGACGTCAACGACTCGATCGGCGCCGACCGCGACTCCAACCCGCTGTTCCTGTACTTCTTCAACGAGATCCGGCTCGTCATCGACTCCCTGGTCACCTTCGTCCAGGAACTGATCTCCCAGCCGGGCGCCGGCCGGCCCCTCCCGCAGATCGGCTGGCTCGGGGTCGTCGGCACCGCCGGGTACGTCTCGTGGGCCGTGGGCAACTGGAGGGTCGCGCTGCTCGCGGTGGCCGGCTTCACCTTCCTCGGCCTCCAGGGGCTGTGGCAGGAGAGCATGGACACCCTGGCGCTGACGCTCTCCGCCGTGTTCGTCGCGTTGCTGTTCGCGATCCCGCTCGGGGTGTGGGCGGGACTGTCGGACCGGGTCCACCGGATCACGACGCCGTTCCTGGACTTCATGCAGACCATGCCGACCTTCGTCTACCTGGCGCCGCTCACCCTGTTCTTCCTCATCGGCCCGGCCTCCGCCACCCTCGCCACCCTCGTCTACGCGGCGCCGCCCGCCATCCGCATCACCGCGCACGCCATCCGCTCCGTGCCGGCCACCACGGTCGAGGCGGCCGACTCCCTGGGCGCCACCCGGCGGCAGACCCTGACGAAGGTGCTGCTGCCGATGTCCGCGCGGACCGTGGTCATGGGCGTCAACCAGACCATCATGGCCGCCCTCGCCATGGTCACCGTCGCCGCCCTGATCGACGCGCCCGGCCTCGGCAAGACCGTCGTCCAGGCCCTCCAGTCGCTCGACGTCGGCACCGCGTTCAACGCGGGCCTCGCGATCGTCGTCATGGCGATCGTGCTGGACCGCGTCACCACGGCGGCCGGCGTACGCCAGGAGACAGCCCGGCGCGCGCGGGGCTGTACGGCGGCCTGGCGCCGCCCCCTGCTCGGCGCGGGCGCGGCCGTCACCGCCGTCCTCGTGTACCTGTCCCACACCTACGTCTGGGCGGCGGAGTTCCCCGGCGAGGGCGGCGTGGGCAGCGCGGTCTCCCGCGGCGCGGACAGCGTGACCACCTGGGCACAGGACCATCTGTCCGGTCTCACCAACGCCTTCCGCGACACGCTCACCACCGGTCTGCTCAACCCGTTCCAGACGCTGCTCACGGATTCCCCGTGGTGGCTGGTCGGCGCGGCCCTGATCGCCCTCGGCGCCGTCCTCGGCGGATGGCGCGCCGGGGTCACCACCACCGTCTGCGTGGGCCTGCTCGTCGGCACCGGCCTGTGGTCCGACAGCATGACGACGCTGGCCTCGACCGTCGTCGCCACGGTCCTCGTGATGGTCCTCGGCGTCGGCTTCGGCGTGTGGATGGGCCGCAACGCCCTCGTCGACCGGCTGCTGCGGCCCACCCTCGACGCGGCCCAGGTCATGCCGCCGTTCGTCTATCTCGTGCCGTTCCTCGCGCTGTTCGGCGCGACCCGCTTCACGGCGATCGTCGCCGCCGTCGTCTACGCGGCACCCGTCGCCGTGAAGATCGTCGCGGACGGGGTGCGGAACGTGCCGCCGGCCACCGTGGAGGCGGCCGTCTCGGCCGGGTGCACCACCTGGCAGACCGTCACCAAGGTGCAGCTCCCGATGGCCAGGAGTGCCCTGACGCTCGCGACCAACCAGGGCCTGATCTACGTGCTGTCGATGGTCGTGGTGGGCGGCCTCGTCGGCGCGGGGGCCCTCGGCTACGACGTGGTGGCCGGCTTCTCACAGGGACAGCTGTACGGAAAGGGGCTGGCGGCGGGGCTCGCCATCGTCCTGCTCGGCGTCATGTTCGACCGGATCACTCAGGCGGCGGCTCGCCGCACCAGCGCGTAAGGAGCACGACACCATGGCACGACACCGGCGGGCCGGCGCGGCCGCTACGGCCGTCCTCGCCCTCATCCTCACCGCCTGCAGCGGCGCGAAGGTCGGCGACGACTCCGCGGGCTCCGGCGGCTCGTCCGGCTCCTGCGGCACCTTCGACCTCGCGGTCAACCCGTGGGTGGGCTACGAGGCGAACGCGGCCGTCGTCGCGTACGTCGCCGAGCACGACCTCGGCTGCACGGTCCGGCAGAAGGACCTCAAGGAGGAGATCGCCTGGCAGGGCTTCGGGACGGGCGAGGTCGACGCCGTCATCGAGAACTGGGGCCACGACGACCTCAAGAAGAAGTACATCACCGGCCAGAAGACCGCCGTCGACGCCGGACCCACCGGCAACAAGGGGCTCATCGGCTGGTACGTGCCGCCGTGGCTGGCGAAGGAGCACCCCGACATCACCGACTGGAAGAACCTCGACAAGTACGCCGACCGGTTCCGCACCTCCGAGTCGGGCGGCAAGGGCCAACTCCTCGACGGCGACCCGTCGTTCGTCACCAACGACGAGGCCCTGGTGAAGAACCTGAAGCTGGACTACAAGGTCGTGTACGCGGGCAGCGAGACCGCGCTCATCCAGGCCTTCCGCAAGGCGGAGAAGAAGAAGGAGTGGGTCATCGGCTACTTCTACGAGCCGCAGTGGTTCATGTCCGAGGTCCCGCTCGTCAAGGTGAAGCTGCCCGCCTACGAGGAGGGCTGCGACGCCGACGCCGAGAAGATCGCCTGCGACTACCCGGAGTACGAGCTGAACAAGATCGTCAGCGCGAAGTTCGCCGAGTCGGGCAGCCCCGCCTACGACCTGGTGAAGAACTTCACCTGGACCAACGACGACCAGAACACGGTGGCCAAGTACATCGCCGTGGACCGGATGGCCCCCGAGGCGGCGGCGAAGAAGTGGGTCGAGGCCAACCGCGACAAGGTGAAGACCTGGCTCGAGTAGACCTCTGGGCAGGCCCGGTGGCCGGCGCCGGGAAGCGCGCGGGCACCCCGGCCTCCGGGTTGACCGTGGCCGTAGGCCGCCG